>NZ_JBEOSV010000017.1:0-146758 GCF_040303245.1 Kitasatospora sp. NPDC096077 | reverse complement strand
GGTGCGGGCCGCGCGGCCCGCACCCCCCGACGTCACGAGCCCGCCCGGCTCAGCAGGAGGCGTCGGCGCCCGGCAGCGTACCGTCCGACAGGTAGGCGTCCACCGCTCGCTGGGCGCAGTCGCTGTACCCGTTGAGGACGACGGTGTGCACCCGGCCGGGGACGGTGAGCAGCCGGGAACCGGTCAGCCGGGCGTGCAGGGCCAGGGCGCCCGGGTACGGGGCGTGGGTGTCACCGGTGGCCTGGATCTGCAGCGCGGGCACCGCGTTGTGCACCCGGACGAACGGCTCCTGCGGGACGCCGCGCCAACTCGCGCACGGGGTCGGACCGTTGAACACCGGGCCGAACACCGGCTCGGCGGGCAGGGCGCGTTGGACGGCGGCGCGGTACCACCCGGGCGAGCGCGGCGCGGCGACGTCGTCGCACAGGTAGGCCATCGCGCCCGCCAGATCGGCCCCGGCGCCCGGGTCGGGGGCCAGCACACTCGTCAGCAGCTCGTGCAGCGCCGGCGACACCTGCACCGGCTTGCCGTCGGCCGCGTCCAGCAACTGCCGCAGCACGTCCGCGTAGTCGGCGCTGTCCCGGTCGTCCCCCTGGCAGACCGAGAGCAGGACCGGCAGCAGCGCGCCGTCCAGCCGGAAGCCGTCCACCGCGATCGGCGCCGCCGAGGCCCGGCGCACCAGCCCCTCCACGGTGGCCCGCACCGCCGCCGGGTCGGCGCCCAGCCCGTACGTGCCGTTGCGCGGCGCCGCCCAGGCGGCGAAGTCGTCCAGCGCCCGCTCGTTGGCCGCGCCCATGTCCTGGAACGCCCCCACCCCGAACCGGGCCGGATCCAGCGCGCTGTCCAGCACCAGCCGGTCCACCCGCTGCGGGTACAGCTGGGCGTACACCGCGCCCAGCAGCCCGCCGTAGGACTGCCCGAAGAAGGAGGTGCGCTGCTCGCCCAGGGCCGCGCGCAGCACGTCCATGTCCCGGGCGGTGTTGCGGGTGGTCAGGTGCGGCAGCAGGTCCGGGTACTTGGCCCAGCAGGCGTCGGCGTCGGCCTTGGCCAGCCGCCAGGCCTCCGGGAAGCCGGACAGGTCGCCGCCCACCGAGCGCAGCCAACTGCCCCGGTTCAGGCCGCAGTCCAGGCCGCCGCTGGCGCCTACCCCGCGCGGGTCCATGCCGATCAGGTCGTAGCGGGCGGCCGCGGCCGGTGCCAGCCGGGCGCGCAGCGCCACCGGCAGGTCCAGCCCGCGGTTGCCCGGCCCGCCCGGGTTGGTCTGCAGGATGCCGCGCCGCCCGGCCGGGTCGGCGGCGCGGATCCGGGAGACGGCGAGTGCGAGGGTGCGGCCGTCCTGCGGGGTGCGGTAGTCCAGCGGGACGGTGAGCGTGGCGCACTGGGCGCCGGCGGCGGCCAACTGCGCATCCTGGCACGGGGACCAGGCGAGGTTCTGGTGCTGGAAGCGATCCAGCGGGTCGGGCGCGGGGGAGGTCGCGGCGGAGGCCGCGGCGGCGGCGGGAACGGCGGCCGAGGACAGGGCCAGGGCGGCGGCGAGGACCAGGGCGGGCTTCATGCCGCCCACCCTAGAGACCGCCCCAAGGGCGCTGCACCGCAGGGTCGTTGGTGTGCTGTCCGCCGCTGCCTTCTCCTGGCTGCTGCTGCCTGCTCCTGCCCGCCTTCGCGGCCACCGACCGGTGGCGGGCGGCGCGGCAGCTCCCCGCCGGTGATCATCGGGCCGGTCCGTCGGGGCGGGCGGGTGGTCCGGTGGGGCCGGTGCGGGGCCCGGTGCGGGGCTCGCTCGACGGGCCGGGACGGGCGGGGTGTGGAACGGTGGAAGACCGGGGGAGACCCGGGGAGACCCGGGGAGCCTCGGGGCCGGTTGCGAGAGGAGTCGCCATGTCGTCGAAGCGCCGCCGCAAGAAGAAGGCCCGGGCCAGGCGCGGGGCCAACCACGGCCGCCGCCCCCAGTGCTGAACGGCTGACCCCGCCCGACCGTGCGGCTCTCGCGGCCCCGTACGGTCAGGCGGGCCCGTGCCCGCTGTTCCCGCTTTGGTTCCGCCCGCGCCAGGCCGGGCCGCCGCGCCGCGCCGTGTAGTACGTGCAGGCCGCGCGCCAGTCGGTGCGCAGGTCCAGTTGCAGGACCAGGCCGCGCCCGCCGGCCCGGGCGGCGCGCAGCAGTTCGGCCGCGTCCGCCTCCGGCGGGCTCTGCTCGTTGTCCAGGCGCACCCGGCTGCCGACGCGCTCCCAGTGCGGGTCCGGGCGCAGGGTGGCGGAGTCCCTGAGGTCCCAGTGCAGGGCGGCGTCCGGGCTGCTCAGATGGGGGCCGGTCATCCGCCAGCCGTCGGGGTCGAGCCGCCAGCCGTCCTCGGCGTGTTCGGCGCCCTCCCAGCGCAGCGCGTACTCGACGGTGCCGGTCCGCTCGCCCGGGGAGCCCCACGCGGCCAGGCCCGCGGCCAGACCCGCGGCCCCGATCCGGGGCAGCAGCACGGTGAGGTCCTCCCGGGTGGCGAAGTAGGCGCTCGCGCGCATCCGGCAGACCAGGGCGAGGCGCCCCTGCGGGCCGGGGGCGTGGATGTCGAAGGCCTGCGGCCGGTCGCAGTGGTCGCTGATCCGGGTCAGCAGGTGCTCCACCCCCGCCACCGCCCCCAGCGCCGCCACCGCGCGCTCGATCCGCCGCCGCTCCGCCTCCCGTGCGGCCCGGGCCGGCGGGGAGTCCGCCAGGGCGCGCAGCCGCCGGTCGGTGGGCCAGGCCCGGCGGCCCGCCTCCAGGGCCTGGCCGGGCAGGCTCAGCAGATGGCCCAGGACGTACGTGGAGCTGTTCACCGGCCGGTGGGTCCTCTCGGAATGGTCAGCGTTCGGGATCGCGGTGCCGGACCACACCCTGGCCCGGCACCGCTACGCCCCGCAATCCGCTCCCGTACTCAACTCCCGTGTGTCGCCGTCCGGTTACCCTTCGGTGTCGAGGGCGTCGGCCTTGCGCAGCAGCACCGCCCGCTCGCGCACGTTGCGGCACAGCCGGGCGGCGAGCTCCAGCTCGGCCCGGGCCTCGACGGTGCGCCCGAGCCGGGTCAGCAGCTCCCCGCGCACCCCAGGCAGCAGGTGCGAGCCGGACAGCCGGCCGGAGACGGCCAGCTCGTCGACCAGGGCGAGCGCCGGCCCCGGCCCCTCGGCCATCGCGACGGCCACCGCCCGGTTGAGCTCGACCACCGGCGAGGGCGCCACCCGGCCCAGCGCCTCGTAGAGCAGCACGATCCGCTCCCAGTCGGTCTCCGCGACCGAGGCCGCCCCCGCGTGGCAGGCGGCGATCGCCGCCTGCAGCCCGTACGGCCCCAGGCCCCGCCCCGGGGCGGCGGCGCGGCCCAGCGCGGCCAGGCCGCGGCGGATCGCCGAGCGGTCCCAGCGCCGCCGGTCCTGGTCCTCCAGCAGCACCGCCTCCCCGTCCGGGCCGGTGCGGGCCGGGAAGCGCGAGGCGGTCAGCTCGAACAGGGCCAGCTGCCCGTGCACCTCCGGCTCGGCGGGCAGCAGCGCGGCCAGCATCCGGGCCAGCCGCACCGCCTCGTAGGCGAGGTCGGGGCGCAGCAGGTCCTCGCCGGCCGTCGCCGTCGAACCCTCCGTGAAGATCACGTACAGCACGCTCAGCACGGCGCCCAGCCTGGCCCGCCGCTCCCGTGGGGGCGGCAGCCCGAAGGGCACCCGGGCGGCGGCGATGGTCTTCTTGGCGCGGGTGATCCGGGCCTGGACGGTGGGCACCGGCACCAGGAACGCCCGGGCGACCTCCTCGCTGGACAGGCCGCCCACCACCCGCAGGGTCAGCGCCACCCGGGCCTCGGGGGAGAGCACCGGGTGGCAGGCGGTGAACATCAGGGCCAGCACGTCGTCGTCCACCCGGTCCGGGTCGAACGGCAGGTCCGGCGGGCCGGGCGGGGCGCCCGCCGCGCCGGTGCTGAACTCGCCCTCGGCCAGCGGGCCGGCCAGTGCGGCGTAGCGCTCGCCCAGCGCCGAGGCGCGGCGGAAGGCGTCCACGGCCCGGCGCCGCGCCGTCGCCAGCAGCCAGCCCACCGGGCCGGCCGGGACGCCGTCGCGGGCCCAGCCGACCAGGGCCTCCGCCAGCGCCTCCTGGGCGACGTCCTCGGCCAGCGCGAAGTCCCCGGTCCAGCGGGCGAGCGCGCCGACGATCCGCGGCGCCTCGATCCGCCACACCGCCTCGACGGCCCGCCGGGCGGCCTCCGCGCCCGGCGGGCCGTCAGTCGGTGCGGGCATCAGAGCTGGCCGGTCCGCTCGCGCCAGGCCCGCTCCTTCACGATCCACTCGTTGTCCTGCGGGAATTCGTCGATGCCCGGCACCCGGCGGATCTCGCACTTGGAGCCGGGGATCGCGGGCATCCGCCTGGCCCACTCGACGGCCTCCTCCTTCGAGGCGACGTCGATCAGGTAGAAGCCGCCGAACAGCTCCTTGGTCTCCCCGTACGGGCCGTCGGTGACCACCGGCGTCTCCCCGCTGTAGTCGACCACCACGCCCTGCGACGGGTCGTCCAGGCCCTCGGCGGCCACCAGCACACCGGCCCGGATCAGCTCCTCGTTGAACCGGCCCACGGTCTCCAGCATCTCCTCGAACGGCGTCGCCGTCATCGTCGCCGTCGACTCGTCGGTGCCCCGCATGATCAGCATGTACTTCGCCATCTCGACCTCCTCGACGGGGCCGCCTGCCGGCCCCTCCACTCCAAGGTCGAACGGCGCGGCGCCGGATCGACACGGTGGACGAGGACGGACGATATTCCCCTCCTCCGACAACCCCGCCCAGCCCCGCCGGCTAGCCTCCGCAGGTCAGGTCCTTCGCGGGCAGCCGCCCGGTGGTCAGGTAGCGGTTGACGGTGTCGTCCGCGCAGGACGGGCCCGCCACCACCACGCCGTGGCCCTCGCCGCCGGCCACCGTGACCATCCGCGCGCCGTGCAGGGCCCGCCGCATGCCCCGGGCCATGGCCAGCGTCGCCTGCGGGTCCCACTGGTTCTGCACGATCAGGGCGTTGACGTCGTTGTCCACCACGGTGGCCGGCTCGGCGGCCGGCCGCTTCCAGAACGCGCAGGGCTGGACGGTGGCCCCCAGGTCGCCGGCCAGCGGATACCTGGCCCGGTCGCGCACGGCGTCCCGGCGGTACTGCTCGGGGTCGCGCGGCCAGCTGCGGGTGTCGCCGCAGAAGAGGGCCCAGGTGACGGAGGCCGCGTTGTCCGAGGCGACGCCCGCCGGCATCGCCGGGGCCGCCGGCCCGCCCGCCGCCGCGGCCTTCAGTGCGACGATCCAGTGGGTGGCGGCCTCGACGTGCACGAACGCGGCGTACCCGGACCGGATGGCGTCGCCATCCAGCGCCGTCCCGTCCGCGGTCGGCACGGGCGTGCGGTCGGCGCGGGCGACCAGGTCCCAGTACGCCGTGCGGACCTGCGCCGCGGTGGCGCCCAGCCCGTACGAGGCGTCGCGGGCGGCGGCCCACTCCGTCCAGCGGGTGAAGGCGAGTTCGGCCCCCGCCGACCACCCGCGGAAGGACTGCCGCCAGGCGAGCGCCGGGTCGAGCGCGCTGTCGAGCACGAACCGGTCCGCGCGGCGGGGGAACATCTGGGTGTAGACGGCGCCCAGGTACGTGCCGTACGAGTACCCGAAGTAGGAGATCCTCTTCTCGCCCAGGGCGGCTCTGATGACGTCCATGTCCCGGGCCGTGTTGCGGGTGGTGATGTGCGGCAGCACGTCCCCCGCCTTGGCCCAGCACTTGTCGGCCACCGACCGGGCCCGCGCCACGTCCTTCGCGAACGTCCCCGGTGCGTACGGGTGATGGACGCCGCGCTCGTCGGCCGTCAGGTCGCAGTCGACCGGCGCGCTGCGCCCGACCCCGCGCGGGTCGAAGCCGACCAGGTCGAAGCGCGCCCGCACCTGCTCCGACAGCAGCGGCTCCATCTCCACGGGCATCGTCAGCCCCGGGCCGCCCGGGCCCCCGGGATTGATCAGCAGCGCGCCGTGCCGCTCCTTCGCACCGCCCGCCCTCACCCGCGACACCGCGATGTCGATCGTCCGGCCGGCGGGGTCGCCGTAGTCCAGCGGCACCGTGACCTTCGCGCACTCGAACGCCGCCGGGTGCTCCGCATCGCAGCGCTCCCACCGCAGTTGCTGCCGCGCGTACGCCTGCGGCGGTTCGTCCGCCGCGAACGCCGTCGCGGGGGTGAGCGCCGCCAGCACGGCGGCCACCGCCCCGGTCGTCACCACGGAAGTCGTTCGCCCGTCTCGCAGAACCATGCCAGTCCTCTGTGTCGGTGCCTAGGAGTGCCTCCAGTCTCTGGTCCTGCGTACCCGCACCAGGTACGGCGCGGGGACGGGATCAAGATCCAACCTGGGGAGTACGGCCGAGCCCCGACGCGCCGCCGGAGCCCCAATTCCCCCCTAAGGCCCGGCCCCCGCTGAACCCCCGTCCGCCCCCGGCCCGTTCGCCGCGGCTGCCCCATCGACCCGTGCGGGGACGCAATGCGGCCGAAGACGAAAGCACGCCCAGAACTCCGAGCCGCCCGAGGGAGCGGCGAGGAGGTCATGCAGGAACCAACGAATGATCAAGATGGGCGGGCCCCCGCCCAAGGTCGCGGGCCCGCCCGCCCACCCCCCTTCTGGGAAGCGCAAAGCAACGGCGGCCCCGGCCAAGGTTGGCCGGGGCCGCCGAACCAACAGCGATATGACCCGGATCTTCTGCGCAGGAAGTCGGACCGGCCGACTTCCTGCGCACAGGGCCGTTTCGGCGTGTTCAGGCGCCGTCGGCGTCCAGGTGCTCGGCCGAGTCGAGCAGGTAGGCGGGCAGCTTGGCGCGGGCGTCCAGGATCTCGATGCCGATGAGGCGGCCCTGGTCGTCGAAGTCGAGGTTGATCATGCCGTCGACCGCCACCGGATCGCAGGGGTACGAGTGCGAGGAAAGGGCCTGGACCTGCGGATCGGTGAAGTAGACGTACGCGGCGTCCGCCGTCGCGTCGTAGGTGACTTTGAGATCTGCCACCGCTGGCATGCCCCCTTGGTGAGTTCCGTTCCGGCGCGAAGAGGATCTTCGGCCACGGAGATCCTGCCAGGCCGGTCAGGCCTGCGTCGTCTCCCGTTCCAGGGCGGCGCCGAGGGCGGTGGCGTCGGCGGCGATGCGTTGGAGTTCGGCGAGGTGGGAGGCCAGGGCGTGGCGGCCCTCGGGGGTCAGGCGCAGCCAGGTGCGGGGGCGCTTGCCGACGTAGCCGCGGCGGATCCGCAGGTAGGCGGCGGCCTCCAGGGTGGCGGCCACCTTGCTCAGCGCCGACTCCGACACCCCGCAGCCCTCCCGCACCGCGCGGAACTCCGCCTCGGCGCAGCCGGAGAGGAAGGCCACCACGGCCAGCCGGGTGGGCTGGTGGATCAGTTCGTCGAAGGCCGGGGCCACCGGCCGGTCGGCGCTCATCTGGCGCCCGCCCGCGCCCGCTTGCGGCGCAGCACCAGGAAGTGGACGAGCCCGCCGGTGGCGCCGAGGGCGAGCAGGAAGCCGGCCCAGCCGAACGGCAGGGCGAGCGCCCCGGCGGCCGGCAGCGGCAGCAGGTGGACGGCCGGGGACGGGACGGCCGGGACGATGCCGGGGCGGTGCTCGACGCGCCGGCCGACCGCCACGTGGCCGACCAGGAGCAGTGCCGCGGCCAGCTGAAGGGTCGCGGCCGGCAGCCAGAGCCGCTCCGGCAGCAGTGCCGACAGGCCGAGCAGTACGAAGCCCGCCCCGAACAGCCCGGCGGCCGTGGCCGGGTACCAGGGCGGCAGCGGGCCGGGGTGGCGGGCGGCCGCCCGGGCCCGGGCGGCGGTGCGCAAGGACGCGAGGGCGTCCTCGGGGGCGATGTCGTGGACGGTCACCTGGTGCTCCAACTCCCCGGTCCCGGAAGGCTCCTGACAGCACCGGAGATCCTGGCATTTACTTTCCCGCCCGGCAAGTACTAGCGTGGCGGGCATGTGCAAGGGGGAGGCAGAGACATGACCGTGACACCGACGCCGCAGACCACCGCGGCCGACCGGTCCGGAAACGAACGACCCGGGGCGGCACCGGCGATCCTGACCTCCGGGCTGCGGATGCGCTACGGCAGCCGGGACGTCCTGGACGGCCTGGACCTGAGGGTCGAGCGCGCCGAACTGTTCGCCCTGCTCGGCCCCAACGGCGCCGGCAAGAGCACCACCATCGAGATCCTGGAGGGCTACCGGCTGCGCTCCGCCGGCGAGGTCTCCGTCCTCGGCCGCGACCCGGCCCGCGACGACCCCGCCTGGCGCGCCCGGGTCGGGATCGTCCTGCAGTCCAGCCGCGACCACGGCCGCTGGCGCGTCGCCGAACTCCTCGGCCACCTGGCCCGCTACTACCCCGACCCCTACGAGCCGGCCGAACTGCTCGAACGGGTCGGCCTGACCGGCCAGGCCGACCGCACCGCGGCCACCCTCTCCGGCGGACAGCGCCGCCGCCTCGACGTTGCCCTCGGCCTGGTCGGCCGCCCCGAACTGCTCTTCCTGGACGAACCGACCGCCGGCTTCGACCCCGAGGCGCGCCGCGACTTCCACGCCCTGCTGCGCGAACTGCGCGACGAACGCGCCACCACCATCCTGCTGACCACCCACGACCTCACCGAGGCCCAGCAGTTGGCCGACC
This sequence comes from Kitasatospora sp. NPDC096077, assembly GCF_040303245.1. Lineage (NCBI taxonomy): Bacteria > Bacillati > Actinomycetota > Actinomycetes > Kitasatosporales > Streptomycetaceae > Kitasatospora > Kitasatospora sp. NPDC096077. The sequence goes on along the minus strand of NZ_JBEOSV010000017.1, from coordinate 138,117 downwards.
GGATCGGCATCCTGGAGGCCGGCCGGCTCACCGCCTGCGGCACCCTGGCCGAACTCGCCGAGGCCGCCCGGGCCGAGTCCGAGGTGCGCTGGAGCGAACCCGACGGCACCCCGCGCAGCCTGCGCACCGCCGACCCCTCGCAGACCGTGTGGGAACTGCACCAGCGGCTCGGCGGGCCGATCCCCGACCTGGAGGTGCGCCGCCCCAGCCTGGAGGACACCTACCTGGGCATGGTCGGCAACACCCTTGCGACGGACCGGCCGGAGGCCCCGTGAAGCCCGTGAACCCGTACGTCCTCGGCCTGCGCCGCGGTGCGATCGAACTGCGCCAGATCCTGCGCAGCCGCAAGGACCTGTACTCCTACCTGACCACGCCGCTGGTCTTCCTCGGCATCTCCTACTGGCGCTCCAGCTCCTCCGACGGCGGTCTGACCCAGCTGAGCCTGGCCGGCGGCATCGCCTCCACCGTCTTCATGTTCGGCCTGCTGACCGTCCCCCAGTTCCTCTCCGGCGACCGCGAGGACGGCGCCCTGCTGCGACTGCGCGGCGTACCCGGGGCGATGCCCGCCTACCTGGTCGCCAAGGCGCTGTTCGTCCTGGTCACCATGGGCGCCTCGATCCTCCTGCTGCTGTTCGGCGGCGCCCTGCTGCTGCACGCCGACCTGCCCGCCACCCCCGGACAGTGGCTCACCCTGGCCGGGGTCCTGCTGCTCGGCACCGCCGCCGTCGTCCCGATGGGCGCCGCGATCGGCGCACTCCTGCCGCCGGCCCGCGAGGCGCTCGCGCTCTACATGATGCCCATGCTCGGGCTGATGTTCATCTCCGGCGCCTTCGCCCCGCTGCGCAACCTGCCCACCGCCCTGCAGATCCTCGGCTCGGTCTTCCCGCTGCGCTGGATCGCCCAGGGCGTGCGCTCCGCGCTCCTGCCCGACAGCGCCAAGGCCCTTGAGGTGTCGGGCAGTTGGCAGTACCTACCGACCATCGGCGTGCTCCTGTGCTGGGCCGTCGCGGGCTTCCTGCTGGCCCCCGGGCTGCTGCGCCGGATGGCCCGCCGGGAGTCCGGCTCCAGCCTCTCCGAGCGTGAGCGCAAGCGCCTGGCGAAGACCGCCTACTGACCTCGAAGACCGAAGACCCGAAGACCCGAAGACCTGAAGACCGAACAACCAGCGCGATCAGAGAAGAGTCGACCACCGTGTTCAAGTCGCTGTCCGACACCCCGAAGCCCTCCGACCTCGACGTCCTCAGGACGGCCCTGCAGACCGCACTGGACACCGCCGCCGAGGAGGAGCGCCCCGGCCTGCGCCGCGCGCTCGGCCTCGTCGAGGACTTCGTGCCCGGCGTCGGCCCCGACGGGGTGGCGCGGACCCGCACGCTGCTGGCGGCCGCCGGCATCGACCCCCGCACGGCCGAGGTCAAGGCGGTGCGAGAGGTGCGCAGGGCCCACCCCGGGCTCGGCCTCCAGGAGGCGGTCGACCTGGTCCGGCTGCTCGTCGCCCAGGCCGGCTGACCTGCGGGGTCACGGCTGCGCGAGGTAGCCGGCGACGAAGCCGTCCAGGTCGGTGAGGGCGGCCGCCAGGTCCGCCCGGGAGAGCTGCTTGGCGGCCGCGCCGGTCGCCAGCAGGTGGCCCAGGGCGGCCTGGCAGAGCGGCACGGACGCGGCGGACGCGGGGACGGTGCAGCTGATCTCCTGGGCCGGGCCGCCGGGGGACTGGAAGGTGACCAGCGCGACCGTGCGGTTCGGCCCGCCGGTGGTCGGCAGGTTGGGCTCACGGGTGTTCGCCGGGACGCCGACGGCGGTCAGCAGCAGGCCCGGGGCCCGGGTGGGCACGGCGTGCACCCTGGTCGCGGGCAGCCGGGCCGGGGCGTCGCAGGTGTTGGGGGCGGCCCCGGCGGCGGGGACCAGGCCGCAGGCCAGGTCGACGTCCGTCTGCGCGCCGCCGCTCACGAAGACGGCCCGCACCACCGCGTCGAAGCGGGTGTCCGCCGGGTCGGCGGCCGGGGCGCCGGGGTGCACGTAGGCCTGCTGGCCGCCGTCCCCGGCGAAGAACACGGTGTCGCAGGTCCAGCCGGCCGGCGCGACCAGGAAGTACGTCTCGCCCGGGTACCGGGCGCCGTACACCGCCGCCGTCGCCGGCACGACCACCCCGTCCGGCACCGCCACCGCGGCCGGTACGGCGCCCGGCGGCGGCAGCCCCGGCGCGCTCGCCCGCGCGGGGCAGGCCCGCACCGGCGCGCTGCCGGCCGCCACGGCCGGCCCCGCCCCGGACGTGAGCGACCCGCCCGCGACGAGCAGCCCCACCGCCGCCAGCACCCCCAGCCGTCCGGGACCGGACACGGATGTGGCCGTGCCGTGCATGCTCCACCTCCAGGCACACCGCGCAGGACCCCCGGGGCCGCGTCCGAGACCCCGCCGCACCCCTCCCACCAGCCTAGGTCCGCCGTCCGGCCCCGGCGCGGCGGTCAGTCCTCCGGTTCGACCCGGTGCGGCAGCGCCGTCCAGCGGGGGAGCCAGTCCGCCGCCACCCGGCCGGTCAGCGCACGGTGCAGCCAGTCGCCGAACTCCAGGTCGGAGTCGTACCAGTGCTCGGCGTCGAGGCGGCGGAACGCCGACACCGTCCACCTCCCGTCGGGCCGCGGCACCAGGAAGAACTGGTCGCCGTCGATGGTGTTCCCCCACAGCAGGGCACCGCCGGCAGCCGGCAGGACGCGGTGGGGCACCGGCCCGGACTGCTCCAACACCCCGCCCATCAGGGCGGCGTACGAGCGCAGGCTGCGGGCCCCGCAGAGGAAGAGCCGCTCCGCGACGGCCGAGTCGCCGTACGCGCCGACGATCGCGACGAAGTCCTCGGGGAACGTCACCGACCAGGCCGCGCCGACCTGCGCCACCAGCGGCCCCTCACCCGTGCGTACGGGCGGTCCGAGCAGCGGAACGAAGTCGCCGACGGTCCTCACCAGTTTCTCCTTCCCCAACGGTCGGGACGGAGGTTACCCCGGGGCACCGACACTCGCCCCCGCGCGGTGTCGGTGCGTACCCCTACCGTGGGCGTGTGATCGATTCCCAGCTCCTCCGTGACCTGCGCCGACGCTTCCCCGACCGCAGCGCCGAGCGCCGTCCGGCACCGCCGCTGCCGGGGCGTCAGGTGACGCCCGGGCTGTGGGTGAGCGACGGGCCGGCGCCGAAGGGGGCGTGGCAGCGGCTGCACCGGGAGCACGCGCAGTCGGGGCTGTGGCCGCTGCTGCTGGCGCCGGGGCGGGACGTCCCGGCGCTGGAGGGGCGGGACCTGGGCTTGGAACCCGCGGGGGAGACGGCGCCGGACGGGTACGACCCCGGGGCGCTGCTGCGCGCCTGGTGGGAGAGCACCGTGCTGTGGTGCCCGAGCGGCGATCCGCAGGACCGGGCGGAGCTGCTGGCGGAGCTGGCGCCCTTCGGCGCCGAGTGGCCGGGCCCGGCCCCGAGCCCGGCCCCCTCCCCGGGCACGCCGCCGCGCCGGGATCCGGAGGACTGCGCCGACGCCCTGGCCCGGGCGCTGCTGCGGGCCCGGCCGAGCCTGCGGCTCGGGCTGGTACGCGCGGAGGACGGCGCGCAGGCGCTGGCCGCCTGCGGCTGGAACGGCACGAACGGGCACGGCGACAGCGGCGAGATCGCCGCCGTCGTGCGCGACTGGCAGCGGCGTTTCGGCGCCCGGGTCGTCGAAGTCGGCTCCGCCACGCTGGAGTTGAGCGTCGCCGAGCCGCCGGCCTCCCGGTCGCAGGCGCTGCGGGTGGCGGCCGAGCACGCGGCGTTCTGCCCGGACAACGTCTTCCAGGGCGAAGGGGGACTGGCCGGGTACGCGGAGGGGCTGGTCGGTGCGAACAACTGGGGCTTCTGGTGGGACTGATGGGCCGCCGCTAGCCTGGGCGGCCGTGAGCACGGACATCAACGGCGGCATCGAGTACCGCCACCGGGCTGCGCGAGCAGCTGGAGCCGTGGTGTCCAACGGCGGACTGGTCGAGGCGAGTTGGGTGACCTGGGCCGAGCTGGCCGCGTTGGACCCGGCCACCCGCTCGGAGTGGTTCGCGGGGCGGCTGAGCTGGTCGACGGCGTCCCGGGGGCGGACGTGGCAGCGCTACGTGCCCGCCGACTGGCCCGCCGAGGTGACCGACCAACTCGGCGCGCCGTCGGACGGGTTGGCACGGGCCGACGGGCCGGTGGAGTGGACGGCGGGGGAGTACCGCTGCCGCTACGAGCCGCTGACCGTCGGCTCCGTCCTGGGGGAGGGGACGGGCTGGCCGCACGTGTTCGCGGTGATGAAGGCGCTGGCGGACCGCTTCGGCGACGAGGCCGTACGGCTGGTCGTGGCCTTCGGATGAACTGCCTGCGGTTGAACCGCCGTTGAGCGAGCCGCCGTTGGGCGAGCCGCCGTCGGGTCGGCGGCCCGGCCCGGCTCAGCGGAGCGCCCCCTGAGCCACCTGGGCGCGGGCCCGTTCGGCGCGGGCGCGGGTGCGGACCTCGGCGACGGCCGGGCAGGTGGCGTAGACCCGGGCCAGGTGGGCGAGGTGGTCGGCCTCGCCGTCCATGGTGTCCGTCGTGGTCGTGGTCGTGCCTGTGGGGGGCGCGGGGGCCTCGGCGGAGGTGGCGTCCGGCTCGGGGTGGGCGCCGGCCGCGGCCAGTTCCAGGGCGGCGGCCAGGGCGGCCGCCTCGGCGGTGGCGGCGGCGTGGGCGGAGGGCGGCGGGAAGCGGCGGGTGGCGCCGTCGAGCCACTGCGCGGTGCGCGGGTCGAGGTGCTGGCGCAGGATCAGCCGGGCGTCGTGGATCTCGATGATCCGCCGGTAGAGCGCGAACCGCGGGTCGCGCGGGGGCAGCGGCAGGCGGCGGGCCGGGTCGAGGGCGATCTCCGGCAGCACGGTGTGCAGGTCGCGCCAGAGCGGGGTGAGCGCCCGGTAGCGGTGGTGGGCGCGCAGCCAGCCCCGGACCGCCCCGGTCGCCGCGGGCCACAGGGTGCTGCCCAGGCCCGCCGCGATCAGCGCCGCGCACAGTCCGCCCAGGACGGCGCACAGCAGGTCCTCGGGGCCGTCCTGGCTGCCGGTGACGGCCGCGCGCAGCACGTCGTCCACGCTCCAGGCGTTCCACAGCAGCCCGGCCACCAGTCCGCCGGTCAGCAGCCGCAGCCCGGTGCCCAGCCGCCCGGGGCCGGCCGCGCGGGCGCGCCGCACCAGTTCGCGCAGCAGCGCGGTGAGGCAGACGGTGGTGTGGAGCATCCCCACGGCGGTGTACCCGGCGAGCGCCAGGCGTGCGGACAGCGTGGGCCCGACGACCAGGTCCCCGCCGATCAGGCCCGGCGCGGCGGCGGTGATCAGCGCCAGCCGCAGGCCCAGCACCCCGGCCAGCAGGGCCAGTCCGCCGCGCACCTCGCGCCGCAGGAACTCCGAGAGGGTCGGCCCGGCCCGTCCGGCCTGCCCGGCGTCGGCCTCGCGCAGGGCCGGGGCCAGCAGCCGCATCGCCGCGGCCGCGCCGTCGCGCAGCCCGTCGCCGAGCACGATCACCAGCACCGCCAGCACCGGCATCCCGGTGTCCTGCACCGCCCCCACGGTCGGCGGGGCGAGCACCAGCAGGGCGGCGCCCAGCAGGGCCGTGCCGTAGCAGGTGAAGCGGGCGGCGGCGCGGGAGTCGATCCGGCTGCGGGCGAAGTGGAAGGCGCTGAGGACGAAGAACAACCCGACGGGGTAGAGGGCGAGTTCGCTCACGGCCGGCCGTCCTTCCGTGCGTCGTCCCGCTGTTCGTCCTCTCCGGCTCCTGTTCCGGCTCCGGACTCGGATGCGGACCCGTGCGCGGCCCCCGTCCCGGTCCCCGCCCCCAGCAGGAACCCCAGCGCGTCCAGCGACCCGCGGGCTGGCGCCGGCCCCGGCAGGCCGGCCGCGTCCTCCCGCTCCGCCCGGCTCAGGATCAGCGAGGCCAGCAGCTCCGCCTCCCGCTCCTGCGGCTCGTCGTAGCTGGTGCGCCCGAGCACCCGTTGCACCAGCGCGGGGGAGAGGTTGGGCAGCAGCGCGGCGGCCGGGGCCAGCGGCGCGGAGCCGGCGTGGTCGAGCAGCAGGTGCGCGATCTCGTGCACCAGGATGTGCCGCTGGTGCAGCACGCCGGTGTCCGCCGCGTACAGGATGTAGTCCGCCGCCACCGTGGAGACCAGCAGCCCGCAGGGGGCGTGCGGACGGGCCGGCACCGGCAGCAGCTCGATCGGCCGTCCGCGCCGCGCCGCCAGCTGCTCCAGCAGCACCACCGGGTCGAACGGGCTCGGCAGTTCCAGCTGTTCGGCCATCCGGCGACAGCGCCGCAGTGTGGACCGGTAGTCCCGGCCACCCCTCAAGTCACCCCACAAGCCGATGCTCCTATCCCCGCTGCACCCCAACGGTTCCGCCGCCGACGCATCCGCACGTGCGTCCGGCGGTCCTGTGCCCCGCGCGTCCCGCCCGCCCGTCGGCGGTCACCGGGACCCGAAGGTCCGGTTGTCCGGCCGGCCGGACAACCGGCCGGCCCGGCGCTCAGGGCGAGGAGCGTTTGCGCGCCGAGTCCCGGCGGGCGATCACGTCGACCAGCTCGCTGACGGTGTCCAGGCCCTCCGGCGACAGGCCCACCGCCCGCAGCGCCAGGCTGCGCACGCCCGCGTCGCGCAGCGCGCCGAGCAGGGCCAGCTCCTTGGCGATCTCGGCGCCCTGCCGCTCGTCGAAGAAGTACGCGGGCGGGACCTGGAAGAACTGGGCCAGCGCCTCCAGGTGGCGCTTGGTCGGATTGTCCCGGCGCCCGGTGCGCAGCTGCCACAGGTAGGTGGTGGAGAAGGACTCCCCGGTCGCCTCACGGCAGGCCCGGGCCACCTCCTCGTTGGTGTACTGCTCGCGGTCGGGACGGCGGACGGTGTGGAACAGCGCCTCGATCCGGGACGCCAGCCCGCTCGCCTCGGCGCCCCCGCCGTCGGGTTGCCCGTCCGGGGGCTCCTGGCCGTCCGGGTGCTCCTGGCCGTCCTCGGGCCCGCCCGGCTCGCCACCCGGCTCGCCGCCCGGACGTCCGTTCAGCTCCGGTGGAGTGCCCACCGGTTCCATCTGAACGCCGTCCCCCGTCGACTCCGTCATTCGCCACCTTCCTCACACCCGGGCCCTCCGCGCCGCGACCTCGACGGACGGGGCAGGGCCGGCCAGGTCACGATAGCCGAACGGCATCAGCTGGCGTGGATCCGAAGATACCCGTAATCAACGCCAGTTGACCCGCGTAGCGTCGGCTGACATCCTGGACCGGCAGGCCCGCAAGCGCCGCCGAGCCGATCTGACGCGCCCTCACACCACATCGCCCCGGCAGCGCCCGACGTTTCCGCCGGACCGTCCGAACGACCTCGGCGCCCCGGCCGGCAGGGCCGACTCCCGTGAGACCGAACGGCGTTGACACACCGCACCGGACCCTGGCACCCGCAGCACACCCACGACACCCGGCCGCACCGTGTCGCACCGCCGTACCGCCACCGGCGGGGACGGCCCGACCGGCCGGCACCCCCGACGGCACGACGCGAGAAGGGGGCACCCGTGGACACCACACCGCCACGGCACACCGCACCGCCCGGACACACCGTGCAACTCGGGCCCACCGCACAGCCGGAACACCCCACCGGGCCGCAGACCGTACGACTGGCCTTCCTGTGGCGCGCCGCCGGAGCACCCGTCGGCTGCGTCCTCGCCCTCGCCATGGGCATCGCGCTCGCCCAGACCGGCGTCGCCGGCCGCCTCGGCGCCGTCCCCGCCCTGCTGCTGTCCGGCACCGCCGTCCTCGGCATCGCCCTGCCCGTCCCGTACGGCTTCTGGCTGCGCGCCGACACCGACGGCCTCACCCTGGTACGGGCCTTCCTCCCGCGCCGCTACCGCTGGCAGGACATCGTCGCCCTCACCATGGAGGCCGACGAGGACCCCGACTCCGGCGCCGCCCGGCTGGTCCTCCTGCTGCGCCTGGTCCCCGTCCGGACCGTCCGGGCCGCCCGCACGGCCCGCTCGGTCCGCTCGGCCCGCACGGCCCGCTCCGAAACCGCGGAGCGCGCGGACCGCGTCCACGGACCGGTCCTCGGCATCCTCGGCACCACCCCCGACGGACTGCCGCGCGGCACCGAACCCCGGCACCTGGCCGAGCTGTTCGACCTGCTGCGCCGCCACGGCATCCCGCTGGAGGACCCGCGCTACGCCGACCTCGTCCTGACCGCGCACGGCTACCCGGCCCTCGCCCCTGCCTCCGCCCCGGCTCCGGCTCCGGCTCCGGCCCCGGCTTCTGCTCCGGCCCCGGCACGGCCCGGAGCCGCCCGGTCACCCTCCGTCCGATCCCGCTGATCCCCCGTACGCCCCGCGCCCGTTGAACCCGACGAGGGCGTGTCCGAGCGGCGGCGCGCCGCGGGGACGGGAGGGCGGACGTGCTCAGGTTCCACGGCGCGTGGCGGATCACCGTGGTCGGTTGCAACGCCGACCACGACCAACGGGCGGTCATCCGGGGCCCGTCCGGCACCCGGGTGCTCCCCGGCCGCCCCGGTGCCGTCCTGGACGTCGACGGCGACAGCTGGACCCTCACCCTCGAACACCGCCCCCACCGCCACGGCTGGCGGCCCAACCTGCGCACCACCCCCGGCCCGCTCACCGAACGCGACGGCGTCCGCAGCCGGCTGATCACCAGCAACGACCGCCACCACCCGGGCAAGCCGCGCGACTACGTCAACTTCGTCCTGCTCCTGGAGCAGCTCCCGGCCACCGCACCCGGTCTCCCGGTTGGCTAAAGTCCCAGGTGAGCACCCCCGCACCTGCCCGAGGAGACCCCGTCGTGCCGATCGAACCCGCCACCCCGGCCCCGGCCCCGGCCCCGGCCCCCGCGACCGCGTCTGCGTCCGCGTCCGCGTCCGCCGGCGCCGCCCGCCCGCACGCCGCGCGCCTGGGCCTCGGTACCGCGGCGGTCGGCCGGCCCGGCTACATCAATCTCGGCCGCGCGGGCGACCTGCCCGCCGAACGCACCGTCGAGGCGCTGCGTGAGCGCACCCACACCCTGCTCGACGCCGCTTTCGCGGCCGGCGTGCGCTACTTCGACACCGCCCGCTCCTACGGCCGCGCCGAGGAGTTCCTCGCCCAGTGGCTGGCCGAGCACCCGGAGGCGGCCGCCGAGGTGACGGTCGGCAGCAAGTGGGGCTACACCTACACCGCCGACTGGCGCACCAGCGGCGTGCCCGCGCACGAGGTCAAGGAGCACTCCACGGCGGTGTACGACCGCCAGATCCGCGAGACCCGCGCCCTGCTCGGCCCCCGCCTGGACGTCTACCTGGTCCACTCCGTCACCCCCGACAGCGCCGCCCTCACCGACCCCGCCCTGCACCGGCGGCTGGCCGCGCTCGCCGCCGAGGGCGTCCGGGTGGGCCTGTCCACCAGCGGACCCGCCCAGGGCGACACCATCCGCCGGGCCCTGGCCGTCACCGTCGACGGCCGCCCGCTGTTCACCGCCGTCCAGGCCACCTGGAACCTGCTGGAGACCTCCGCCGCCCCCGCCCTGGCCGAGGCCCACCGGGCCGGCTGGCTGGTCGTCGTCAAGGAGGGCATGGCCAACGGCCGCCTGGCCGGCCGCAACGCCACCGGCCCCGACACCACCGCCCTGCGCACCCTCGCCACCCGCACCGCCACCGCCCCCGACACCCTCGCCCTGGCCGCGGCCGCCGCCCAGCCCTGGGCCGACATCGTCCTCTCCGGCGCCGCCACCCTCGACCAGCTCACCTCCAACCTGGCCGCCGAGCACATCCCCCTCACCCCGGACGACCTCGCCACCCTGGCCCCCATGGCCGAACCCGCCGAGGCCTACTGGAAGACCCGCACCGCCCTGCCCTGGGCCTGACCACCGCTCACCTCGCCCCGGCCGGCAGTCGGCTGCCTCCGTTGCTGTCGTACTGCGGTTCGTCGAAGCGGACCCAGGAGGCCGGCTCGTCGCCCTCGGCCGCTTGGACCCTGCATTGGCCTGTCCCAGGCCGGGTCACGGACCACCGTGACCCGGCTGTTGGGCACCAAGCGCGCCCGTCGGCCAGAGCTGGTCCAAGGTGCGGCCCAGGGCCCGTTCGACGGCTTCCCGGTTCCGGGCCCGGGCCGGATCGGAACCGGAAGACGACTCAACGACCATGGGCCGGCTTCCACGGGCCGACTCCGCGAAGCCACTGGGGTGAGGCCCAGACCCATACCTGCGCAGGAAGTCGGCGGGTCCGACTTCCTGCGCAGGTGCGCGGGACGGCTCAGCCGCGGTGCACGACCTCGTGCTCCCAGGCCTCCCGCGGCTGGGTGTGCAGCCGCCAGTAGTGCTCGGCGATGACGTCGGGGTCGAAGGCCGTGCCGGGTGCGACCGGCCCGTCCACCGTCACGCTCGCCGCGTGGACGCCCGAGGGGCCGTACGTCTGGTCCAGCAGCGTCACGAGCGCGCGCACGCCGGCCTTGCCGAGGGAGAGGCTGACGTACGCCGGCTTGGGTTCGGGCATGCCGCCCGTGATCAGGACCGTGCCCCGGCCGCGCTCGGCCATCCCCGGGGCGACGTGCGCGGCGGCCGTCAGCGCACCCACCACGTTGACCGCCCAGGCGTCCAGGTGCTCGCGCGCGGACAACTCTCCGACGGTGTCCGGCCGGATCAGCGCCGCGTTGTAGACCAGGACGTCCGGCGGCCCCAACTCCTGCGCCAGACCGTCGAGGGCGGCGCGCAGGGCGGCCTCGTCGGTGCTGTCCGCCGTACGGGCCGCGACCGCGCCACCGCCACCGGCGCGCAGGACGGCCTCGGCGGCGGCCCCGGCCGTCGCGTCGGTGCGGGCGACGACCCCGACCGGTAGCCCCTCCCGGGCGAAACGGCGGCCCACCGCCTGCCCGATCCCCGGCCCGGCCCCGATGACCACTGCTCCTGCCATGACGCTCCTCCTCGACCCCGCCGCGCCGTCCTTCGACGCGGCCACTTCCGGACGAGCGAACAGCCGTGCACCACAAGCGCATTCCCCTGTCCCACCGGGCGCGTCCGGCGGGCGGGGGCGGAGTGGGAAGTCGGCGGGGTCGACTTCCTGTGGGGGGCCGGGGTGGAGTGGATGTCGCTGCCCCGGGACCAGAGTTCCTCGATGTGCTCCGCGAAGCGGAAGACGGACACGTGGCGCGGGCGCCGCTGCCCCGGGCCGGGGCAGCGGCGCCGTTAACTGCGGTCAGTGGGTGTCGAATTCGCCCGTGCGGACGGCGGTGACGAAGGACTGCCACGCCATAGCCGAGAAGCTGAGGCGGGGGCCGTCGGGGTCTTTGCTGTCTCGCACGCAGCCGGGGTGCGCATCGTCCACCTCGACACAGGCGCCGCCGTCGTTGTTGCTATGACTGCTCTTGCGCCAGATGACGGGTGTTTCGTTGTTCATGGGAGTCCCTCCTGATCGGGCAGGGGAGCAGGAAGTCGGCGGGGCCGACTTCCTATGCGCGGGCCGGGGTGGGGTGGATGTCGCTGCCCCGGGACCAGAGTTCCTCGATGTGCTCGGCGAAGCGGTCGAACATGCCGCCCTCCCCGCTGCGCCGCAGGTGCATCAGCGGGGAGTCGTGGCCGACCGTGCGGGCCAGGTGCGGGGTGACCAGGGCGTGTTCGTCGAAACGGAAGACGGACAGGCCGACGTGGTTCGGGCCGTCCTCGGGGGCGCTGAACCGGGCTTCGACACCCTCGGTGCCGGAGAGGTTGGCCAGGTTCTCCAGCGTGACCCGGATCCGGGTGGACACGGTGAGGGTCACGTCCTCGATCTGTTCACGCTGACGCGTCGTGTCGGATGCCGGGTCACCGAGGAGGAAGCGCACCCGGCAGCCGCTCCCGGCCTTGCGCCGCAGGGTCTGCAGCAACTCGGGCTGCTCCAGCCAGACGAAGTAGTTGGTGTACCCGGCGAGGAAGACCTCGGACCGCGCCTCGGCGATCAGCTGCGCCCACACCGACCGGGGGCAGGCCGAGCGGTACGGGTAGACGGCGAGGACTTCCCGGTCGTGCCCGGTTTTGATGTTCGGCTGGAGGAAGGAGGGCAGGAGCACGGTTCACCAACCCCTGGGCGCGGTGCGGGTGGAGGAAATGGGGGAGCGTGGAGGAGGGGCCTGAGGGCGCTGCCGCCCCTGCCTCGGGGCGGCAGCGTGCGCGGGGCCGGTCAGTCGCGCGTGCCTGCCCGGCCCATGGGAGGTGTGCTGTAGCGGGCCAAGGTCTCGTCGGTCGTGGACTTGTCGAGGAGTCGGAGGTCCCATGGGCCGGTGTTGACATCGAATTCTTTGCCGAAGCCGACCCACTTGCCAGCCATGCGCCGACCGGTCGGATCGACCAGCAGCTGAATGGCCCCGTGATAGCGGGCGCCCTGGTAGTAGCCGTCCTGCGCGGTCTGTTCGACCCAGGTGCCGGTGACGATGTTCCGGTCGATGGTCAGGTCGAAGGAGAGCGGGGAATCGGGGTTGGAGGACGCGTCGGGCAATGAATAGCCCGTGATGCGGTTGCCGTGCTGGGTGAGGACGACATGGTGCAACCCGGTGTAGGTGTTGTCGCGGCTGCTGCTGAAGAACTCGTAGCTGCTCAGCCACACCCCGGAGTGGTCCTCGCCTGTCAGGGCGGGGTCCGCCTGCACTGGTATGCCCGGCTTGCTGTTGGCCATGTCGTGCCCTCCTGTGCCGTCCAGGGTCACCCCGGAAGGTAGCTGCGGCGTCTCGAATCCGAGGCGGTCGACAGGAAGGTTCGTGACAGCCTCAAGGGCACGAACGTACACCGGCCGGGGAGCGCGCACCTCCCCGGATTCCCAGCGTTGGACCAGGCGTTTGCTTGCCTCGTTGGGTTCGCCCTGTTCCATTCCCGCCGCCCGTAGGCGCTTCGCGAACTCGTCCTGACTCAGGCGCAGGCCGTGGCGTACGGCCCGCAGCGTTTCGTTCGGCGTCGTCACGAAATCAGAGTAGAGCCAATCATCCTCATATGACGCCGAAATGACGTCTTGTCAGTGTGCCGAAGGGACGCCTTCCCGTCGTCGCAATGGTCGCCGTCGGCAGGCACGATCGGATTGCACGCGCGGGCCGAGACCGCGTGCAGCGTGCAGGTTCGACACGGTCGCAGTTTGACCACGGAAGGTATTCCATGGCCCATGCCCAAGTCCCCCGCCTCCACGGCTACGGCGTCCTCTGGGACACCGGTGCCCGGTGCTACCGGGTCCGCAACGAGACGACCGGGGAGTGGCTGCTCGACGCCGCCTCCGGTGAGCGCGCCCGCTACTCCTCCTTCAATGCGGCCTTCACGGCCTGGCGTTGCTTCGAGGTCCACCACCGCCCGGGGGAGCAGTGACCCTCTCCCGTATCACCGCCGAGCAGCGCCGGCAGGCCGCCGCCGTCCTGGACGACCTCACCACCGTCCTCGCCCTGGGCCGCGTCACCCTCCCCACCCTCGAAGTCGACTGGGACACCGGCCGCCAGAGCTGCGAGTACCTCCTCCACCTCACCGCCCGCCCGCTCGACCTGCTGCGCATCGTCGACCTGCTGCGCAAGGGCCTGCGCTACGAGCGCCTCACCTATGACGACTGAACTCCTCGCCCGCATCCTCTGGTGGGCCTGCTTCGCCGCCGTCCTCCTCTACGCCCTCAGAAAGTGAACCCCCCGTGCAAGACCCCCGACTGCTCGCCAAGCCCCCCATCTGCCGCCTCGGCTGCCTCGTCCTCCTGCGCAACCAGCGCGGCGACGTCCTCCTCGTCGACCCCGACTACCTGGACGGCATGATCCTGCCCGGCGGCCCCGGCAAGGCCAACGAGCCCCCGCACCGCGCCGCCGCCCGCCACCTCCACGCCCAGACCGGCATCATCGCCCGCCTCACCCACGTCACCGCCCTGGACTACAACCCGGCCGACCGCGACCTGGAACGCCTGGCCCTGGTCTTCGACGGCGGCACCGTGCGCGACGAGCACCCCGTCACCGTCCCGCCCCAGCACCGCAGCCGCCTGCACGGCGCCCGCTTCGTGCCCGTACGCGAACTCCCGCGCCACATGGCCCCCTCCCAGGCCGCCCGCGTCACCGAAGCACTCGCCGGCCGCACCCTGCCCATCCTCCAACACGGCCAACGCCCCGACTGACCCGGTTGTCGGCGCCCGCACCTACGGTGAGCCGCATGACCTGGCCTTTCGACGTCGCCCCGCCCGTACCGCTGCCGCCCGGCCGTCCCGCCCCCCGGGACAGGGAGGAGGAACCGCGGCCGCCGCTGTGGATCAGTGACGGGCCCGCACCCGCCGGGCTGTGGGAGCAACTGCACCAGGCCCACCCGCAGAGCGGGCTGTGGCCGCTGCTGCTGAGCCCGCTGCACGACAGGGACCCGGACTACCGGCCCTGGCTGTCCGGGGAGCTGTACCCCGAGCTGGTCTCCGACTTCGAGTGGTACAACCCGGCCGCCCTGCTGCGCATCTGGTGGGAGACGGGCGGCGAGGACAACGACGAGTACGGCGACGATGACGGGGAACTCGCCGAGGCCCTCGCCCCCTACGGCCTGCGCTGGCCCGGCACCGCCCCCGCCGTCCCCCTGCCGGCCGGCGCCGCCGACACCGAGGCGCGCGGGCTGGCCGGGGCGCTGCGCTCCGTCAAGGACGTGCGGCTGGGCCTGGTACCGGCCCGCAGCGGGGCCGAGGCGCTGGCCGTCTGCGGCTGGAGCGGCCCGGCCAACCACGTGGGCGACACCGCGAAGATCTCCGCCGTCCTCGCCGACTGGGAGCGCCGCTTCGGCGCCCAGGTGGTCGAAGTCGGCTTCGACACCCTCCAGTTGAGCGTCCCCGTGCCGCCCGCCACCCTCGCCGAGGCCCTGCCCCTGGCCGCCGAGCACATCGCCCTGTGCCCCGACCAGATCCAGCACGGCGCCCCCACCCTCACCGCCTACGCTGAGCTGCTAGTCAACTCCCATCAGTGGTACTTCTGGTGGGACTGACGGTGGCGGGACCGACCGGAAAGGCGGACGGATGAGCAGCACCCTCGGCCGGCTCGGGGAGCTGATGGGCGACCCGGGGCGGGAGCGCGTCGAGGTGCCGTGGGAGAGGTCCGTCGAGCGGCTCGGCGTCCGGCTGCCCCAGGACTACCGTGAGCTCGTGGAACGGTACGGCTACCTCGAATTCGGCGGAGACATCAGGGTCTCGACGCCGGTGCTCGAACCAGGAGGTCCGGAAGAAGAGACCTTCAACGGCCTCTACTACTTCAACAAGGACGTCGGGGAAATGCTCGACGGATGGTACGAGTGGAATCCAGAGCTCGGCCGCCCGTACGAGCCTTTCCCCAAGGAGGGCTGTCTGCTCGCGTGGGCCAACAACACCATGTGCGACTACTTCTGCTGGGACACTTCGGTCGGAGACCCCGAACAATGGCCGGTGGTGGTGTGGCGCTTCGACACCAGTGAGCTGATCCCCTTCGACGGTGGCATGGCCGATTTCCTCACCGCTCTCCTGGCGGGCGAATTCCCCGATGCCCGCGAGATGATCAGCCCGTCCGTTCCCCAGTGGCGGTCGCGGTAGCCCGGAACGGTCCCTGAAGTGGAACCGGCGTTTCCGTGGTGCCCTGACCGGAGTGGAGGATGAGTCCCGTGGCAGGCAACTTCGACATCAACAGGTTGATCGCGCTCATGCCCCCGCACGAGGGGGCCGGTGAGGCCGGTGACTGGGCGGTGGTGGAGCAGGCGTGGGGCTTCCGGTTCCCGCGCGACTACACCGAGTTCATCACCCGGTACGGGCAGGGGGAGATCGACCGTTCGCTCTCGGTGTTCGCTCCTGACGAGCTGGTGCCGGCGGGCGCTCCGCAGCCGGGCATGCGCGGCATGACGGAGGAAGCGCGTTGGCTCTTCGAGGAGGACGGGGAGCCCACCGAGGAGGTGCGCTCTGCCGGGCAGATCGTTGCCTGGGGAGGTTCCTGTACCGCCGATGTCCTCGGTTGGCTGACGGTCGGTGACGACCCCGACGCGTGGCCGGTCCTTGTCCTCAGCCGGGACGGCGGTGCGGCCCGGGTCTTCGGCACGGGGATGGTCGAGTTTCTCCACGGACTGGTCTCGGGCGGGATCAGTCCGAGCCCGGTCGGCGCCGTCGTCGCTTGGGGAGAGCGGCCGCCCCGGTTCGTCCACTGGCGGGACGAGTAGCGGAGGACCTGCCGCCGGGATGGCGCACCGCCATCCCGGCGGCACCGGTGAGCCGGTGGCTCAGCCGTGTGGGGTGACCGGGCCGAGGGTGATGATCGGGCCGATCGGGTGGCAGCCGTCCCAGGTGATGGCCTGGCCGGGTGGGCAGGGGGTGTCGGTCCGGACCGGCTTGGGGGCCTCCGGGACCGGCCGGGGCGGGACGGTCGGGTCGAAGTGCGGGTTGGTACCGGGCGGCGGGGCCGCCTGCTTGGCCGCGGGCTGCTTGGTCGCCGGAGCCGCCGGAGCCGCGGGGGTGTTGGTGGCGCGCGGGCGGGGCGGGGCGGGCTTGGTGGCGGTGGGCTCGGGCTCGGGCGCGGTTTCGGTCTCCGGCCCGGACTCGTCGGAGGCCGGCGCCACCGTGGGCTTCTCGGAGGGGGGTTCGGCCGGAGCGGTCGGCGTCGGCGCCTCGGCGGACGGGGAGGCCGACGGCGAGGCGGTGGGGGAAGCCGCCGGGGTGGGGCTCGACGTGGCCGCCGCGTCCGGTGTGGCCGGAGTGGTGCCCGTCGAGCCGGTGAGCAGCAGCGCCCCGCCGAGCCCGGCCGCACCGAGGACGCACGCCCCCGCTGTGACGGCCATGGCCTGTCGGCGCCGCTTCGTTCTGCCGTCGTCCTGTGGCATCCGTTCCACCCCGTTCACCTGGTCACCTGTTCGAGCTGGACGGATGCTATACGAACCGTCAGGGGCGTGGGCGAACGGGCGGGGGCGGGTGCCGTCGGTCGGCGCCCGCCCCCGGGTGGTCGGTCAGTGGTGGTGCGCCGTCGGGGTGGTCAGTTCCACGGGTTGGCCGGCTGGTCGTCGATCGCGGTCCAGAAGCGGCTCTGGGTGGGCAGGGTGCCGTTGGCCCACAGGCCCCAGCCGGAGGCGTCGTGGAACTCCGCCATCCGGAAGCCCGACCCGAAGGAGGTGGCGCACAGCTGGTCGGCGGCGGCCCGGCTGCTCAGCTGGGTGCCGGGCACCGGCGCGGTGGCCTTCACCTCGCCGCCGGCCCAGCTGTGGAAGCCGCTGGTGGGCACGCCCGCCGGGGCGGGGCGGCCGTCCTTGCGCAGGCACAGCACCGGCAGCTGGGTGCCGGCCGGGGTGTCGCCCTGGTAGGCGTTGCTCGACGAGTCGTTGCCGACGTGCACCACGTTGTCGGCGCGCTGCTCCAGGGTCGCCCAGGTCATGCCCTTGTGGGCGCCGACCGGGCCGAACAGGGCCTCGTAGCTGCTGCGGTAGATGTTCCACTGCTGGTAGGCGCCGTCGTTGCAGCCGAACATGTAGAGCTTCCAGCCGCCGAAGTTCTTCGCGGTGTTGTCCAGGCAGAGCGAGCTGGACACGTTCTGGATCCGCACCCCGACCATGTCGTACTTCGCGGTCTGGCCGGCCGCCGTGTACGGGGTGATCCGCCACAGCTGGCTGGTCTGGTTCGCGAGGCACTGGTAGCCGTTGGGGCGGCTGTCGGAGGCGGTCAGGCACGAGCGCCGGTCGGCCTCGTTGTTGATCGTGTAGACGCCGCTCCAGCCCGGGACCGGCGTGAACACCCACTTGCCCGGGTTGTTCGAGGGCGCGCAGGGGTGCATGTCCTGGGTGTCCCACACCGCGCCGTCGGGACAGCGTTCGGAGGCCTGGTTGAACAGGACCGTCGCGGGGGTGTCGGCCGAGGCGGCGCCGGGGGCGAGCGCCAGGCCGCCCAGGGCGAGCGCGGCCGAGAGGACGATCCGTCGGATGAGCGAGCGCACGGGGTCTCCAGATCGAGGGGAGGGGCAGGGACGGTACGGCCGGCCGACCGGCCCCCAATCTGTCAGGCCCCTGTCACCCGCCGGTATCCGAGCTTTCTCGGATCCGCCCCGCACCCTCCCCCCGGCGGCTACGTCACCCGCTACCGATACGCGACGGATTCGGTCGGGCCCTGCCGACGCCTACCGTCGGAAAGGTCAGCAGGAACCCCGACGACACCACGGGAGCAGCACATGACCGCCTTCGCCCTCGCCCAGGTCCACTCCGCCGAGATGTGCCCCGACATCGTCGAGTACCTGGAGCGGATCGACGCCACGCTTGACGAGTTCGGCGGCCGGTTCGTCGTCCACGGGGGGAAGTTCGAGGCGCGGGAGGGCAGTTGGGGCCCGCTCGGGCTGATCCTGATCGAGTTCCCCGACTACGGGCGGGCCCGCGCCTGGTACGACTCGCCCGCCTACCGGGAGATCCTGCCGCTGCGCACCCGGCACATGGTGGCCGACGTGGTCATCGCGGAGGGCGTGCCGGCCGGGTACCGGGGCGCGGACGCCCTCAAGGAGCACTGAGCCCGTGGGGGCTCAGGGGCTGACCTCCTTGATGTGCTTGGCGATGGGGACGGCGAGGTCCCTGATGTGCGGCAGGCGTTCCACGATGTCGTTGCCGTCCAGGATGAGGAGCTTGTCGCCGATCCGGACCGCGAGCACGTCCCGGGCCGCGTACGGGCCCGTCGGGACGTTCTTCAGCTCGATGGCCTCGTCGCCGAGGTCGGCCACCGCGGTGACGGTGACCGTGTGCGGCACCGGCTTCTTGTCCCAGTCCTGGCCGGTGTACGTCTTGCACTTGTCGGCGTAGGCGCGGATCAGGGCGAGCTGCTTGGTAGCGGTGCCGGGGAAGTAGGAGCCGAGGTGGATCCCGGCCTCGTTGACGTCCTCGGACACCAACTCCTCGGCGTGCGCGGTCTCGTAGCCCGCCGCCAGTGAGTTCCCGCTCGCGCTGGTCAGCCAGTTGCAGGGATTGCCCAGCAGCATCGGGTCCGGCTCGTCCTCGAAGTTGTCGCCGGTGTCGGTCTCGCTGCTGTCGTGCATCGTCCAGCCGGCCGGCAGGGTCGCGGAGGTGGGTAGCAGCGGTTTCAGCTGCCGGCCGCTCAGCGGCTTCGGGCCGCTCGCCGTGGGGCTGGGGGCGTTGGGGGTGGGGGCGTTGGCGCCGGGGGCGTCGGGGCTCGGGGCGCTGACGACGGGTGAGGCGCTGTCGCCGGCCGTCGGCGCGGCGGACGGCCCGGCCACCGTCGGCGAGGCGCTGCCCGCCGACAGCGGGCTCGGCAGGTGGAGGTTGTTGGCCGCGCACCCGGTCAGGGCGACGGCCGCGGCGACGGCGACGACCGCACCGGCGGCGGCTGGAGTTCTGGGCGCGGACATGAGGATCCCCCCGATCCTGGGCAGACGAACTGCGCACGGGCGTACGGCGATTCGCGTACGTGCGGTGGTCATCCTGCCACGCGCCGCAACCGCCCCGTGCGTCAGCCCGTCACCTGCCGCCCCTTGGACCGTCCGTCAGGCCGTCCCTCAGGACGCCTCAGGCCGTCCGCACCCGCTCGCGCCACCAGGCGACGGTGGCGGTGAGTTGCTCCTTCAGCGGGGTGGCCCGGACGGTGAAGGCGGCCTGGTAGGCGGTGGAGTCCATCACGAAGGGGCGGTCGAACTGGTAGCGGACCTCGCGCAGTTCGCGCACCAGCGGGGAGAACAGCCCGCCCACCGCCAGGACGGCGGGGGAGAGGCGGCGCACCCCGACCGGGCCGGTGCCGGCCTCGGCGGCCAGGCGCTCCACCATGGTGCGCACCGGCAGGGCGGGGGCGGTGGGGACGTGCCAGGGCCGGCCCCAGGCCCGTTCCTCGGTGGCGACCTCGACCATCACGCGGGCCACGTCCGGCAGGTAGGTCCAGCTGTGCGGGGCGTCCGGGTCGCCGAGGACGGCGATCGGACGGCCCTTCAGCAGGCCGGGCAGCACGCGGGAGGCCAGGTGGCCGCCCTCGGTGACGCCGGGGCCGAAGAAGTCGGAGGCGCGCACCTCGACGGCGCGGATCCGCCCGGCCTCGTGCAGGGCGCGGGCCTGCTCCCAGGCGGCGGCCCGGACCCGGCCCTTGGGGCCGGTCGCGGCGAGCGGCAGGTCCTCGGTCATCGGGCGCACGACCGGGCCGTAGCCGTACAGGTTGCCGAGCATCACCAGCACCGCGCCGCTGTCCTCGGCGGCCGCGCACAGCGAGGCGGCGAGGGCGGGCCAGCGCCCGGCCCACTGGGGCAGCGGCGGTGCGGCGCAGCCGTGGATGGCGGCGGCGCCGCGGGCGGCCTGGGCCAGCCGGGCGGGGTCGGCCGCGTCCAGGGCGAGGTGCTCGACGCCGTCGACGGCCGGTCCGGCGGGGCGCCCGGTACGGGTGGCGACCCGGACCTGGTGGCCCTGTTCGGCCAGCAGGCGGGCGGTGGCGGCCCCGGCGGGCCCGTGTCCGACGACCAGATGAAAGCTCACCCGGCCCACCCTAGGGGGTGGTTCTGACAGGGCGTGAGACATGCCCCCGGAGGGCGTCCCGGGAGTCCCGGGTGGGGTGGCAAATATCTGGTATGGCGAACGTAAAAAAGGATCTATGCTGTCGGGCGTTCATGATCTCTTCACAACAGGAAGACGCAGGTCTCGCTGCATGAAGCTGCCCAAGGTGTCCGCCGTCGTCGCGGCCGCCGTCCTGGCCCCCGCCGTGCTGTTCCCCTCCTCGGCCTCGGCCGCCGACGCCCCCCAGCCGAGCGGGGTCGCCGGTCCTGACACCGCCTCCGGCTCCGCGCCGGACGCCGCCCCCGCCGGAAGCACCGGAGGCACCGGCACCGGCACCGGCACCGAGGCGGACGGGCAGGAGCAGCGCGACCGGGCCGAGATCCAGAAGATCCTGGCCGACAAGGACTCCAGCCGCTACGTGCGCGAGGGGGCCGAGGAGGCACTCAAGGGCAGCGCGGCCGATCTGCGGAAGTTCCTGACGGTCGGCCTGCCCAGGATCCGGATGGACGACCTGCGGGTGAAGGTCGCCCAGGCCCTGAACGGCGGGCCGGCCGTGCGTGCGGCGGCCAGCAGGGCGCTGGACGGCGGTGACGCGGCAGTCCTGAAGTTCTTCGCGGAGGACCTGGCCATCGCCCAGGCCGAGGACGCCGACCGGGCCGCGATCGAGAAGATCCTGGCCGACAAGGACACCGGCCCCGGGGTGCGCGCGGCGGCCGAGAAGGCGCTCAAGGGCGGGGCCGCCGAGCTGCGGCACTTCCTGGAGGTCGAGCTCGCCAAGAACCGCGGCGACGACAACCGGGTGAAGGTCTCCCAGATCCTGGCCAACGGCGGCCGCGAGGCGCGCGAGGGCGCCCAGAAGGCGCTGGACGGCAGCGACGCCGACGTCGCCAAGTGGCTCGCCGAGGGCTGGCCGGCCGCCAAGGCCTCGGACGACCGCGTCGCGGTGTTCGTCGCCCTGGCGGACAAGAACACCGGCCCGCGCGTCCTGGAGGGGGCCAAGAAGGCGCTCACCGGCACCCCGGCCGACGTCGCCGCCTTCCTGGAGGAGCTGCCCAAGCTGCGGGCCTCGGACAACCGGGTGAAGGTCTCCCAGCTGATGGAGACCGGCGGCCCGGCGGTGCGCGCGGCGGCCGGCAAGGCGATGGAGGGCAGCGACGCGGACATCGCGAAGTTCCTCGCCGAGGGCTGGGCCACGGCCCGCGCCGCCGACGAGGCCGCCGGGAAGCCTGCGGACAAGCCGGCCGACAAGCCCACCGACCAGGGCGCCGGGCAGCAGGGCCAGGGCGCCCAGCAGCCGCAGACCGTCCAGCCGGCCGCGCTGACCGGTAGCACCGGCACCACCGGTACCACCGGCACCACCACGGCCGTCACGGGCACCGGCGCCGGCTCCCTCGCCGCCACCGGCGCCGAGGGCCTCGGCTGGGAGGCCGGCGGCGCCGCCGCGGCCCTGGCCGCGGGCGCGGCCATGGTCGTTGCCTCCCGCCGCCGCTCCGCCGAGCGCTGACACCCGGGCGCTGACACCCGAGTGCTGACACCCGGGCGCGTCCCCGGCCGCCGTGGCACCCCACGGCGGCCGGGGGTACGGCATCAGCCCCCGGTGAACCTGCGCGCGAGCTCCTCGCGCCACCGGGCCGCGTTGCTGCCGTCCAGCTGCCCCGCGAAGGCCCGGTGGGCGTCCGCCACCAGCTCCTCCCGCGAGCGCGGACACGCGCCGTAGCCGATCGCCGCGTCGTACACCGCCCACAGCGCCCGGTCGGTCGGGTCGTCCAGGCCCAGGCAGTCCGGCACGCCGCGCCCGGCCAGGGCGTCGGCCAGCGCCGCCTCGAAGACCCGCCGCAGCCGCTGCTGCTCCTCCGTCACGAGTCCCCGCCGCCGCTGCCGCTGCCGCCGTCGCCGCCCCCGCCGAGGAACGGCGGATCCCGCCGCTCCCGCCGACGCCGGTTGCGCGCCGCGCCGCGCAGCAGCTCGCCCGCGCCGAGCGTGACGGCCGCGGCCGCGCGTGCCCAGCGCGGCCCGCCCCGCTCGGCCCACACCACGCACCCGCACCCCGCGAGCACCAGTACCAGCAGCCCGACCAGCACCGCTCCGACCACCACGGCCACCCCTTCCCGTCCGCCCGGCGGCTCAGCCCGGCCGGTTCGGCTGCGAATCATCCCATGTGCCAGGATGCCGTCCGACCACCGCAGCAGCCGCTATGAAGAAGGAGACACCCGTGGCCAACGCCCGGTTCGCCATCCTGCACACCACCGCGGGCCCGATCCGGCTGGAACTGTTCCCGTTCCACGCACCGAAGACGGTCCGCAACTTCGTCGAACTCGCCGAGGGGGAGCGGGAGTACACCGACCCGCGCACCGGCGGGGCGGGCAGCGGCCCGTACTACGACGGCACGACCTTCCACCGGGTGGTCAAGGGCTTCATGATCCAGGGCGGCGACCCGACCGGCACCGGCACCGGCGGCCCGGGCTACGCCTTCGCGGACGAGTTCCACCCGGAGCTGTTCTTCACCAGGCCCTACCTGCTGGCCATGGCCAACTCCGGCCCGGGCACCAACGGTTCGCAGTTCTTCATCACGGTGGGCACCCCCGCCCACCTCAACCGCAAGCACACCATCTTCGGCCAGGTCGCCGACGCCGCCTCCAAGGCCGTGGTCGATGCGATCGCCGCCACCCCCGTGGAGGGCGAGCGCCCGGTGGAGGACGTGGTGATCACCAGGGTCGAGATCACCGGCGCCTGAACCGTGGATGCCGGAGTCCGGGCCTTCCCACCCCGCCCGGTGCGTGGGGTGCGCGCCCGCCACGTCCGCCAGGGCGGCTGCCCGGGTGCCGTCGCGGATGCCGTGGTCGACTTCGAGCCGTGGGAGGAGGGCGTGCACCTGGAGGTCGCCGCCGGTGCCACCGTGCTCGGCGGGCCGGCCGACGGGGAGGGGCTCGCCCGGTACCACGCGGCGCTGGCCGAGGGCGTGCGCGCCGAGCTGGCCGAGCAACTGCCCGGTACGGCCGTGGCGTTGGCGCTGGTGGTGCACCGCACCGTGGTGCACGAGGTGGACACCAGCGAGTACGCGTACCGCGAGGCCGGGCGGGCGGCTGTGCGCGAGGTGCTCGCGCTGCTGGCGCGGGAGCGGCTCCCGGAGCGGTCGTGACCGGGCCGCCGCCGCCCGGCTGAACGTGCGGCGGCGGCCCGGGGATCGACGATGGATCAGGTGCAACTGGTGAACGTCGGGCTGGTGTTGGCGACGTAGAGGGTCGGCCCGGCGTTCGGGTCCGAGGTGACCGGGACGGTGATGGTGTCGTCGGCGGTCCAGGGCAGGCCGTGGGCGTCGAAGGTCCAGGTGCCGGTGACCTGGCGGGCGACCTCGGCCAGCGTCACCCAGCCGTACTGCTGGGGCGGCACGGAGACCACCACGGCGTTGTTGACGCTCCGGGAGCCGTGCCACTCGTTGGTGAAGGACAGCGTCGAGGAGATGGTCGCGGTCAGCGGGCTCATGCCGCCGCTGCCCATGCTGGTGGTCATACCGGCGCCGATGGTGTTGGCCCAGCCGCTCTCGTCGGTGACCGAGAAGGACTGCTGGACGGTGCCGGAGGTGTTGTTGAACCAGACCGAGGAGACGCAGGAGCGCGGCAGCGGCGCGGCGGGGGCCTCGGACTTGACGGCCCAGGAGCAGCTGGAGGTGTCCTTCTCGCACTGCTTGGCGGCGTGGTCGACGGCCAGGTTGCGGGCGGCGAGCGGGAAGCCGGTGGACCACTGCTGGTTGGCGGTGCCGTTGCAGGTGGACTGGTCGGTCCAGGCGTCGTCGTAGTTGCCGCCGAGCAGCAGGTCCAGGCAGGTGTTGTCGCCCTGGTGGCGGATCATGAACGCGTCGCCGGAGTTCGCGGCCGGCTGGAGGAACCAGCGCTGGCTGGCCTGTCCGGCGCAGGTCTGCTGGCGCAGCGCTGGGGTGAAGAAGGCCAGGTCGATGCACTTGCCGGTGTCGTTGTTGACGATGGTGAAGGAGTAGTCGGAGGAGTCGACGCTCAGGTGCCAGTTCTGGTGGTAGCCGGGCGCGGAGTTGGTGACGATGTACACGCCGTCGCCGGTGTTGCCGTTCTGGACGTCGAGCTGGCGTCCGTTGCTGAGCGAGGTGATCGTCAGGCACTGCTGCGGCGAGGCGCAGGCGGCGGACGCACCCGGTGCGGCCGGCGCGGCGGACGCGGCGGAGGCGGCCGGGGCGGCGGCCAGGCCGAGCGCGACGCAGCAGGCCGTCAGGACGGCGGCCAGCAGCCGCAGCCAGGCCGGTGCCGCTGCTGTCCGCGTGGGCGCGGGAGTGGCGGGCGGGGGAGTGGAGGGCACGGTGGTGGTCCTTTCGAGGAGTGGGGCGGGGTGCCGTCAGCCGGCGGCGGCGAAGGCCGCCTCCAGGCGCGGGACGTAGTCCACGAGGTCCTGCGCCCAGCAGCCCGCGGTGTGGCCGCCCTGGCAGTCGGTGCCCCAGCCGGCGCCGTTGCCGTAGTCGACGTAGCGGTACGGCAGGCCGGCCGCGTCCAGGGCGTCCTTGAAGCGCTTGGCGGTGCCCTCGGCCCAGAACTCCATGTCCCCGCTGTTGCCGTTGCCGTTGCCGGTGTAGACGGCGATGCCGGTGTGGGCGAGCAGGGCCGCGCGGGAGCCGGGGTCGGCGGCGTTCCAGCGCCAGTCGGCGTTGAGCACCGGGTAGGGGCTGCCGAAGATGGCGTCGCTGGAGACGGCGGGGCCGTAGTTCCAGCCGCAGGGGTGGCCGTCGCTGGGCCCGCACAGCACGGTGCCGGCGTCGGTGAGCATGGCGACGACGGCGCCGCGGATGATCATCTCGTTGGCGGACAGGTCGTTCGCGCCGGACATGGTGAGCACCTGGCCGAACAGCTCGGGGCGGTCCTGGGCGTAGTGCAGGGCGCCGAAGCCGCCCATGGACAGGCCGCCGACGGCCCGGTGGGCGCGGTCGGTGCGGGTGCGCAGGTTGGCGTCGACGAACGGGAGCACCTGGCCGAGGTGGAAGGTCTCCCAGTTCTGCGCCCCGGCGGCGGTGCCCTGGTCGAGCCAGTCGGTGTACCAGCCGCGCAGTCCGCCGTCGGGGATGACGGTGATCATCGACTGGGCGGCGGTCAGGGCGGGGTAGGCCAGCTTGGGGTCGTCCGGGCCGTCGTCGGCGCCGTGCAGGAAGTAGAACACCGGGTAGCGCTTGTCCGGCCGGGTGGCGTAGTCGGCGGGCAGCAGGATGCGGATGGTGTGCGTCCCGGCGACCTGGGGCGTGGTGACGGTGATGGTGAAGTTGGTGGCGCTGCCGGTGGCGGTGCCGACCTGGGTGAGCCCGAAGCCGTCGGTCAGCGGCGGCGGCCCGGGTGCGTCCCCGCGCACGGCGGGCGTGGCGGCGGTCGCCGGTGCGGCGGCCGCGGCGGTCACGGCGGCCGGGGTGGCGAGCGGGAGCAGGCAGGCGGCCAGGGTGGCGAGGGCCGCGCGGGCGCGCCGGGGCCGGGCGGCGGGTGCGAACCGGGCGAAAGGTCTGAACCAGCCGGAAGTGCGGGGCCTGGCAGGGGGCATGGGCGTCCTCGGTCGTCGGCGTGCGGGCAGTGCGGGCAGTGCGGGACGGGCAGCGCGGAACGGGCTGTGCGAGACTCAGATCTCTGTCTGAGCATCGACAACTGTCGTCATACGGCCGGGCCACCGCCAGAGCGTCCGGCGGCCCACCTGGGCCATTGGCGCAGGTACGCCGTGGCTCCGGACGGACACCCCCGGCCCCGCCCGGTGCCGGGGCCGGACACGACACCCGGGGGGCGCCGTGCACGACGTGCTCGATCCCGACAGCGAACGCGGCCGCGTCTACCGCAGCCTGGTCGCCCGTCGGCGCGCCCATCCGCACGAACTCGCCGCCGAGACGGGCCTGGACCCGGACACCGTCCTCGCGGTGCTGCGCGACCTCGCCGACGAGGGCGCCGCGGTCGCCTTCGACCCCACCCGCAGCCCCGACGACCGCGACCACTCCTGGGAGGCGCTGCCGCCGGAGCGGGTGGTCGAGGCCGTCCTCCAGCGCGACGCCGTGCGCCGGGCCGCCGCCCGCCGGGCCGGCGCCGACCTCGAACGCCTCTACCGCTTCGCCCGGCGCGACCCCGGCAGCTACGGCGCGCTGGAGGTGGTGGAGGAGCGCGCCGAGGTGCTGGCGGCCAGCAACCGCCTGCAGCTGGCGGCCCGTCACCAGGTCCGGGTGATCGACGTGCCGCCCTACTCCGGCAACAGCGCCCACTACCTCGACCAGGAGGCCCTGCAGCGCCGCCGGATGGCCGCCGGCGTGGCCTACCGGGTGATCTACCAGGGCTGCGCCTACGAGGACCCGGTCGCCGGACCGAACATGGCGCGGATGATCGCGGCCGGGGAGCAGGCCCGCAGCCTGGACGAGCCGCCGCTCAAACTCGCCATCGGGGACGACGACCTGGCCATCGTCACGCTGCCCGCCGACGACCGCGAGGGCGTCGTCTCCCTGCTGGTCCGCCCCTCCGGTCTGCTCACCGCCCTGACCGCGGTCTTCGAGACGCTGTGGCGCCTGGCGGTGCCGGCCACCGTGGCCGGCGTCGACCTGCGCATCGACGAACGCGACCGCCGCATCCTCGCCCTGATGGCCTCCGGCGCCACCGACGACGCCATCGCCCGCCGCCTGGGCCTGGGCCGGCGCACCGTGGTGCGCCGGGTCTCCGCGCTGCTCGCCCACCTCGGTGCCACCACCCGCTTCCAGGCCGGCGTCCAGGCCGCCCGCCGCGGCTGGCTCTGACCCGGGCGGCCACGGACGGGCGACGGCGGCGGGGACGGACGACGACGGCGGGGCCGCGCGGTCAGCCGCCGGACAGGGTGATCCCGAGCATCCGGGCGCCGCTCTCGGAGCGCGGCCGGTGCCGGCTGCCCGGCGCGAACACCACGTAACTGCCCGCCGGGTGGCGCTCCTCGCCCTCGATCACCTCGCCGCTGAGCACGTAGTAGCGCTCCTCGGCGTGGTGCAGGTCGACCTCCGGCCACCGGCTGCCCGGCGCGAAGTCGATCAGCCAGGCGCGGGCGTGCTCGGTGGAGGTCAGTCGGCGCCGCACGATCCCCAGGCCCACCGGGACCGGCTCCACGTCGTCCACCAGCAGGACCGTCTTCAGGGGGTCGCTCTTCAGGGGGTCGTTCTTCGGGGTGCCGCCGGCACCCAGCGTGTCGTCGTTGCTCATGGCCCCACTGTGGCCGCCCGGACCGGGGCCGCCCCAGTGTCCGGAAAGACATCCTCAGGTACATTCCTGCCATGGACGCCCCCGCCCCCGCCGAGGCCGTGAGCCCGCCCCGCCACCGGGTGGTCGCCCTGCTCGGCGCACCCCAGGCACCGTTCGAACTGGCCTGCGCCGCCGAGGCCTTCGGCACCGAGTGGCCCGGACTGCCCGCCCACTACGAGCTCATCCTGTGCACCGAGCACCCCGGCCCGCTCCCCACCACCCTGGGCGTCCCGCTGCTGCTGGAGCACGACCTGACGGCCCTGGAGCGGGCGGACACCGTGGTCGTCCCCGGCTGGCAGCCGCCCGGCTCCCCGGCGCCGCCCGCCGTCCTGGACGCGCTGCGCGCCGCCCACGCCCGCGGCGCCCGGATCGTCTCCATCTGCACCGGCGCCTTCGTCCTGGCCCAGGCCGGACTGCTGGACGGGCGCCGCGCCACCACCCACTGGGCCCGCACCGCCCAACTCGCCGCCCAGTACCCGGCCCTGGAGGTCGAGCGGGACGTCCTGTACGTCGACCAC
Organism: Kitasatospora sp. NPDC096077; assembly: GCF_040303245.1. Lineage (NCBI taxonomy): Bacteria > Bacillati > Actinomycetota > Actinomycetes > Kitasatosporales > Streptomycetaceae > Kitasatospora > Kitasatospora sp. NPDC096077. The sequence continues at coordinate 109,943 of NZ_JBEOSV010000017.1, read as the reverse complement.
GGCGACGTCGCCACCAGCGCCGGCTCCGGCGCCGGCATCGACCTGTGCCTGCACCTGCTGCGCCGCGACCACGGCGCGGCCTACGCCGCCCAGGTCGCCCGGCACATGGTGCTGCCCCCGCACCGCGAGGGCAGCCAGCTGCAGTACGCCGCCGCCCCGGTGCCCGCCCGCGCCGACGAGTCGCTGGCCCCGCTGCTGGACTGGGCCGAGCGGCACCTGGGGGAGCGGCTCACCCTGGAGGGCCTGGCCGCCCGCGCCGGACTCTCCGCCCGCACCCTGGCCCGGCGCTTCGCCGAACAGCTCGGCACCAGCCCCGGCCAGTGGCTGCTGGCCCGGCGCATCGACGCCGCCCGGGCCCTGCTGGAGCGGACCGACCTGCCGGTGGAGGCCGTCGCCGCCCGGGTGGGCCTGGCCTCCGCCGTCAACCTGCGCCGCCGCTTCCACGCCGCCCTCGGCACCACCCCCGGCGCCTACCGCCGCACCTTCGGAGGCGTCGACTAGCCTTCCTGGGACGGCTGTTCGAGGAGCCGGTCGAGGGCGAAGGCGAACCGCCCGTCGAAGTCCTCGCCCTCCATGTGCCGCACCGCCCGGGCCAGCGCCGGGTAGGTGCCGTCGGCCAGCGCCCCGGCCAGGGAGTGCTCGCCGTCCTGGGCGGCCAGCGCCTGCTGCTCCTGGGTCAGGCCGAGCGCCAGGTACTGGATGCTCCAGAACGTCCAGGCCGCGCGCCGCTCGTCCAGCCCGCCCTCCAGCAGGGCCGCCAGGACGGTGTCGGCGTAGTGCAGGGTGGCCGGTTCGGCGGCGTACGTCCCGGCGACGATCAGCGCGCCGTCGCGGCGGGCCAGCAGGGCGCGGCGGTAGCGGTGGGCCAGCTCCTCCACCCGCTCGCGCCAGGGTCCGGGCAGCGCGTCCAGCCGGGCCCCGGCGACGATCTCGTCGGCCATCAGCTCCAGCAGCCGGCCCTTGGTCTTGGCGTGCCACAGCACGGTGTTCATCCGTACGCCCAGGCGTTCGGCGACGCCGCGCACCGACACCGCGCCGGCGCCCTTGTCGTCGAGCAGGTCGAGGGCCGCGCGCACCACGGTGGCGGTGTCGAGTCCGGCCGGTGCGGTCGGGGCCGCTTGCTTCTTGGTCACTGACCTAGTCTACTGGAGACAACACCATTGGTCAGTGACCAAGAACTTGTGGAGGGGACACCCATGCACCAGGTCGTCATCGCCGGCGCCGGACCCGTCGGACTCTGGCTCGCCGCCGAACTGCGCCTGCACGGCACCGAAGTGACCGTCCTGGAGGAGCGCACCGCCCCCGACCCGCACTCCCGGGCCACCTCCCTGCACCCGCGCACCCTGGAGATGTTCGACTCCCGCGGCGTGGCCGCCCCCTTCCTCGCCGAAGGCGTCCACATCCCCGGCGGCCACTTCGCCGCCCTGCCCGCCCGCCTCGACTACAGCCGCCTCGACACCCCCCACCGCCTCACCCTCGCCCTGCCCCAGGCCCGCACCGAGGAACTGCTCGCCGACCACGCCCGCGCCGCCGGCGCCGACCTGCGCCGCGGCCACCGCGTCACCGGCCTGACCCAGGACGACGAAGCCGTCACCGTCCACGTCGACGGCCCCGACGGCCCCTACCGGCTGCGCACCGCCTACCTGGTCGGCTGCGACGGCACCCGCAGCGCCGTGCGCCGGGCCGCCGGCATCGACTTCCCCGGCACCGGCGCCACCTTCTGGGCCTGGATGGGCGACGTCGTCCTCGACAACCCGCCCCGCACCCCCGCGCTCACCAACGAGCACGGCAGCCTGATGGTCTTCCCGCTGCCCGGCGGCATTCACCGCGTCGTCGGCAACGACACCGCCACCAACCGCACCCGCCCCGACGGCCCGCCCACCTTCGAGCAACTGCGCACCAAGGTCCGCCACATCGCCGGCACCGACTACGGCATGCGCGACCCCGGCTGGCTCTCCACCTTCGGCAACTCCGCCCGCCAGGCCGCCCACTACCGCCTGGGCCGGGTCCTGCTGGCCGGCGACGCCGCCCACACCCACTTCCCGGCCGGCGGCCCCGGCCTCAACGTCGGCCTCCAGGACGCCTTCAACCTCGGCTGGAAGCTCGCCCGCGTCCTGCACGGCACCGCCCCCGACACCCTCCTCGACAGCTACCACGCCGAACGCCACCCCGTCGGCACCGACCTGCTGCGCAGCACCCGCGCCCAGAGCGGCCTGATGACCGACCACAGCCGCGAGACCCTCGCCCTGCGCGACCTGCTCGCCGAACTCATCGACGGCGTCCCCGACTTCTGCGACGCCCTGGCCGCCCGCTCGGCCGGCCTCGCCGTCCGCTACCCCGCCGCCGACCCCGACGCCCACCCGCTCACCGGCACCCGCGCCCCCGACCTCCACCCGGCGGGCACCACCCTGTTCACCCTGCTGCGCCCCGGCCACCCCGTCCTGCTCGACCTCACCGGCTCCACCCGCCTGGACCACCTCGCCCGCCCCGGCCTCACCCTGCACAGCGCCCCGCTCACCCGCCCCCACCCCGGCTGGGACACCGCCACCGCCGCCCTGGTCCGCCCCGACGGCCACCTCGCCTGGCGCACCGACGCCGACACCGACACCGGCGACGGGCTCGGCGACGCGGCGGCCGCCGCCCTGGCCGCCTCGGGCCTGGTCGCCGCGGCCCTGGCGGCCTGAGCACACCCCCGCCCGGCCGGACGCGGCGTCCTACCCCGCCGCGTCCGGCAGCAGCGCCGGACACGTCCCGCCCGGCGTGGTGCGCAGTTCGAAGTGCCATATCTCGTTGCCGTACACCTGGCACAGCCCGTACTTCGCGCCGTGCTGGATCAGCCAGTAGTCGGCGTTCGTCGGGCCCAGGTCCACCGCCTTGCCCGCGACGTGCGCCGACTTCTCCGGGGTGTTCACGAACCGCCGGGCCTGCTCCAGGCTCCCGTACGTGCCCACCGCCTTGTCCAGCAGCTGCTGCTGGTAGGCCTTGCTGCGCCAGCCGGAGGTCACGTGCATCTCGATGCCCTGCGCCCGCGCGTCACCGGCCGCGCTGCGCACCGCCGCCAGCAGGGCCGGGTCCAGGTTGCGCACCGCCGGGGCCTCGGTGTCGAAGGGGCTGAGCGTCACGCCGTCGGGCACCCGGCCGTCCGCCTCGGAAACCCGGGACGGGGCGGGGGAGAGGCCGTCCGCCTCGGAAGCCCGGGACGGGGCGGGGGAGAGGGCGTCCGCCTCGGAAGCCCGGGACGGGGCGGGGGAGAGGGCGTCCGCCAGACCGGTCGGCGTGGCCGCGCCGGCCAGCGCCAGCACCACCACCGCCCCGGCGCCCACCGCCAGCCGCCACTTCGCCGTGCTGCTCAACCCGCTCATCCGCTTCACCACTGCCTCCCGGCGTCCGTCCTGCCTTGCCGGACCATTGGAGGAAAGACGGTGTTGCGAGGACGTCTGCGCAGGTCGATACGTTTTCGATAGGCCCCATCGGGTCCAATGGAGACGGTCGGCGGCGTCCGGCGACGGCACACACGGACAAGGACAGGGAGAACAGCGCGTGCGGGTCCTGGTGGTGGAGGACGAGATCTACCTCGCCGAGGCGGTCCAGGCCGGCCTGCGGCTGGAGGCGATCGCCAGCGACATCGTCACCGACGGCGACGCCGCCCTGGAACGCCTCGCCGTCCACGACTACGACGTCGTCGTCCTGGACCGCGACATCCCCGGCACCCACGGCGACGACGTCTGCCGCGCCATCGTCGAACAGCGCCTGGGCTGCCGCGTCCTGATGCTCACCGCCGCCGCCCGCCTGGGCGACAAGGTCGCCGGCTTCGAACTCGGCGCCGACGACTACCTCACCAAACCCTTCGACCTGCCCGAACTCGTCGTCCGGCTGCGCTCCCTGGCCCGCCGCCCCGCCCAGAGCACCCCGCCCGTCCTGGAGCACGCCGGACTGCGCCTGGACCCCTTCCGCCGCGAGGTCTACCGCGACGGCCGCTACGTCGCCCTCTCCCGCAAGCAGTTCGCCGTCCTGGAAGTCCTGATGACCGCCCGCGGCGGCGTCATCAGCGCCGAACAGCTCCTGGAACGCGCCTGGGACGAGAACGCCGACCCCTTCACCAACGCCGTCCGCATCACCATCTCCGGCCTGCGCAAACGCCTCGGCGACCCCTGGCTGATCCACACCGTGCCCGGCGTCGGCTACCGCCTCGGCGACGGGACGCCCCGATGAGCCGCACCCCGCGCCCGCGCCGCCTCACCGCCCGCTGGCGCCTCACCCTCAGCTACGCCCTCTTCGCCCTCGCCGCCGGCACCCTCTCCCTCGCCGTCGTCTACGCCGGCATGAAGTACGTCCCCAACTACCCGCTCACCTCCGCCAACCCCCGCTACCGCTCCGACGCCCCCTCCCGGCAGGAGATCCTCGACTCCCTGCTCACCGCCGGCGGCTACGCCCTCGCCCTGCTCACCGCCGTCGGCCTGGCCGGCGGCTGGCTGATCGCCGGACGCGTCCTGCGCCCCCTCCAGGACATCACCCGCGCCGCCCACCGCGCCGCCGACGGCGCCCTCGGACACCGCGTCGCCCTCACCGGGCCCCGCGACGAGTTCACCGACCTCTCCGACGCCTTCGACGAGATGCTCGAACGCCTCCAGCACTCCTTCGAGGCCCAGCAGCGCTTCGCCGCCAACGCCTCCCACGAACTGCGCACCCCGCTCACCATCACCCGCACCATGCTCCAGGTCGCCGCCGCCGACCCGGCCGGCCAGGACTGGGCCACACTCGTCACCCGCCTCCAGGACACCAACCAGCGCGGCATCGAGATCAGCGAAGCCCTCCTCCAACTCGCCGACCTCGGCCACACCCCGCCCGAGACCGGCCCCACCGACCTCGCCACCACCACCGCCCAGGCCCTGGCCGCCGTCCACGACGAGGCCCGCACCCACGGCATCACCCTCACCACCGACCTGCGGCCCGCCCCCACCACCGGCAACCCCGTCCTGCTGCGCCAGGCCGCCGTCAACCTGCTGCACAACGCGCTGCGCCACAACCTGCCCGCCGGCGGCCACGCCACCGTCACCACCGGCACCGACCCCGCCACCGGCGCCGCCCGGCTGACCGTCACCAACACCGGCGCGCCGCTCACCCCCGAGGCCGTCGCCACCTTCACCGAACCGTTCCTGCGCGGCCGCGGCCGCACCGCCCAGCGCGACCCCGCCCGCCGCGGCCACGGACTGGGCCTGGCCATCGTCGCCGCCGTCGCCGAGGCCCACCACGGCGACCTGCACCTCACCCCCGCCCCGTCCGGCGGCCTGCGCGCCACCCTCACCCTCCCGGGCCCGCCCGCGCACTGAACGGCGGCGGCCCGCCCCGACCCCGGTGCGGGCCGCCCACCTGCCGGACAGGGCCCTCCGGTCACGGCTGCTTCGCGTGCCCTGGCCGGGTAGGGGCCTCGTCCTCGGCGACGGCCACCCACTCGGGCAGTGGTTCGCGCTTGGCGAGCCAGGGCGCGGCCGTCCCGCCGATCCCGGTGCGGGCCGCGACCACGCCGCCGGTGATGGCGCAGGTGGTGTCCACGTCGCCGAGGCCCTCGGCGGTGGTCCACAGCGCGTCGGTGAGGCTGTCCAGGTGGTGCGCGGCCGACCACAGGGCGAACGGCACGGTGTCGCCCGCCCGGACCTGCTGGCCGTTGCCCAGCAGGTCCGCGGCCCGCCAGGGCTCGGTGTCGGCCGGCAGGTCGGCGGCCCGCTCCAGCCCGTCGCGCACCGGGCCGTCCGGCGTGCGCCCGGCCACCTCGGCCAGCAGCCCGGCCCCGGCCGGCGCCGCGGCGCCGGCGCGCCCGCGGGCGGCGAGCGCGGCCGCCAGGGCCACCGCCACCGCCCCGGCCACCCCCTCCGGGTGGGCGTGGGTCACCTCGGCCGACAGCGCGGCCTGCTCCGCCGTCTCGTCCAGGTCCGCGTGGAACCAGGCCCCCAGCGGCGCCACCCGCATCGCCGCACCGTTGCCCAGGCTCCCCTGGCCGCCGAACAGCCCGCGCGACTCCTCGCGCCAACTCGACCGCCGCTCGGCCAACTTGGGCAGCAGCAGGCTCATTCCGTTGCCGTAGCCGCGGTAGGCGTCGGCCAGGTACGTCGCCCCGAAGGCCTGCGCCAGCCGCTCCTGGTGCACCGCCTCGTACGCGGTGAGGATCCCGTACACCGACAGCGCCATCGCGGTGTCGTCGGTCCAGTGCCACGGCGCCTCCGGCGGCACCTGCCGGGCCCGGATCTGAGTGAACGCCAACTTCGGCCTGCGGAAGAGCGGGAACCACCTCTCCCCGAAACCGTCCCCGAGCGCCAGGCCCTCCAACGCGTCACGTGCAGCGGAAAACGTCATGGCCGCATACTCGCACCGGCCCCGCCCCGGCGGAGCGCCCGGGCCGCCACAAGTTGATCAAGATGTGATCGTTCACGGACCGGATGTGTCAGTCCTGTTCACTACCGTACGTCGGTATGCGAAACGACGATCCGGGCCGAGGCCGGGACAAGTCCGATGACGAGCAGTGGGACGAGCTCGTGAAGACCATGACCGCGGAGCGGGAGGCGCAGCTGCGGGCCGACGAGCCGCAGCCCAGGCGGGTCTGGCCGCGCAACGCCGCGCTGGCCCTGGGCGCCGCCGCCGTGACCCTGGTCGGCGCCGAGCTCCTGCAGCCCGCCCCGGACACCACCGCCGCGCCGGCCGCCCCGGCCGTCTCGACCGCCGCGGCCTCCGACGCCGCCCGTACCGCCCCCGTCCCGACCGCGGGCACCCCGACCGCCTACAATCCCGCCGCCGGCCGTCCGCAGATCCCGCTGGACCAGGTCTTCCCCGCCGAGGTGAAGTCCGCCGACGGCGCCGTCTACACCAAGGTCGCCTCCGCCGCCCTGCCCTCCTGCACCGAGGCGGACTCGGTCGGCCCCGGGCTGATCGCCATGATCAAGGCGGGCAAGGGCTGCGTGGGCGAGGAGGTCGCCCTCTACAAGGACGCCCGGAACAACCAGTACAACCTGGCCCTGTTCACCATGCAGGACCCCCTGGAAGCCCTCCACATGGTCACCCAACTCACCATGGACTACCAGAACTTCGAGGTCGGCGCGCAGGCCCCGCCGCCCGCCTCCGGACTGCCGACCCTCCCGCCGGACAGCGGCATGGTCCAGGGCTTCACCGGCACCGGCCGCGCGATGCTCGTCGGCCTCGGCCAGTGGTCCGACGGCCGCGCCACCGACCGCCAGCAGCTCGTCGACCTCCTGACCCCGCTGCAGCAGGCCGTCGGCAAGTCCGTCCTCGGGTACGAGTCCAAGCCCTGACGCCGGTCGCGGCGGGGCGCCTCAGGCCGGCGTGACCGGGAGCAGGCCGCGCTCGGCGAAGACCTTCTTGGCGACGAAGGTCGCGTTCAGCGCCTTGGGGAAGCCGCAGTACACGGCCGCGTGCAGCAGCGCCTCGGTGATCTCGACGGGGGTGAGGCCGACGTTGAGGGCGGCGTTGAGGTGGACCTCCAGCTGCGGCTCGCAGCCGCCCAGCGCGGTGAGCATCCCCAGGGTCACCAACTGGCGGTCGCGCGGGGCGAGTTCGGGGCGGCTGTAGACGTCGCCGAAGCCCCAGGCGACGACCTGGTGGGCCAGCTCGGGGTTGATGTCCGCCAGCGCCTCGACCACCCGCTGCCCGCCCTCGCCGTCGACCCGGGTGAGCGTCTCCATGCCCCGGTCGAACCGCTCCTGCCGCAGCGCGGCCTCGGTGGCGGCGGTCGTCGTCGTCGCGGTCATGGTCATGGTCATGGTGTCGGTCCTCTCCTGGTGCCCGTTCACGTACCGTGGCCCCGCCGCCCGGCGGTGGCCACGACGAGAACCGTAGGACTTGGAGTGCACTCCAACTCAAGCCCGGGCCGGAACACTCCGCCGCACGATCCCGCGCCGCTACCTCTTGCGGTTGGGTCACGGAGTGTCCGAATCATCGGGTATTGGCGGGAGTGCGGTGATTGTTTTCGTTGGTGTGAAGTCATCGGACTCTCGTCGGAGACCTCCGTGGATACTCCTGGCTTTAGCCGGGGGAGGAAACGGACTGCCCGCGGGGCAGGGCAAGTGGTCGCATTTTGCCGTCAGGGCGGGCCGCTGTGCAGGTGGGCCACATCTGATTGTCAGTGCCCGCCGGTAGGTTGATTCCGTGCATCTCAGATACTCCTGTCGCATCTATCCAACGAAGAGTCAGCAGCAAGCGCTGGCCCGTACGTTCGGGTGCGCGCGGGTGGTTTACAACGATGCGCTTGCCCTGCGGAAGGCCGCGTGGAAGGCGGACAGGTCGAAGATCCCGACCGGTGCCCTGGCCAAGTCGGTGATCACCGATGCAAAGAAGACGGATGCCCGGTCGTGGCTGGGGTCGGTGTCGGTGGACGCGTTGCAGTCCTCCCTCCGCGATCTGGATACCGCGTATCGGAACTACTTCGACTCGAAATCCGGCAAGCGGGCTGGTCACCCGGTCGGGCTGCCGGTGTTCAAGTCGAGGAAGGACAGTCGGCAGTCGTTGCGGTTCTCTCGCAACGGGTTCCGGTTGCGGGGCAATGGAAAGCTGAACCTGGCCAGGATCGGCGACGTGCGGGTGCGGTGGTCCAGGCCACTGCCCGCCGATCCGTCGTCGGTGACGATCGTGCTGGACCCGTCCGGCCGGTACCACGCCAGCTTCGTCGTGGACGTCGAACCCGGGTACTTGCCCGAGCTGGACACCGAGATCGGCATCGACCTCGGTCTGACCACCTACGCCGTCGTGTCGGACGGCACGGTGATCGACAACCCGCGCTTCCTGCGGAAGGCGGAGCGCCGGTTGAAGGCCGCACAGCGGGAACTGTCCCGGAAGGCAATGGGGTCGAAGAACCGGGCGAAGGCCCGGCGGAAGGTTGCCAGGGCGCACGCGAGGGTGGCCGACAGTCGCATGGACTGGATGCACAAGCAGACCACCAGGTTGATCGGCGAAAACCAAGCCGTCTACCTGGAGGATCTGAACGTGCGCGGTCTTGGCCGTGGCCGTTTGGCCAAGTCCGTCCACGACGCCGGCTGGGCCACCTTCCGGCGCCTGATTGAGTACAAGGCGGCCCGGTACGGGCGCACCGTCGGCATCGTGCCCCGCGCGTTCCCGTCCTCTCAGCTCTGCTCGGAGTGCGGGCATCGCGACGGACCCAAACCACTTGCGATCCGCGAGTGGGCCTGTAGCGCCTGCGGTGTACTCCATGACCGTGACCTCAACGCCGCTCGGAACATCCTGGCCGCCGGACGGGCGGACAGGCTAAACGCCTGCGGAGGGCCGGTAAGACCCGGTGTGGCAATCCCACGCCGGGCACAGCCCGTTGAAACAGGAACCCACCGGAACGCCAGCCGGCCAGGGCGCAAGCCCCGTGCCGCAAACGTGACCGGAATCCCTGTGCAATAGCGCGGGGAGGATGTCAAAATGCCTGCTGAGACACGTGATGGACGGTCCGGGAAGGCCGCAGGGGGAGCGGATTCCGACGGTGGCTCGCGTGCGAAATTCCGATCATTCCCATGGGGGGAGTCCTTTGTCCGCGCCCGAGAACGAGAGCGCCGCGTTCACCGAACCGCCGCCGGAGCCGGTTGTCGCACCCGCGCCGGTCGCCGCACCGGAGCCGGTTGCCGCACCCGCGCCCGCCGCTGCGCCCGAGCCCGCGGCCGACCCGGCCCCGCGCCGGCTGCCGCGCGCCGTCGGCATCGCGCTGGCCACCGCCGGACTGCTCGCGGTCACGGCCGCCAGCGCCGCGGTGACCGTCGCGGTCGGCAAGCCGGACGGCCACCCGGCCGCCGCACCCGCCCCGCGTGCCGCCGCCACCGCCGCCGCCTCGACCGGTGCGAGCGCCACGCCCTCCGCCACGCCCGTCCCGGTGCCGACCGTCGTCCCGACCACGCCCGCCCCGGCCAGCACCGTCAAGGGCACGGTCAGCGGAGGCAAGCACGAGGGCGACCTGCGCTACTTCCTGCTCCCCATCCCGGCCGGCGGCGAGTCCTACGGACCCGCGGACGGGATGCCGATGACCCGCGACGACGTCGCCGAGATCTTCGGCAAGCCGGACGACATCGACACCATCCTCAACCGGCTCGGCTACCGCGACGGCGCCGTGCGCACCTACCGGACCGCCGACGGCAAGGCCCAAGTGACCGTCACCCTGCTGCACTTCGGCTCCACCGACATGGCGAGCCGGTTCGTCCAGGGCTACACGGTCAAGTCGGCGGAGCCGATCGACATCGACGGGGACCCGGGCGCCCACGGCTTCCGCCAGAAGCCCAAGCACGAGGCCTACACCGGCTCGATGACCGGCGTCTCCAGCCAGGGCGACGTCCAGTACACCGTCGACGTCGAGGTCAAGGGCACGCCGGACGCGGCGCTGCTGAGCGACCTGATGAAGCGCCAGCGCGAGTGGCTCGCCTCCGGCGGCTGAGCCCGCGCCCGTCCCACGCCGTCGTCCTCCTCCCTCCTCCTCAGGAGCCACTTCTGTGACCACCGAACCCGAGCAGCCGCCGTCCGCGGCCGCCGAGCCACCGCCGCCCCCGGCCCCGCCGACCCCGCCCGTGCCGTCCGCACCCCCGGTGCCGCCGGTGCCGTTCGCAGCGGTCGAGCAGGACCCGACCGCCGGGCCGACGCCGTACCAGAACCCCTACGCCGACGTCCTGTCGGCCGGCCCCGAGGCCGCCCCGCGCGCCCCGCGCCGCCCCCGCCCGGTGCTGCTGTCCGTCTGCGCCCTGGTCGCGGGCGCCGTGGCCGGCGCCGGCGTCGGCTACGGGATCCAGGCCCAGCGCCCGCCCACGCCGCTGCCGCCGCTGCAGGTGGCGCTGCCGGCCTACCCGGCCGCCGTGGTCGACCCCACCGCCTTCGCCGCCGGCCAGCCCGCGCCGCCCGCCATCGAGGGCGACCTGACCAAGCTGCTGGTCAGCGCCCCCGCGGGCAGCGCCGGCTGGGGCGACTACCCGGACAAGCCGAGCTGGATGTCGATCGGCGAACTCGCCGAGCGCAAGAGCGACGCGGCGTACGTCTTCAAGAACCTGGCCAGGACCGGCTTCCGGCGCGCCGCCGAGGTGGACTGGATGAAGGACGACATCCGCTGGCGGGTGACGCTCACCCAGTACACGCCCGACCACATCGACAAGGCCGAGGCCGCCTTTGGGAAGCCCTTCGCCGACGACGCCAACGGCGGCTACTGGGTGGAGAGCGAGCCCAGCCACTGGTCCGACACCAACGAGCCGTACTACTACGGGAAGGCGTCCGCCCAGCGCGGCACGGTGCTGATGACGGTGGAGGTCTTCAGCCCCAACCCGGTGGACTCCGGGGGCCTCAAGTCCCTCGCCAAGCAGCAGTGGGAGCGGCTGGTATGACCGACGACTCCATGACCGCGACGCCGTCCACCCCGGACGCCCCCGAGCCGGTCACCTCCGAACTCACCCAGCCCGCACCGGAGTTCACCAACGAGACCGGGGCCGAAGCCGAAGTCGGAACCGAGGGCGCACCCGCCGCGCCGCGCCCCGCCCCCCGCCGCCTGCTGCGCGCGGGTGCCGCGACGGTCGCCGCCGCACTGGTGGGCGTCGTCATCGGCGTCGGCATCATCAAGACCCAGTACGACGACCCCGCCCCGGCCACCGCCGCCGGCCCGGCCGGCGCCCCCGCCCCGAGCGCGACCCCCACGCCGTTCGGCGCCAAGTCCAACGGCAGCCACTTCGGCTCGCTGCGCGACCTGCTGCTGCCCGTCCCGGCCGGTTACGAACCCGGCCCCGACGAGGGCGGCTACGGCAACGACACCGAGCTCGGCGCCGGACAGATCTCCGACGAGCTGGACGCCGAACTCCAGCAGATCCCCAAGGACAAGCGCGACAAGCTGCGCTCCTACTGGGAGGGCATGCACGTCAAGGGCACCGGCGTGCGGACCTATCGCAACAGCGAGAACAACGTGGTGGTCGGGCTGCGGCTGCGCCAGTTCAACCAGCAGGAGGTGCAGCGGATCAACGAGTACACGGCGGTGTTCACCGGCGACACCGGCATCTTCCGCTCCGGCCCGCAGATCCCCAACCACCCCGAGGCGCACTGCTACCTGATGCCCGCGCCGCCGTCCGCGCCGATCGACTACCTGGAGTGCTCGGCCGCCGAGGGCGACCTCCTGGTGATCATGAGCGTCGAGGGCGTGGCCCCGCTGCCCAAGGACAAGATCGTCGCCCTCTACGCCATGCAGCTCGACCGCCTCGCCAGCCCCGGAGCGTCCGTATGACCGACCACGCCGCCGCGCCCCAGCCGCACGACCCGGCAGCCGGACCCGCACCCGACGAGGCTCCCGCGCCCGCCGGTGCTTCCGCGCCCGCCGCCGCGGAAGCCCCGGCCGCCCCGGCCGCCGACAGCCCCTGGGCCGCCGACGCCGCCGCGGAAGCCCCGGCCGCCCAGGCCGCCGTCCCGGCCGAGACCGAGGAGGAGCGGGCCGCCCGCCGCACCCGCCGCCGCAAGGCCGCGGTGCGCTGGAGCTGCGCCGTCCTGGTGTTCGCCCTGGCCGGCACCGGCACCGCGCTGGCCGTCACCGCCCCCGACCGCACCGACATCCCCGGCCTGGCCACCGCGAGCGACGGCCGCTACACCTTCCCGCCGCTGGCGCTGCCGCCGCTGCCCTCGGGCAAGGCCGCGCCGGACCTGAAGGACAAGAGCACGGACAAGGGCGCGGACCAGGGCAAGCACTCCCACCAGGCGGACCTGCGTCACCTGCTGCTGCCCGCCCCCAAGGAGGCCGGCGGCTCGCTCAACCCGCCGGTCTTCCCGGCCCCCACCGCGTCGGCCTCGGCCTCGGCGTCCGCCACGGCCGCGCCCTCCGACACCCCTTCGGCCGGCCCGACGGCCTCGGCCTCCGCCAGCGCCCCGGCGTCCGCCGCCCCGGCCGGGGCGGTCCCGGCCGACTGGGTGCCCTGCGACGCGATGACGGGGGAGCTGCAGAACCCGGCCCGGCTGCGCGAACTGCTGCTGCAGTACGTGTGCCGGGGCGCCACCGTCCGGGAGTGGACGGCCTCCGACGGCACCAGCACCCGGATCCGGCTGCTGCGCTTCGCTTCGTCGAGCGAGGCCTGGAGCACCTTCTCCCGGGTGCGCTCGGAGGTGCAGCTCAAGGTCGCGCCGGACGCCAGGACCGTGCAGTACGGCGACTGGGGCATCCCCGAGGGCGTCGAGCTGACCAGCAAGGAGTCCCGGGAGACCGTCGGCAAGGACGTGCCGACCACCCGGGTGGCGTATGTGTCGGCCTCCGACGTGATCGCGGTCGTCACCATGACCAACCCCCACGGCGTGCCCGCCGCGGCCTTCCGGCAGGTCGTCACCCTCCAGTCCGACCTGCTCGGCTGACCCCGCCCCACCCGGGCCCCTCACCCCCCACCGGAACTCGCGCCGGGGGTGAGGGGCCCTTGTCACGCCCTCCCGGACGTTCACGCCCTCCCGGACGCCGGGGCGGGCGTCGGGACGATCCAGAGCTCGGCGGGGCCGTTTATGATCACGGACTCCAGCCGGGCCGGCGGTGGGCCGTCGGGGTCCAGGGCGGTGTCGGGGTGGGCGCCGAAGAGGCAGGCCAGGGCGACCTCGGCCTCCAGCCGGGCCAGCGGCGCGCCGAGGCAGAAGTGCGGGCCGTGGCCGAAGGCGAGGTGGTCCTTGTCGGGGCGGGTCGGGTCGAAGTCGTCGGGGTGGTCGGGGTGGGCCTCGGGGTCGCGGCCGGCCGCGCCGAAGCCCATCAGGATCGGCTCGCCGCGTCGGATGACCACGCCCTCGCCGAGGTCGATGTCCTCCAGCGGGTAGCGCAGCGGGATGTGCATCACCGGGCTCTCGTGGCGCAGGGTCTCCTCGACGACGTCCGTCCAGCGCAGGGTGCCGGCGCGGACGGCGGCCAGGTGGTGGGGGTGGGTGAGCAGGGCGAGGACGGCGCTGGTGATGAGGTTGACGGCGGTCTCGTAGCCGGCGCCGAGCATCAGGAAGAGGATGTCGCGGGACTCCTGCTCGGTGCGGCCGCCGTCCCGGCCGGTGGGCAGGGCGGCCACGTCGCTGGCGAGGTCGGGGCCGGGCTCGTGGCGTTTGAGGGCCAGCAGTTCGGCCAGCACCGCGTCCATCTCCGTCCGGGAGGCCACCATCTGCTCGTTGGCCGCGGTGGTGGTCAGCAGGGCGTCCATCGCGGTGCCGATCCGGGGCCGCAGGCCGGCCGGGACGCCGAACAGGTCGCAGATCACCGTCATGGTCAGCGGGAGGGACAGGGCCCGGCGGACGTCGACGGCCTCGCCGGGGGCGAGCGTGCGGAAGGCGCCGACGAGGGCGGCGGCGGTCGCCTCGATCCCGGGGCGCAGCGCCAGGACCCGGCGGGGCGAGAACGAGGGCGCCATCAGCCGCCGGGCCGAGCGGTGCTCCTCGCCGTAGAGGTTGAAGAAGTTCTGCTGGAAGGCGATCGGGCCCATCGGCCAGCCGTCGGGCACCTCGGCGAGGCCGGGCCAGTGCTTGCGCGGGTCGCGGGAGACGCGGGGGTCGCCGGTGAGGGCGCGGATCACCGAGCTGCGGGTGACGGACCAGGCGAGGATGCCGTCGGGCAGTTCGACCCGGACGGCGGGTCCGGCGCAGCGCAGGTGGGCGTTCTGCTGGTGGAGGGTGCGGGCGGTCACGTCGAGCACGGGGCAGCGGGGTTCGTCCGGAGCCATGGGATTGCTCCTCGGGGTTCTCGGGGGCTCCGTTGTAAGACGGGGCCGGGGAGGGCGTCAACGGCGCACCAGTGCGTCCGCCGCGCGGCAGCCCGGATGGCCCACCAGCTTGCGCCGTACCCGAACGGCCTTTCGGGTTTCGGGCGGTGACGAATCCCTGTTGACATCCTCCCCGTGCTCAGAGCGCGGGAATCCCGGCCCTGCCGGCGGCACAGGGCTTGCGCCCGGCGCGGTCGACGTTGCGGTGGGTTCCTGTTTCGACGGGCCGTGCCCGGCGTGGGATTGCCACGCCCGGTCTCACCGGCCCTCCGCAGGCGTTTAGCCTGTCCGCCTGCCCGGCGGCCAGGATGTTCCGAGCGGCGTTGAGGTCGCGGTCATGGAGGACACCACAAGCGCCACAGGCCCACTCGCGTACCGCGAGAGGTTTGGGTCCGTCGCGGTGTCCGCACCCCGAGCAGAGCTGGGAGGACGGGAACGTGCGGTGGACGATGCCGACGTGCCGCCCGTACCGGGCCGCTTTTTCTTCGAGCAGGCGCCGGAAGGTGGACCATCCGGCGTCGTGGACGGACTTGGCCAGGCGGCCTCGGGCGAGGCCGCGCACGTTCAGGTCCTCCAGGTACACCGCTTGGGTTTCACGGATGATCCTGGTGGTCTGCTTGTGCAGCCAGTCCATGCGGGTGTCGGTCACCTTGGCGTGCGCCTTGGCGACCCTGTGTCGGGCCTTGGCCCGGTTCCTGCTGCCCTTGGCCTTGCGGGACAGCTCCCGCTGCGCGGCCTTGACCCGCCTCTCCGCCTTGCGGAGGAAGCGTGGGTTGTCGATCGCACTGCCATCGGACAGGACGGCGTAGGTGGTCAGCCCGAGGTCGATGCCGACCTCGGTGTCCAGCTCGGGCAGGTGGCTCGGTTCGATGTCCACCACGAACGAAGCGTGGTACCGCCCCGACGGGTCCAGCACGATCGTCACCGACGACGGATCGGCGGGCAGCGGCCTGGACCACTTCACCCGCACATTGCCGATCCTGGCCAGGTTGAGCTTCCCGTTGCCTCGCAGCCGGAACCCGTTGCGGGAGAACCGCAGTGACTGACGGCTGTCCTTGCGCGACTTGAAGACCGGCCGCCCCACCGAGTGACCGGCCCGCTTTCCGGACATCGAGTCGAAGAAGTTGCGGTACGCGGTGTCCAGGTCGCGCAGCGATGACTGCAACGCGTCCACCGAGACCGATCCCAGCCATGACCTGGCATCCGTCTTCTTCGCCTCCGTGATCACCGACTTGGCGAGGGCGCCGATCGGGATCCTCGACCCGTCCGCCCTCCACGCGGCCTCACGCAGGGCGAGCGCATCGTTGTACACCACTCGCGCGCATCCGAACGCACGTGCCAGCGAGCGTCGCTGGCCCTCCGTCGGATAGATGCGAAACGAGTACCTGAGATGCACGAAATCAACTTACCGGTCGGCACTGACAACCGGACGCGGTCAGTTCAACAGCGGTCCGTCTGGCGACGAACCGCCGCCAGACGGACCGCTGCTTAACAGGCAGTCCGTTTCTCCCCCGGCCGAAGCCGGGGGTATCCACTGATGAATCCTTGCGCAAACCGCGCTCTGCGGACTTACGATCATCGGCGCGCCCGGTGACCACACCATCGGGTCACCACACGTGAGGGATCGACGGATGAGCACACCGGCACCAGGCGGGTTCGGGGTCAACCATGACGCGCTGGACAAGGCCCACACCACGCTGACCAACCTGGCCCACGACTGTCCGGGCGCGGGCGGGGTCGCCAACGACGCCACCGGGACGGCCGTCGGCGCGCTCAAGGGCTGGGACAGCTCGGGGGCGCTGAAGGAGTCGCTGGACGAGTGGCACCAGCAGGTCCAGGCGCTGACCGGGCGGCTGAACGCCAACGCCGCCGCGATGCAGGGCACCGGCGCCAACTACCGCAGTACCAACCTGTCCGTCGTCCAGTCCCTCCAGGTGCCGTGACCATGCTCGGATACGAAGACGTCATCAACGCCAATCCGGACGCGCTGACCGCCGCCGCCACCCAGTGGCGGGCGATGGCCACCCGCTTCCACACGATGCAGACCACCATGGAGCAGGACGTCCT
Organism: Kitasatospora sp. NPDC096077; assembly: GCF_040303245.1. Classification (NCBI taxonomy): domain Bacteria; kingdom Bacillati; phylum Actinomycetota; class Actinomycetes; order Kitasatosporales; family Streptomycetaceae; genus Kitasatospora; species Kitasatospora sp. NPDC096077. Next base: position 93,156 of record NZ_JBEOSV010000017.1, on the reverse strand, counting down.
GGGCGGCAGCGGCACCACCACCGGCATCGGCGGCAACGGCCTGTTCCCGCCCGGCAACGGTCTGGGCGGCAACGGTCTGGGCGGCGGCCCCTGGTGGACCGGCACCACGGCGAACCTGGCGAACGCGGCGCTGCTGGGCACCAAGGGCCAGATCGTCGACGCCCAGACCGAGGCCAACGCGATGGCCTCGCTGCTGGACGAGGCGCACACCGACTTCGCGGCCGCGCAGAAGCAGACCCGGGACGCCGCCGACGGAGCGGTCAAGGACGGCTTCAAGGTCACCGGCACCGGCACCGCCGTCTTCGACGAGACCACCCTGGACCCGGCGACCCGCCAGGCGCTGCACCACGACCCGGAGGCCCGTCAGTCCTACCAGGACGCGGCCGACAAGTGGACCAAGGCGATCGCCGCGGGCGTCCAGGCCGCCACCCGCGCCGACCAGCGCATCGCCGCCGCCCTGCGCGGCGCCTCCAAGGCCGGCACCCCGCTGGACACCACCTTCAACGGCCAGGCCGTGGGCGGCGGTGACGGCGGGGACGCCCGGCGCGCCGCCGACCTGGCGCTCCACCTGGACGACCTCACCCCGGACCAGCTCACCCAGCTGCGGGACCTGATGACGGACAAGGCCGACCACCCGGCCTTCTCCCAGGCCATGCTGGACCGGCTCGGCCCGGACGGCCTGCTCAAACTCTCCCAGAAGCTCAGCAGCCCCGGCGACGACAAGAAGGCCGCCTACACCGACCTCCAGGGCGGCCTCACCCACGCCCTGGCCTCGGCGACCCAGGACACCAACACCGACTTCTACCGCAACTGGCGCAAGCGCGTGCAGGACGTCGGCTACAACAACTACGGCTCCAACACCGACCCGGTGTACGGCTACCAGGTCCTCACCACCCTGATGACCAAGGGCGACGCCAAGTACTCGGCCCCGATGCTCGGCGACCTCGCCGACGACATCACCAAGACCGAGCACGACCACCCCGACGCGTGGAGCTACAAGGCCGGCCACAACGGCGGCGCGCTGGGCGCCGACCCGCTGGACAACGTGCTCGCGATCATGGGCCGGGAGCCCGACGCCGCCACCGCCTACCTGGACCCGAACTCCGGCGGCGGCAACCAGCACCTGCACTACCTGCTCAAGGACCGCAAGTGGCCCGACGGTTGGATCGCCAACCCCTACGCCGGCGTGGTGAAGATGCCCGACCCGCTGTCCCAGAGCGGCCTGGGCGCCGCCCTGGAGGCCGCGACCACCGGCCAGCCGGCCGGCGCCCCGCACAGCGGCCACCACACCGAGGCCCAGGCCCGGATCATGCACGACACCGTCACCACCCTGGACGAGGGCCAGGGCGGCAACAAGATCAACGCCAATCTGCGCCAGCCGCTGGCCAACGCCCTGGCCGACTACACCGACGACAGCCACGAGATCTTCAACGGCCGCAACTCCCAGTACCTGGACCACGGCAGCGCGGTGTGGACGGACGCGGGCGGCACCGTGCACATGGGCGTCGGCGAGGACAGCCTGGTGCGGGTGATGCGCGGACTGTCCGACAACCCCGACGCCTACGCCACCCTGCACCAGGCGGAGAGCGCCAAGGTCGCCCAGGAGCTGTCCTCGCTGGGGCCCAACCCCTCGCAGAACGACATCCAGGACGTGATGAACAAGGGCGCCGCGGGCCTCGGCGTCTACGACGCGATCCGCGCCGACGTCTCGATGGACAAGCGCGACGACGCCAACACCCTGGCCGACTGGAAGTCCAAGGTCGCCGACCACATCATCGGCGCGCCGCTGACCCCCATCCCGTGGGTCGGCGACAGCGCCCAACGCCTGGTCGACACCTGGGCCTTCGACTGGGACAACCAGATGAAGAACGCCAACAACAGCGTCGCCAACGCCCAGATCTCCGACACCTACCTGGACGCCAACAACGAGATGACCCACCTGGTCAGCGGCTGGGCCAAGGACCGCGGCATGGACCCGGACAGCAGCATGATCCACGTCGTCGAGGACGGCTCGCACGACCGCCGCTCCACCAGCGCCACCACCGCCGGGCACTTCCTGGGCCGCGGCAATTCCTGACGTACCGTCAACAGCCGGACACCGCAGCCCTTTTACGGGGTGGCGGTGTCCGGCTGTCGCGGTTTCGGGGCGCCGTCAGGCGGCTCAGGCGCGGTGGTACTGGATCGGGGAGTGGACCTCGCCGCCCAGGGCGCCGGCCGCGTGGCGGGCCCAGAAGGGGTTGCGCAGCAGCTCGCGGCCGATCAGGACGGCGTCGGCGCGGCCGTCGGTGAGGATGGCCTGGGCCTGGGCGGGCTCGGTGATCAGGCCGACGGCCGCCACCGGCAGGCCGGCCTCGTTGCGCACGGCCTCGGCGAAGGGCACCTGGAAGCCGGGCGCGGCCTCGATCCGGGCGTCGGGCACCAGTCCGCCGGTGGAGACGTCCAGCAGGTCCACGCCGTGCGCCTGGAGCTCCTTGGCCAGCCGGACGGTGTCCTCGGAGGTCCAGCCCTCGCGGCCGTCCTCGGGGTTCTCGGTCAGCCAGTCGGTGGCCGAGACGCGGAAGAACAGCGGCAGCTCCTCGGGCCACACCGCGCGCACCGCGTCGACGACCTCCAGGGCGAAGCGGATCCGGCCCTCGAAGGAGCCGCCGTAGCCGTCGGTGCGGCGGTTGCTCTGCGGGGAGAGGAACTGGTGGATCAGGTAGCCGTGGGCGCCGTGCAGTTCGACGGCCTGGAAGCCCGCCTCCAGCGCCCGCCGGGCCGCGTCGGCGAACTGCCGCACGATGGACTGGATCTGATCGACCGTCAGCTCGTCCGGGGTGGTGTGGTCGGGGGAGAAGGCGACGGCGCTGGGGGAGACCGGGGTCCAGCCGTGCTCCTCCTCGGGGGCCAGGGCGCGCCCGCGCTCGACCCAGGGCCGCTCGGTGGAGGCCTTGCGACCGGCGTGGCCGAGCTGGATGGCGGGGACGGCGCCCTGCCCCTTGAGGAAGGCGGTGATCCGGCGGAAGGCGTCGCGCTGGGTGTCGTTCCACAGGCCGAGGTCGTACGGGCTGATCCGGCCCTCGGGGCTGACGGCGGTGGCCTCCACGATGATCAGCCCGGTGCCGCCGGCGGCCCGCGCCGCGAGGTGGGTGTAGTGCCACTCGTCGGGCACCCCGGCGTCCGGGCCGGCCGGCGCGGCGCTGTACTGGCACATCGGCGGCATCCAGACCCGGTTGGGGACGGTGAGCTCCCGCAGGGTGTACGGGGTGAAGAGGGTGGTGCTCATGTCGGACTCCCGTGGGTGGGCGGCGCCTGGGCGCAGGCGCTTGCTGATGCGCGTTATGTGTTCCCACAATAGTTGCACGGGACGATAAATTCAACGGGCGGGCGGTCGGGCGGGCGGTCGGGCGGCCGGTGGAGCGACGACGGCGCCGCCCGGGACACACCCCGGACGGCGCCGCCCTCACCTCGACCGGAAGCCGTCGCCTCAACCCGGCAGCGCATCCGCGCCCGGGCGCAGGAGGCCGCGGGCCCGGGCGGCCAGGCCGTCGGCGCCGCAGCGGACGGCCAGCTCCAGGCCCTCGGCGAGCACGGCGCGCGCCCGCGGGGCGCGGTCCAGCGCCGTGCCGAGATCGACCAGGGCCAAGGCGTGCTCATAACGGGCCGGTGAGCGCTCCAGGCGCTGGACCGCCTCCGTCAGCAGCCCGACCGCGCGCCCAGGCCCGTGCACCGCGGCGCACAGCCGCAAGGCGCTGCCGACCCCCGAGTCCGTCCGGGACTCCCGGGCCCGGCGCACCCCCTCCTCGGCGAGGTCACGGGCCCGCTCGGGGCGGTCGCCGGCCACCGCGCGGGCCAGGTGGCCCAGCCACGGCGCCCACACCGTGTTGCGCCACCCGCGCGCGTCCAGGGCCGCACCGGCGGCGGTCAGCACCTGCGCCGCGCCCGGCGCGTCGCCCCGGGCCAGCAGCAGACGGCCGTACAGCGTGGGGGCGTCGGGCAGCACCATCACCGTCGGGAACGGCGGGCCGAAGGCGTGCTCGCGGGCGAGTTCCAGGGCCTCCTCCAGCCGGCCGCGCGCGGCCAGGGTCTCCGCCAGCGCCCCGACCGCGTCCCAGTGCAGCGGATTGCCCGGGCCTATCCGCACCGCGCTGCGCAGGGCGCGGCGCAGGTAGTCCTCCGCCTCGACGAGCGCGCCGCAGCGGAACCGCAGCATGCCGGTCAGCAGGTAGGCGAAGCCGAGGTGGCCGCCGCTCCACCCGGCGACCTCGTAGGCGCGCACCGCCTCGGTGAACAACTCCTCCGCCCGGTCGACGCGGTCCGCGTAGAGGTAGCTGAGGCCCAGGACCCCCGGCAGCTCGAAGCCCCAGGTGGTGTTGGTCCAGCCGAGGCTGCGGGGCAGCCGGCCGTCCGGCAGCGCGGATTCGGCCAGCGCGAGCGCCGACGCGTGGTCGGCGCCGCGCAGCGTGAGGTCCCAGCAGCGCAGCACGGCCACCGCGTGGGCCAGGCCGTCGTGTTCGAACACGGCCCCGCCCGGAGCCCCCGCGTCCGCGTCGACGTCGGTGAAGGCCAGCCCCACGGTGTCCAGCATCCGGTGGAACTCCGCGAGCCGCCGGGAGCGGCCCGGGCCGTCCGCGTCCTCGGACTGGAACGTGGCGAACATGAAGTGGGCGACCTCCAGCCGCAGCCGCCCCGGACCGGGCACGGTGAGCGCGGCCTCCTCGGCGCACAGCGCGGCGGCCTCGCCCAGCCGGTTGCTGTGGGCGAGGGCCTGGGCGAGCCGGAAGGTCGCGTCCACCCGCAGCCCGGGATCCAGCCCGTACGGGTCGGCGAGCGCCAGGCGCAGCTGGTTGACGGTGGTCGCCGGGTCGGTGAGCAGGGCCGAGCAGCCGAGCTCGTAGAGCAACGAGGCCCGGTCCTCGTCGGCGGGCGGTTCGCTGATGGCCCGGCGCAGGCAGCGCTGCGCCGCCTCGGGTGCGCCGATGGCCAGGTGTTCGCGGGCCGCCAGGCGCAGCTTGGCGACGATGCGGCCGTCCCCTTCGGGCAGGATCTCCAGCAGGTGCCGGGAGGCCGCGAGCAGGCCGAGGCCGGCGTTCTCGATCTCCACGGCGGCCACTCCGTGCATCCCGGTGCGGGTGGCGGGCGGCATCGACTGGTAGACCGAGGTGGCGATCAGCGGGTGGACGAACTCCAGCCGGCCCGCCGGGGTGCCGGTCAGCACCCGGTGCCGGCGCAGTTCCCGGACCGACTGGGCGGCGGCCTCCGGTCCCTGCGCGCAGATGACGGCGGCGAGTTCGGGGCGGATGTCGGTGTCCAGCACCGACGCCGCCCAGGCGAAGCGCAGCGTGGTGGGCCCGAGCCGGTCCAGCCAGTGCCGCAGCGTCATCCCCCGGGCGGTGGCGGCGATCTCGCGCAGCAGGCCGGTGCTCTCCTCGACCGGGTCGAGCCGCTGGTCGGCCACCTCGCGCAGCAGGGCGGCGGTCTCGTACGGGTTCCCGGCGGTGACCGCCCAGACGTGACGGCAGAAGGCGTCCTCGGCCTGCGCGCCCAGCGCCGCGCGGACCAGGTGCGCGACCGAGTCGGGCTGGAGCGGGCGCAGTTCGTGCCGGCGGTCGGCCCGCTCGGTGAGGCCGCGCTGCAGGGCCAGCGCGTCGTCGGGGAACTCGTCGCGGCAGGCGAGCACCAGCAGGGCCGGCAGCTCCCGGGCGCGCACCGCGAAGCCGGCCAGCCAGCCGAGCGACTCCGGGTCGGCCCAGTGCAGGTCGTCGACCAGCACGGCCAGTGGCGAACGCAGCTGCACGAGACGGGTGAGGACGAAGTCCAGCCCGTCGCGCACCCCTTGCGGGTCCAGCTGTCCGCCGGGCGGCAGCAGGCCCGCCGCGGGGCCGACGACGTCCGCCCACGGCCCGAAGACCCACGCCCGCTCGTCGTCGGACAGCGCCGACAGCACCGGCCGCACCAACTGGCGCACCACGTGGAACGACTCGTGGCACTGCCGCTGCCCGCCCCGGGCGAACAGCACCGTGCAGCCCGCGCGCTTCGCCGCCCGCCGCACCTCGGTCAGCATCGCGGTCTTGCCCAGCCCGGCCGCGCCGGTGTAGAGCAGCAGTTCCCCCACGCCGGTGCCGGCGGGCCGGGTGAGTGCCCCGACCGCCCGCGCCGCGGAACGGAGTTCGGCCTCGCGTTCGTGCAGTGGCTCCCCGTCCCGCCCGGCCCCACCGCCGCTCCCGGCCTTCCCCTCGGCCACCGCCGCCTCCCGTTCGCCCGCCAGGGCCGTCGTTGCAGAGGGCCCGAGGCTACTGCCGATCAGCCGGTCCCGGTACGGACTTGACAACACCGCCCGGCAGCCCCGGGCGGGCGGGGCGGGCCGGGGGCGGCCCGGCCCGGAAAACCCGTTGGCCGCGGCCCCCGCGGACGGCGATACTCGCCGGTCGGCGGTGCGGACGAAGGGGGAACGGGCGGGCGTGGAGGTCTTCGAGTGCAGGGGGTGCGGCACGGCCCTCACCGCGCCGCTGTCGCGGGTCGCGTTCCCGCTCTACGCCGGCCTGCAGTACGGCAACGGGGTGGCCATGCCCGTCCTGATGGCCTCGGGCACCTACGGCGTCGACGAGGACCCCGACGGGCGGGCGCGCTCGATCGTGATCGCCCCCGGTGACGCCCACGGCACCGACCTGGTCCAGCGGCGTGAACTCGGCGCCTGCTGCGGCATCGACGGCCGCTACGGCCCGAACGTCACCTGCGCCGGCTGCGGCGGGAAGGTGGCCACCAGGATCGACGACTGCTCCCTGTGGCAGGCCACCTGGCTGGTGCCCGCGGCCGTGCGCCCCGTCCCGGCGGGCCCGGCCCGCCCGGTCGAGGACTGGGCCACCGTCACCGACCGCCGGCGCGCCGCCGGCCTGTCGGAAGCGGACGGACGCCGGAGCATCCGCTGGGACGTGGAGGCCGCCGTGACGCTGGCCCACCTGGTCTTCGCCGCCGGCGACGCACCCCTCGCCCCCGCGGCGGGCCCGCTCGCACAGGCCTTCCGTCCGCTCCTCGGCCAGCTGCCGCCCCCGGCGACCCTCCCGAGCGCGCCGGCCCGGCGCGCGGTCCTGGCCGGACCGGGCCGGCCGCTGTCCGACCCCCTGCCCGACATCGCCGTGGTCCCGCGCCACCCCCGCACCGGCGAGTCCTGGCCCACGCCCCCGGGCGTGGCGGTCGCGCCGCTGGCCGCCGAGTTCTGGACCTCCCTCGCCTTCCGCGACCAACGCGAACTCGCGCCCGCCACCGGCGGACTGCCCCCGGGCGTCGAACGCGACGACCCCCTCCCGCCCCACTCCCGGTACGCGCCGTACCTCGACCGATGGGTCTTCCGGTCCGTCCTGAACCGCCTGAACGGCGTCGCCGGCACCGCGGACGACTGCTGGTGGTGAGAAACGACGGCGGCGCCGCCCGGGAGTGGTCCCGGACGGCGCCGCCGTTCACGCGCCGGCCGTCGGTCAGCGCACCGCCTGCGGGACGCGCTGCGTCGGAACGCCCGGGCCCTGGGCGGCGCGGGGCGCGGCCGGGGCGGCGCCCAGCGCGGTGCCGCGGGTCTCCTCCGCCCACAGCACGCACACCAGCAGGCCCAGCGCCGTCACACCGGCGGCGATCAGCATGGTCGGGCCGGTGCCCAGGCCGGTCAGGGACAGCGGCAGCAGGTAGGTGCCGATGGCCGCGCCGATGCGGCTTACCGAGGTGGCCACCCCCACGGCGGTGGCCCGGATCTCGGTGGGGAACAGCTCGTTGGGGTAGGTCCAGTCGAGCACGTTCGGCCCGCCGCACAGGAAGGCGTACGCGCACAGCGCGGTCAGCGCGATCGCGGCCGGGGCGGTGGGCCACACGCCCAGCAGCGCCAGCGGGACGGTCATCAGCGCGAAGGACCAGATGATGACGGGCCGCCGGCCCCTGGTGTCGATCAGGCGCAGTGCCGGGTAGCAGCCGAGCAGGAAGACCAGGCTGATCAGGCCGGTGCCCAGGGTCTCCATCATGGTGCCGCCGGGCATGCCGAAGGAGGAGAGGATCTGCGGGCCGAAGGTGAGCATCGCGAACAGCGGGCCGACCTGGCAGAGGAAGAACAGGCCGCAGAACAGGGTGCGGCGCCGGTAGGGCGGGGTCATCAGCAGGCGCAGCCCGCCCGCGCTGCGGGCGCGTGCGGCCGGGTCGGGCATCAGCTCGCGGCCGTCGACCCGCACCCCGAGGTGCTTCTCCACCACGCGCACCGCGTCGCCGACCCGCCCGTTGGCGGCCAGCCAGCGCGGCGACTCCGGGGAGCCGCGGCGGATCACCAGGAACACCACGCACAGCACCGTCGAACTGGCCAGCATCCACCGCCAGCTGCCCGGTCCGGCCAGCTCCAGGAACAGGTAGCCCACGATGTAGGCGAGCACCGAGCCGGCGTACCAGGCGACGATCTGCTGACCGAGCAGCCGCCCGCGGTGCTTGGCGGGCAGCCACTCGGCGAGCAGGGAGGTGGCGATCGGGTAGTCGGCGGCGACGGCCATGCCGAGCACGAAGCGCAGCACGGTGATCGCCCACACCGAGTCGACCCAGAACGAGAGCACCGAGCAGGCGACCATCACCAGCAGGTCGGCGGTGTACATCACCTCCCGGCCGATCTTGTCGGTCAGCACGCCGAACAGGGCGCCGCCGACGAACATGCCCACCAGGGCGGCGGCGCCGATCAGGCTGACCTCCGCGGTGGACAGGCCGAGGTCGGGGCGCATCCCGATCAGCGCGACGCCGACGATGCTCAGGATGTAGCCGTCGAGCAGCGGGCCGCCGGAACAGGCGAGCGCCAGCCGGCGGTGGAAGGCGGTATACGGGGCGTTGTCGATCGTTTGGGACATGGGCTTCGGGGTCCTCCGGAGCGTACGGCCTCGCGCTCTTCACGCGCGCCGTGCGCCGGGTAGACGGCAGGGAACGACGCCGCCCACGCTGAGCGGCGCCATCGCCCGGTCACACCGGGCGACCGTCCACGGTTGCCCGGGGTCGAGGGGGTGGCCACGGGGGCGAAAGTCAGCCGGATTCATGACCAAGGTCCCGAAGCGGACAGGACCTCGGCCCGTGCCCGTCGGCGCCCTTCCCAGTTCTCACAGGCCGGGTCGCCGTTCGCCGCCGCGCGGGGCCGCCGGGGGTGACCCTGGTCACGTTCGGGGCTTTCGGGTGTGTGTCCCGCCACGTTTCGGCGTGCCGGTCCGGACCGCCGGCCCCGGTCCGGGGCGCCGGGTCAGGAGGCGGGCGGCGGGTTCAGGAGGTGGGGCGGGCCTCGTGCAGCCGGGCGATGCCCAGGTCCAGGGCGGCCTCCAGATGGGCGGTGGAGCCCGTGACCAGCAGGATCATCACACCGCCCTGGATGCCGGCCAGCAGCGCCGCGGCCTCCCGGTCGGCGTCCAGCTCCGGGGCGGTCAGGCCGGTGGCCTGCAGATGGCGGACACCCGCGGCGAGCTGCTCCTGCCACCGCTCCATCAACCGGACCGCCACCGTCCGCGCCGCGTCGGTGGCCGGGCTCAGCTGGGACAGCGCCGTCTGCAACGGGCAGTGCACCCCCTGGGCGCGGTAGCGGGCGACGACCGTGTCGCGCCACTGCCGCCAGGCCTCCCAGGAGGTCAGCGAGCCCAGCTCGGGCTGCTGGTCGGCGAGGATCCGGTCCGCCTCGTGCTGGGCCACGGCCAGCAGCAACTCGTCCTTGCCGCCGGGGAAGTAGTGGAACAGCTGGCTCTTGCTGGTCGCGGTGCGGGCCATGACGTCCTCCAGCCGCAGCGCGAAGACGCCCTCGTCGCGGATCTGTCCGGCCGTGCCCTCGACGATGCGCAGCCTGGTCGCGGCGCCCTTGCGGGTCAGCGTCATGAGTCCCTCCCCGGTACGGCTGACGGTGTCCGCCGACGCTACCCGGTGTCCGTGCGGCGGGTCGGCGGGGTACTTCCGGAGTGCTTCTGGCATGCTTCCGGCGAAACACTGTTGTGATAATAACGCAACTTGGTTGCGCTAGAATGGGCCGGTGACCCAGCCGAAGTTCGAACGCGCCCGCAGTGCCGAGGCCAAGCGCATCCGCGAGACCGCGATCCTTGAGGCCGCCGCCCGCCTGGCCACCGAGCACGGCGTCCGCGCGGTGACCCTCACCGACATCGCCGCCGCCGTCGGCATGCACAAATCGGCGATGCTGCGCTACTTCGAGACGCGGGAGGAGATCTTCCTGCGACTGGCCGCCAGTGGCTGGCAGGAGTGGTCCCGGGAGGCCCGCGACCGGCTCGGCCGACTGACGGAAGAGAGCGCGGACGACCCGGAAGGCCGGTTCGCCGCGGCCGCCGGCGTCCTCGCCGGGACCCTGGCCGCCCGCCCGCTCTTCTGCGACCTGCTCGCCCACACCCCCCTCAACCTCGAACGCGGCGTCTCCTTCGACGCCGTCCGCGCCTTCAAGGTCATCGCCGTGGCCGAGGTCGCCGCCGTCGCCGCCGCCCTGGGCGAGGCCCTCCCGCTCACCCCCCACCAGGGCGGCGACACCGTCGCCACCGCCACCGCCATGGCCGGCGCCCTGTGGCAGATGGCCGCGCCCGGCACCGAGCTGCGCCGCTTCTACCAGTCCACCCCCGAGCTCGCCCACGCCGTCGTCGACGTCGAACCCCGCCTCACCGGCATCCTGACCGCACTCCTGCGCGGCTACGCCGTCCGCGCCGAGGCCTGAGCGGCTCCGGTCACGGCAGGAGGAGCAGTTTGCCGGTGCTGCGGCGGGACTCCAGGTCGGCGTGTGCCCGGGCGGCCTCGGCGAGCGGGTAGCGGCCGGTGATCCGCGGGGTCAGCCGCCCGGCCAGGATCAGGTCGAACAGCTCGCCGGTGCGCCGCAGCAGGGCCTCGCGGGTGGGGACGTGGTGGTGGACCAGCGGGAAGGTCAGCAGGATGCTGTTGGGCAGGTCGGTGGGCCGCAGCGTCGGGACCCCGAGGACGGGGCCGTAGTAGGCGTGCACGCCGTGCGGGCGCAGGGCCAGCTGGGAGGAGGCGAAGGTCTCGGAACCACTGCCGTCGTAGACGACGTCGGCCCCGCGGCCGCCGGTCAACTCCCGTACCCGTTCCTCGAATCCGGGGCCGGAGTGGACCAGGACGTGGTCGGCGCCGGCCTCCTTCGCGGCGGCGGCCTTCTCCTCGCGCGAGACCAGGCCGATCACGCTGCCGCCGCGGGCCTTGACGAACTGGGTGAGCAGCAGGCCCACCCCGCCGGCCGCGGCGTGCACCACGGCGGTGTCACCCGGGCCGACCGGGTAGGTCTCGATGCTCAGATGACTGGCGGTCAGCCCCTGGAGCAGCACGGCGGCCGCCGTCCCGTCGTCGATCCCGTCGGGGACCGGCACCAGCTTCTCGGCCGGGATCGCCAGCAACTCGGTGTAGCTGCCCTGGTGGTAGAACCAGGCCACCCGGTCGCCCACCGCCAGGCCCGTCACCCCCGCGCCGAGGGCGGTGACCCGGCCGGCGCCCTCGACGCCCAGGACCGTGGGCGCCGCCCAGCCGAACCCGCCCCGCGCGCGGGCGCCGATGTCCAGGAAGTTCACCCCGGCCGCCGCCACCCGCACCACGGCCTCGCCGGGGCCGGGGACGGGGTCGGGCAGTTCGGTCCAGCGCATGACCTCGGGGCCGCCGTGCTCCTCGATCCGGATCGCGTGCATGTCGGATGCCACCTTCCTGCTGTACGGGCGGGGTTCGTTCGGAGGGAACGTCCAGCACGCTAGGCAGCCGAAAATGGACCCACAAGTCCAGAAATCCGCGGGCGACGCGGAAGCTGGATGGGAACGCGGCGGTGGCCGCCACCCCGCTCCTGGGGGTGGCGGCCACCGGGTGCACGCGGAACTCAGCGGCGACGACCACGAGGCGGTTCCGGTTGCGGGGGGGACGGCTCCCACCCTTCGAGACCCTTGTCCTGTAGTTCCTGAAGGCTCGCCGCAGTGCGTCGTGAAGCGGGAACAACCTGCCCGGCTCGTCCGCCGTCGGCGTCGGCGGACAACTCTTCAAGAGCCTGACTCGGAGGCACCGCACGAGACTTCGCACTTCGCATCTTCATAAGCCAATATCCGGCGGCCTGGGCTGCTGCGGGGCCAGCCGCACGGTGCTCCACCCAGCCGGCCGCGTCATCGGCATCAGATGCCCAGAGGTATCCGAGTACGCCACCGTCCCCTCCGGCCACCGAGACGTATACGACCGGCTTGTCTGTCGAATAGTTGTAGTCGACCGGACCGCCCTCCAGGAGACGCAACTGCATGTCCTCGGCGAGGCGCGGATTATCCTTGCTGCTGGCCATTAAACCAATCTCCCTCACGGCAGAATCTCGCCATAGATATCATACTTTCCATTATCGCGTACGACGACGCGATCAACGCGCCAATTGGTGCCACGCCCAAGCAGGATTTCTCGCTCGCCGTTCTCGTACTCCCCGACCTTCTCCACCCATAGTCCAGGCGTGCCCTCGGGAACCTTGAGATGCAGCATGGCATCCTTGTACGAGAAAGGGCTTTCGCCTAGCGACGCCGAAGTGAACCCATCCTCGGCAAATATCTTCCCAACCATCTGTGGAGGGCTCATTCCGATGTATCCAAGGTTGGTTCCGCGGCTTACCATGACAGTTTCGGGTATGGGGCGGCCGGCCAGGGCTGCGTCAATCTCCGAAATGCGATCCATATTTGCTGGACTGATGTATCCGCCGGATCGCAGGTAACCGTTTATGGGGGTGAAGTAATCTCCGGTGTAAGCATTCACTGCCTCCTTCTGGGATTCGGGGAGGCCCTCGACGTAGTGATTCCAGTAGTCGGCTCCGTAGCGTTCGGCTTCAAGGTTGTCCTTGAAAGTCTTCGCTCCTTGTGAGGTTTCGGACCAGGCAACCGTCATCTGATCTTCCGGTGCCAGTCGGCTGAAATCCTCCTGGGACATATGCGGTCCGGGAGTGCGATCGGCGGCGCCGTGAATGTCCTTGGTCGCAGAGGGATCGCCCGTGGATCCCGCATGATCGGAAGCCTGGCCGTCGTGCGAGCCTGCATCAGTTTCGGCGCCCGCGTGATCCTCGGGATGGGTGTGCTTCGGCGATTCGGTCGGTGTCGCATCACCCCCATGGCCAGCACCGGGCTCTGCGGGCGGATCAACCGACGGATGTGCGCCTTCGGGTTTTACCGGGCCCGTTGCGAAGTCGGAGTTCGGCGACGAGCCTGGCGTCTTCGAGGCTCCACCTGAATGGCTGTCGACATAGGTTTGCTTCGGCGATTCAGAGGGTGTCACATCGGTCTTGTGGACAGCGTCGGGCGCTGTGGCCTTTTCGAGCGGCGGGGGCGTGTTCTTCGGCTTGACCGGCCCCGTCGCAAAATCGGAGCGCGGGGACGGTTCCGATAGATGATTCGGTACAGGCTGAACCGGATGCGGGACCTTCTGGGAAGGAATATTCGCGGCGTGGCCAGCCGTCGCGTCGACTGTTTCCGGAGTGTAATTTTTGACCGGTGCGGCCTCAGCTGCGCCAGTCGGAGTAGTCGGTGAGGTGACAGGTGCTTTCGAAGATTTCTCGGCAGCTTCTTTCGCGGCGTTCTCGGCTGCTTCCTTGGCAGTGTTCCTGGCCGCGTTCTCGGCGACGGCCGTGGCTTCGCGTTCGGCGGCTCCGGCGGCGACGCTGCCGCCGCCGGTCTCGGGGGCGAGCAGCAGGTTGCCGAAGAGTCTGCCGCCTGCTTCGGCCGGGTCGGAGCCCCAGCCGCTGCCGACGAGACCCTTGACGGCTTCGGCCGGGTTATTGGCGGATCCCGACAGGCCGGCGAGGAGTCCGGACAGGCCTGTGGCGTACTCGGCGGGGTGGGTGGCGTTGTAGGGGTCGAGCGGGTTGACGCTGCGCAGGAGCTTGTTCAGGTCCACGGCGCTCTTGACGACGCCGCCGCCGAAGTGGACGGCGAACTGCGGGACGGAAGTGGCGGTGTCCATCAGGTCGGCTTTGAGGATCTCGGTGCGGCTCGGCATCGCCGGGGCGGACGCCACGAGGGTTTTGACAGCGGCCAGTGCCGTGCGGGCGGCCGCGTTCCGCTGGGTGCGGGCGGCGTTCAGCTTGCCCTCGGCCTCCTTGAACTGGGCGACCGCGTCCGCAGGCGGGGCGAACTCACCGGGCTTGGCCGGCGGGTTGCCCTGGCGCTGGTCGGCCGGCGTCGCGTTGTACGCCTTCAGCCGCAGGTCGTAGGTCATCGCGTCGCTCATGAAGGTCTTGGCGGCGGCGTCCGTCTTCTTCTGCGCCTCCTTCCAGATCCTGACGGCGTCCTTGGCCTGATCCTGCGCCCAGCCGACGGTGTGGGCGTAGGTGGTCAGGGCGGCGGACGCCTTCGCGAAGGCGTCCGCCGCCGCCAGCCACTGCTTGGGCTGGGGGTCGAAGTCCCGGCGGAAGTGGTCGGCTGCCTCGCCCTTCCAGTGGTCGGTGTCCAGGCGGGTCAGGCCCTGGCCCGCCTTCTCGAACGCGTCGTGGAACTTCTGCAAGTGTCCGGCGACTTCGTTCAGCCGCTTGGCGTCGCCGTGCAGCAGTTCCTTCGGGTCGTCGCTCTCATCGAGGTTGCGTTCAGCGACCTTGACGCCTGCGTCGTCGGCGATGTCGTCGCCCCAGCCGCTGACGGTTTGTCCGGCACCGTGCAGGCCGGCCGCGTCGAGCGCTTCCCCGGCCAGGTGGCCGCCCTTGCGCAAGCCCTTGGCGACGAACTTCGTCCCGCTGTCGACGGCATCGTCGACGAAGTCCAGGGCGTCCCCGAGGAATCCCATGCCGTCACTTCTCCGGGGTCGACGGGACGGGGCCGACCGTCGCGTTGATCGTCATGTTGACGAAGCCGGGCTTCTGGACCGCGTCCTGCGCTGCCTTCTGCCACTGCTGTTTGATGTCGGCTTCGGCCTTGTCGAACGACTCGCCGGAGTAGTCGGGATGCATGACGTCGTTGACCGGGTTGTCGGCCCACACCTGCGACCACGACTCGTGCTCGACCTGTTCCTCGGTCAGGTGGGGATTGCCGATGACACCGGACACGACGTCCTTCGTCAGCCCGCTCGCGTACTGCTCCTGCTCGTGGTAGGTGCCGGCCGCCAGACCGACCTTGTTCGCCAGGTCTGAGCCCTTCACCACCAGCGACCTGACCGCCCAACTCCACCGCTCGCAGAACTCCTTGAACGACTCCGACAGATCGAAGTCGCCGGCGTCCGTCCCGCCCAGCTCCAACTCGGTGAAACCGCGCCCGCCCTCCGCGATCCCGGCGACCCCGATCGACTTCAGCTCGGCGATCACCCCGTTGAGGCCGTCCGCCACCAGTTCCAACGCCTCCGGATCCGCTTGGTAGCCCTCACCCAACGCCCATGCCCCCCGTCATCCCCGGCCCATCCAGAGCCACCTCGTCCGGCACGATCCCCCGCAGCGGGGGAAGGAGCATCGGCTCCTTCCCAGCCGTATCCAGTGCGATCCCCCCGGGAACGCCCAGACCCGGCACGGCCACATCCAGCAAGCGGCTCCCCAGGACCGTCATGTACCGGAACCCGTCCAGTGGCAGCCCCTTCGACCGCACGAACGCGGCCAACTCCTGCTCGGACGAGAACGCGAAGATCCACCGCAGACCCCCCTGGTCCGCCGACCACACCGCTTCATCGCCCCACCGTGGCACCAGCACCGCACTCAAACGGAACTGAGCCAGCATCACCAACGGATCCCCGGCCCCCGCCCGCAACATCCGTACGTGGTGCACTAAGCCTGCGTTACGCACCGTGACCCCCATCTCACGCACCGATCGACACCTTAGCGCACGCACTTTCGAACAGAGCGTTACCGGCCCGAGAGGTCGTTCGTGAGGGGCGTGCGAGGGCTCAGGGAAGGAGGAGCAGCTTGCCGGTGGTGCGGCGGGACTCCAGGTCGGCGTGCGCCCGGGCGGCCTCGGCGAGCGGGTAGCGGCCGGTGATCCGCTGGGTCAGCCGCCCGGACCGGACCAGGTCGAACACCTCGGCGCCGCGCCGCAGCAGGGCCTCGCGGGTGGGGACGTGGTGGTGCACCACCGGGTAGGTCAGCAGGATGCTGTTGGGCAGGTCGATGGGCCGCAGCGTCGGCACGCCCATGAACGGGCCGTAGTAGGCGTGCACGCCGTGCGGGCGCAGGGCCAGCTGGGAGGACGTGAAGGTCTCCGCGCCGCCGCCGTCGTAGACGACGTCGGCCCCGCAGCCGCCGGTCAACTCCCGTACCTGTGCCTCGAATCCGGGCCCGGAGTGGACGAGCACGTGGTCGGCACCGGCCTCCTTCGCGGCGGCGGCCTTCTCCTCGCGCGAGACCAGGCCGATCACGCTGCCGCCGCGGGCCTTGACCAGCTGGGTGAGCAGCAGGCCCACCCCGCCGGCCGCGGCGTGCACCACGGCGGTGTCACCCGGGCCGACCGGGTAGGTCTCGGTGCTCAGGTGGTTGGCGGTCAGACCCTGCATCAGCACGGCGCCGGCCGTCTCGTCGTCCACGCCGTCCGGGACCGGGACCAGCTCGGCTGCCGGGATCGCCAGCAACTCGGCGTAGCTGCCGGGGTGGTAGAACCAGGCCACCCGGTCGCCGACGGCCAGGCCGGTCACCCCCGCGCCGAGGGCGGCGACGTACCCCATGCCCTCGGCGCCGAGCACGGTGGGCGCCGCCCAGCCGCCGCCGCCCTGCGAACGGGCGCCGACGTCCATGTAGTTGACGCCAGCCGCGCCGAGCCGCACCAGCGCCTCGCCGGGGCCGGGGACGGGGTCGGGCAGTTCGGTCCAGCGCATGACCTCGGGGCCGCCGTGCTCCTCGATCCGGATCGCGTGCATGGGGGTGCCACCTTCCTGCCGTACGGGCGGGGTTCGTTCGGAGGGAACGTCCAGCACGCTAGGCAGCCGAAAATGGACCCACAAGTCCAGAACCCGGGGGTGCGGATCGGGCGCGGGCGGAGCATGGGTCAGTGCGCCGGGACCCTGGCGAAGACCTGGTGGTCCGCCGGCTCGGGCGGGCCGCTCCGGCCCGCCACCAGGTTGCGGCTGGAGGACTCGAACAAGGCGGTCCGGCCGTGCGCGTCCACGTGCGGGATCATGGAGTCGCCGTTGCCGGGCGAGCCGTCCGCGGCGTCGGTGATCCGCTCGATCCGGCCGGTGTGCAGGTCGTAGCGGTACACGTCCCAGAGCGGGTGCTGGGCGCCGGGCACCAGGTTGGCGGCGGAGGAGTCGAAGTACACCCAGTGGTCGTCGCCGGTCACCTGGGGGTCGCCGGAGGTGGCGGTGGAGACCGTGCCGGGCAGGCCGGCGGTGAGCGGGAGCAGGGTGCCCTTGTGCAGGTCCCGGGCGAAGATCTGGTCCTGGTACTGGTTGCCGCCGGGGGCGCCGACGGGCACCGTCAACTCGTAGACCGCGTACCGCCCGCTCGGGCTGAGCGTCGCGTCCAGGCTCGCGTCGAAGGTGACGTGCCCGGTGAGGTCGTAGCTGACCGGGACGATGGTGCCGGAGCGCACGTCGTAGGTGTAGTAGGTGCCCGCGCGCATCTTCCCGCCGGGCAGCGGCGGGGCCGCGTCGGCCCGCTGCCCGGGGGTGTAGGTGACGCCCAGGTTGCTGGCGTCGGAGCTGAAGCCGACGGTGCGGCCGTCCGCGCTGATCGTCGGGTTGACGGACTGGCCCTGGGAGGCGGTGCCGTCGAAGGTGGCGGACACCACCCGGGTGGTGTGCGTCCACAGGTCGGTGAGGTAGATGTTCGAGTCGAAGTTCGGGCGGCTGAGCTGCTCGCCGCTGTTGGTGTCGTTGGCGGCGGGCGTGGCGGGTGCGACGAGGTCGGTGCGGTTGGAGATGTAGGCGATGTACCGGCCGTCGGCGCTCATGGACGGCGCCGAGGTGCTGTGGCTGGTGACGGGGTCGGGGGTGCCCTGCGGGGCGCTGACCAGCCGGGTGTGCCCGGTCAGGCGGTCACGGACGTAGATGTTCGCCCGGCCCGGGGCTGGGCCGCCGGGGACGACGTTCGCGGCGGTGCTGTCGAAGGCGACGTAGCGGCCGTCGGCGCTGACCGCCACGCCGACGGTGACGCCGTCGAGCGCGGAGCCGTCGTCGGCGAGGTCGACCCGTTCGGTGCGGCCGTCGCGGAGGTCCCGCAGGAACGCGTCGTAGCCCCCCTTCGAGGGCTGGGCGACCAGGTTGGTCGCCGGAGAGGTGAACACCGCGTAGCGGCCGTCGGCGCTGACGGCCCCGGACTGGGACTGGCTGTTCGCCTCGGCGCCGTTCGGTGCGAAGCTGACCGGGACGGTCTCGAAACGGCGGGCGTCCGGGCCGGCTTGGGCCTGCGCGGGGGCGGCGGTCAGGGCCAGCGCGGCGGCGGCCGCGAGGGCGGTGGCGGGGCCGGCGAAGCGGCGTTTGGCGGGATGCATGACGGAGTGTCCTCCCCGGGACGACCGCCCGCCGCTTCCGGACGGCGGGCACCGGGGAGAGCCAATCGCCGGGCGGTGCGGGCGGTCAACCGAGGGCCTGGGGAGGGGCGTAAATTACGCCAACTTCCTTGTTTTGCAAGGAAGTTGGATCTCGTTAGGGAGGGAATGACTCCCGTGCCGAGGGCCGGGGAACGCGGCGGAAAACCTTGGTGAGGGTGTTGTCGCCGCCCAGCGGTCAGGCCGTCAGCCGATTGGCACCGGGACGCCCCGGATGAGGAGCGGGAGGCCGGCGCCGTGCTCCCAGGCGTCCCAGGCGTCCTCGGCGCGGTGGTACTGGTCCTCCGCCATGACCTCGCGCAGCCCGGACCGGGGGATCCAGCGAAGGCCTCGGATGTCCGGCGGAGGCTGGTGGCGGTCGACGGCGTCGGCCTGGCGGTGGGTGAGCAGGCCGCCCGCGTAGACGAAGTTGACGCCCTCGGGGAACTCGGCGGCGGGGACGTAGTCGACGGTGAGGATCGTGCGCAGGGCGAGCACGAGCCCGGTCTCCGTTTCGAGGTGGCGCCGCGCGGCGAGGTGGGGGAGTTCGTCCTGCTCGGCGCTGCCGCCGGGCAGGGTCAGGCCCTCCCGGTAGGCGGGGTCGACCAGGAGGACGGCGAAGTCGTCCGCCCGGTCGGGGTCCTGGCGCAGGACGAGGGCTTGATGGCCCGAACGGCGGGCGGGGGGACGGGCCATGAGGCGGGTCCTGCTCAACTCTGCTCCTGGGGTGGGGGAGTGGGGACGGTCGGTCACAGCGGCCGCCGACGCGGCTGCCCGCAGGTGCCGGGCGCGGTCTCCCTCGGGTCGAGGGCTCGGAGGCGGGCCGGGTCGGCCCGCCACTCGGGCCCGGTCTCCCCGAGCGGCCGGAGTACCACCTTCCCGAGCATCAGCTCGACGAAGACACCTTCGCGGGGTTTCCCGTCCTCCAGGTGGCCGAAGTCACGGACGACTTCGTGGAGTTGGAAGGGGGGGAGGGGGGTCGGCGCGTCGGGCATGGGGTCTCCGCAGGTTGCGCTGTGCGTCTGGTGGATTACCAGGTGTAGCCATGGTGGGGCCGAAGGCCCTAGGATCGGAAGGCTTTCCCACTTGACAGTTTCCCTGAGTGGGATTCGTGTAGCGGCGGAGGTCTGACGATGCGTGAGACGCAGCTGGATCCATCGGCATCACCCCTCAAGGCATTCGGTGCCCAACTGCGCAGGCTGCGCAAGGCGGCAGGCCTGACGCAGATCGAACTCGGCGAGCGGACGCAGTTGAGTGACAGTCAGATTTCTAACCTCGAAAGAGGGACCCGCAATCCCACGCTTGACTGGGTTCGCAGCGCCGACAAGGCGCTCGATACCGGCGGGACGCTGGAGCTGACGTACTGGAGCCTCAGCGGCTCTTCCTTCTTGCCGGGTTACCCGGAGTACGTGGCCAAGGAGCGGGAGGCCAGGGTCATTCGACTCTTCGAGTTGGGTGTCATCCCTGGCCTGGTGCAGACTCGTGCTTATGCCGAAGCTCTGGAAGCCGGTTCTGTCGCACGAGGAAGCGTCACCGTCGAGCAGGGCGCCGAGCGGGTCCGGCTTCTCCTGAACCGCCAGGAACGAATCAACATGAATCCGGCTCCACTGATCCATGTGATCCTTGATGAAAGCTGCATTCGAACCGCCGTCGGGGACGACGGTGCTGTCATGGCCCAACAGTTGGCGCATCTGGAGAAGTTGGCTCAACGACCCAACTATGTGGTCCAAGTTGCCCCCTTCGAGCTGGGCGCACTCCGTCCGTTCATGCGGTCAATGTCGCTTCTCGAACTCGGAGATGGCACCTTGCTCGGGTACACCGAGACGCATCGACGGGGATACCTGGAGAACGACCGAGCAATCGTCTCTGCCTGGTCGAGGGAATACGATCTGCTCCAGGTGGAAGCGCTGCCGCAGGCGGCATCGCTCGCAAGGATCAGCAAGGCGTGAAGGGACTCTTCGGCATGAGCGAGAACATCGACCTTACGGGTGCTTCCTGGAGTAAGAGCAGCTACAGCGGCAACGGCGGACAGTGCGTCGAGGTGGCTCCCGACTTCCCCGGCCTGATGCCGGTGCGCGACTCGAAGGACCCTCAGGGTCCCGCGCTCGTCTTCCCGTCCGAGGCTTGGAAGTCGTTCGTCGTCGCTGTTCGCAGCGGCGAGTTCGGTGAGGTGTGAGAGGAGCATCATGGCTGACCGTGTAGACCTGGCTGACGCCCAGTGGTTCAAGTCCTCCCACAGCAATAACGGGGGCAACTGCGTCGAGGTGACAGCGGACTTCCCCGGCCTGGCGCCGGTGCGAGACTCGAAGGATCCTCAGGGGCCGGCTCTGGTCTTCTCGGTCGAGGCCTGGGGGGCGTTCGTCGCGGCAGTCCACGGCGGCGAGTTCGGCGAGGCCTGAGTCGAAGCCCGGAAGGAGCTGGACCATGGAGGGCCCGATGGGCGCGAAGTGGCGCAAGAGTAGCTATAGCAATGGTGGGGGCGGTTGCATCGAGGTCGATGATGCGCGCCCGGGCAAGGTCCGTGACTCCAAGGACCCCGGCGGCCCGGTCCTGATCTTTCCGCCCGAGGCTTGGAAGTCGTTCGTCGTCGCTGTCCGCGGTGGCGAGTTCGGTGAGGTGTGAGAGGAGCATCGTGGCTGAACATGTAGATCTGTCCGGCGCCCAGTGGTTCAAGTCCTCCTACAGCAACAACGGCGGTACTTGCGTCGAGGTGACAGCGGACTTCCCCGGCCTGGCGCCGGTGCGCGACTCGAAGGACCCCCAGGGCCCGGCTCTCGTCTTCTCGGTCGAGGCTTGGAGGTCGTTCGTTGCGGCTGTCCATGGTGGCGAGTTCGGTGAGGTGTGAGAGGAGCATCGTGGCTGATCACGTAGATCTGTCCGGCGCCCAGTGGTTCAAGTCCTCCCACAGCAACAACGGCGGGTCTTGCATCGAGGTGGCTCCTGACTTCCCCGGCCTGATGCCGGTGCGCGACTCGAAGGATCCTCAGGGTCCCGCGCTCGTCTTCCCGTCCGAGGCCTGGAAGTCGTTCGTCGCGGCCGTCCGCGGCGGGGAGTTCGGCGACGTCTGAGA
Source organism: Kitasatospora sp. NPDC096077 (assembly GCF_040303245.1). Taxonomy (NCBI): domain Bacteria; kingdom Bacillati; phylum Actinomycetota; class Actinomycetes; order Kitasatosporales; family Streptomycetaceae; genus Kitasatospora; species Kitasatospora sp. NPDC096077. The sequence goes on along the minus strand of NZ_JBEOSV010000017.1, from coordinate 71,682 downwards.
ACGCCAACAGGCCCGGACCGCAGTGGCTGCGGTCCGGGCCTGTTCTCATCCTGATCCCTACGAGCCGGCGGTGGCCGTTTCCAGGGTGGTCGCCATCACCGGGCTGGTGAACGTGTTGGTCGCGTCGCCCGGGTTCTGGTGGTAGGAGCCCCACTTGAGGTAGTCGGTGTCGCCGTCCCAGGTGGTGCCCTCGAAGGTGCCCTCACCCGTGTTGAACGTCTGCTTCTCGCCGTCGAACCAGAAGTCGATCGTCCCGTCGCTGCGCCCCAGGTGGATCTTCAGCGCGTACTTGTGCCACTCGCCGTTCTTCACCGGTGCCGTCCACAGCGGGTGCGCCACGTGGTCGGTGTCCCATTCCTGGAGCCGCACCCGTGCGTTGGTGATGTCGATCTCGATCGGGTGGTTCGCCGTGTCGGTGCTCGGCGAGCACTTGAGTTGGAAGACGTAGCGGTCCGCGTCGTCGCCGACCTCCACCTTCGACGACCAGCCCAGGTAGAACGTGTCGCCCTCGTCCAGCTCGGGGCCGACCGTCTCGCAGCGCTCCACCCCCGCCGCCTGGTACGCCTTCCACACGTCGCCCTTCACCGGGTCCTTGACGACGCCGAAGGTGCCGGGGGCGGCGCACTGGATGCCGCGGAAGGAGGAGGGGCCGGCCTTGGTGCTGGGGGTCCACAGCACCTTGCCCGCCTTCGCCGACGAGGCGGACGAGGCGGACGGGGTGTTGGTGCTGGCGGTGGCCGACGTGCAGGAGACCGAGGACAGGGCGAGGGCCAGGGTCACGAGGGCGAGCCTGCGGTGGTGGGGGAGGAGAGACATGCCGCTCCCAAATGAGAATCGGGTGGTCGGATCGCTGGGAGCGATTCGACCACCCGACGGTCTGTCTGGCCAGGCGGATCGACCGGCGGAAGTACCTTTAGGTCATGTGCAGGTCAAATCCGCCTGTTCTGAACCGTCCTCACGGAGCGGGCCGCTCCCCTTCGCCGGCCGACGGCTCGTCGTAGGAGGAGGTGCCCTCGTCCAGCAGCGGTTCCTGGGTCTTGAGGTGCTCGGGGGCCAGCGCGCGCAGCGTGTGGTAGCCGGTGATGACCACCAGCGTGCCCAGGGCGATGCCGCTGAGGCTGAAGGTGTCGGTGAACTTCAGCGTCACGTTGCCGATGCCGATGATGATGCCCGCGGCGGCCGGCACCAGGTTCAGCGGGTTGCGCAGGTCGACCCCGGACTTGATCCAGATCTGCGCGCCGAGCAGGCCGATCATGCCGTACAGGATGACGGTGATGCCGCCGAGCACCCCGCCGGGGATCGCCGCCACGACGGCGCCGAACTTCGGGCAGATGCCGAACAGCAGGGCGAAGCCGGCCGCGGCCCAGTAGGCGGCGGTGGAGTAGACCCGGGTGGCGGCCATGACGCCGATGTTCTCGGAGTAGGTGGTGTTGGGCGGGCCGCCGAGCGCGGTGGAGAGCATCGAGCCGACGCCGTCCGCCGAGATCGCGGTGCCCAGCTTGTCGTCCAGGTTCGCCCCGGTCATCTCGCCGACGGCCTTGACGTGGCCGGCGTTCTCCGCGACCAGCGCGATCACCACGGGCAGCGCGACCAGGATCGCGGACCACTGGAAGGACGGGCCGTGGAAGGCGGGCAGGCCGATCCAGTCCGCCTTGCCGACGCCGGACAGGTCCAGGCGCCAGTGGTCGGTCAGGTGCCCGCCGCCGTCCACCGAGTGGATCTTGCCGAAGACCCGGTCGAACAGGAAGGAGATCCCGTAGCCGAAGAGCAGGCCCAGGAAGATCGCCACCCGCGACCAGAACCCGCGCAGGCACACCACCGCGAGCCCGGTGAACAGCATCACCAGCAGCGCCGTCCACTGGTCCTGCGGCCAGTACGTCGAGGCGGTCACCGGGGCCAGGTTGAAGCCGATCAGCATGACGACGGCGCCGGTGACGATCGGGGGCATCGCCGCGTGGATGATCCGCGCCCCGAAGTACTGGACCGCCAGGCCCACCAGGAACAGCGCCGCGCCGACCACGAGCACCGCGCCGGTCACCGTCGCGCTGGTGCCGCCCTGGGCCCGGATCACCGCGGCGACCCCGACGAAGGACAGCGAGCAGCCGAGGTAGCTGGGGATCCGGCCGCGGGTGGCCAGCAGGAAGATCACGGTCGAGACGCCGGACATCATGATCGCCAGGTTGGGGTCCAGCCCCATCAGCACCGGGGCCACGAAGCTCGCCCCGAACATCGCGACCACGTGCTGGGCGCCGAGCCCCGCCGTCCGGGGCCAGGAGAGTCGTTCGTCGGGGCGGACGACCGCTCCCGGTGCGGGCGTCCGCCCGTCACCGTGCAGCTTCCAGCGCACGCCGAGATCCATGTGGGGGTTTCCTTCTTCTGAACTTTGGGGGGACTGTCCGCACCATTCTGGTGGTTTCAGGCCCTTGTATGCGCCACCGACCCCGCTCCTGACCTGCGCACTCGCGCGGGGGAACGGGGTCGGGGCGGGGCCCGACCGGGCCCGACGGACGGTCAGCCGCAGTCCTCGGCGGCGGCCTTGAGGTCGTGCAGCCACCCGTCCAGGCCCTGACGCAGGATCGCGGTCGCGGCCGGGACGTCCGCGTCGACCTGCGGCCCGCGGTGGGTCTCCTCGGTGCGCACCAGGACGCCGCCGGGCACCGGGGTGAAGGTCCACACGTGGACGCCGTCGATGTGCAGCCCCTCGGCCTCGGCGGGGCCGGTCCAGCGGATGCAGGAGCCCGGCTTGAGCTGCTGGACGGTTGAGGTGATGTCCAGGCTGGTGGCGGTGGTGGCGGGGTTGGGCGGCAGCGGGGTGGTCCAGTGGAAGGCCGAGCCGGCCCGCAGCGGGCCGTCGTCCAGGCGCTCGGCGCTCGCCACGGTGGCCTGCCAGGAGGGCCAGCGGGCCACGTCGGTCTGCAGCCGCCAGACGGTGGACAGCGGGGCGTGGATCACGGCCTCGGTGCGGTAGCGGATCTGGGCGGCGGGGTCGACGCCCTGGCCGCCGCAGGTCAGCGGGGCGGGGGAGTGGGATGCGGCCTGGGCGGGTGCGGCGACGGTGCCCAGCAGGGCGGCGGCGAGCGCGGCGGCGGACAGGGCGGTGCGGACGGCGCGGGTGCTGCGGATGCCGGACATGGTGGTCCCCTTCGACTCCGATGAAGAAAGCGCTAGATGCTCCTTCTTTCGTTAGAAGTTGTAACTCTTCGATCCGGTCCGGGTCAACAGGTTCAGTGATAGCCTCTAACTAATTCTTGAAGCTGTAGCCGAAGTGGTGCGGAAGGCGGTCGGAGCATGGCGCAGGCGGACGGCGGGACCCCGAGGGAGCGCTACCGCGCCCAGGTGCGGGAGGAGGTCAAGCGGCACGCCCGGGAGCAGATCGCCACGGCCGGGGCCTCCGCGCTCTCCCTCAACGCCATCGCCAAGCAGATGGGCCTGAGCGGGCCCGCGCTCTACCGCTACTACGCCGGCCGCGACGAGCTGATCACCGAACTCGTCCGGGACGCCTACCGCAGCCTCGCCGACGTCCTGGCGGTGGGCGCCGAGGGCGGCGCCGACCTGCCCGCCCTGGCCCACGCCCTGCGCCGGTGGGCCCTGGCCGACCCCCAGCGGTACTTCCTGATCTACGGCACCCCGGTGCCCGGCTACCACGCACCACCGGACACCACCGCGATCTCCGCCGAGATCATGACGATCCTGCTCGACGCCTGCGCCGCCGCCCTCGCCGACCGTCCCGCGCGGGAGCCGGCCCCCACAGCGCTCGCCGCCCACCTGGCCGACCACCGCGACTGGGCCTTCGGCAACCCCGCCCCGCCCGAGGCGCTGCACCTCTTCCTGACCCTGTGGACCCGTCTGCACGGCGTGCTGTCCCTGGAACTGGCCGGCCACTTCACCGGGATGGGCTTCGACCCCGCCCGGCTCTACGAAGCCGAGGTCGCCGACCTCACCACCCCGCGCGGCTAGGGGTCAGAGCAGCTCCGCCCGGGCCGCCTGGATGCCCGCCTGGAACCGGGTCCGGGCGCCGAAGCGGTCCATCAGCTCCCGCACCCAGCGCTGCACCGTACGCGTCGACACCCCCAGCTGCCGGGCGATCGACTCGTCCGTCAGCCCGGCGGCCAGCAGTGTCAGCAGCTGCCGGTGCCGGTCCTCCGGCGGCTCCTCGGACGGCTCCGGCAGCCGCATCGCGTGCGCCCAGTACAGCTCGAACAGTCCGGCCAGCGCGTCCAGCAGGGTCGAGGGCCGGATCAGCAGCACGCTCTCCAGCTCGGTGCCCGCGCTGACCGGCAGCAGCGCCCACCGGTCGTCCAGCAGGGCCAGCTTCAGCGGCACCTCGGTGTGCACCCGGGCCTGCTCCCCGGCCGCCGTGAAGGTGCGGATCTCCGCCAGCCGCTCCGGATCGCGCAGCACCCGGCTGTGGTACACCACCCGGGTCGTCACCCCCCGCCCCAGCAGCGCCAGTTCGGTCTGCGGGTCGGAACGCTGGACGTACGGCGGCCGGTCCAGCACCCGCAGCCGCTCGCGCACCCCCAGCTGCAGGGTGCGCCACAGGTCGGCGATCGAGCGGCGCCCGCTGATCACCTCCACCGGCCCGGCCGCCTCCGGGTCCGGGCGGCCCTGCCGGTAGGTGCGCATCAGCTCCCCGATCCGGCCCCGGGCGCGGCGCAGTTCCACCTCGCGCCGCAGCAGCAGCTCCTCCAGCGCCACGTCCGGCGGCACCGCCGTCCAGGCACCCGCCGCGCACGCCTCCACCAGCCCCAGTTCGGCCAGCACCGCCAGCGCGGCCACCACGATCGAGGCCCGCAGGTTCAACTGGCTCGCCAGCAGCTGCGGATCGGCCGCCGGGAGGCCCAGCAGCCGCAGGTAGAGCTGCTCCTCCAGCGCGCCGAGCCCGAGCCCGCCGAGCATGCCCGTCCCCGGCACGACACCCTCCTCGCGTCCCGCACCGGCAGCGGAACAGAGCGACTGTGCGCCACCGGGTGGCCGAAATCAAGGGGTTGACGCCTTGACATGTTTACGCCATGTCGGGTTCCTGCCCCCACGCTTCCCTTCCCGGCCCGGCCACGGCGCCCCCAAGCTGGGCGGCACCCCCACAACGCCCAACCAAGGAGCCCCCCATGGCCCTTTCCCGCACCGGCCGCCTCGTGCTCGCCGCCGTGCTGGCCCTGCCGGCCGCCGCGGTCGCCGCCCCCGCGGCCAGCGCCGCCCCCACCCACGCCACCCACGTCTACGGCGCCCACCACTACGGCCACGGCGCCCGCTACGACGGCGGCGTCTGGGGCGGCTACGTCGCCCAGGGCAACGGCTTCCAGAGCGTCTCCGGCTCCTGGACCATGCCCACCGTCCAGTGCAACACCTCCAACGACCTGTTCGCCCCCTGGGTCGGCATCGACGGCTACGGCTCGCAGACCGTCGAGCAGACCGGCGTCCAGGTCGACTGCTCCAGCGGCTCCCCGGTCTACTCCGCCTGGTACGAGATGTACCCGGCCCCGCCGCAGTACTTCAACGACCCGGTCGACGCCGGCGACAGCTTCACCGCCTCGGTGGTCAACAGCGGCGGCTCCAACTACACCCTGCAGATCACCGACACCACCAAGGGCTGGAGCGAGAACACCGTCCAGCAGCTCAACGGGCAGAACGTCAGCGCCGAGGCCGTCATAGAGTCCCCGAGCCAGAGCTACCCGTCCTTCAGCCGGCTGGACTTCTCCGGCGTCACCGTCAACGGCCAGGTCTTCGACAGCTACTCGCCGCAGTCCATCAACAGCGGCCCGTACACCCAGACCCCGCTCAGCAACGGCGCCTTCGCCATCGTCCCCGCCTGATCCGGCGGCACCCGCTCCACCCGCTCCACCCGTTCCACCCGCTCCAACTGGTCAGTCCCACCTGGCCAGTCGAGTACCCATGCGTGTGAACACCGCCCGCCCCGGACCGTACCCGTACGGACCGGGGCGGGCGCACGCCGGGGGCGTACGACCCCCGCCCCACCCCGACCCGCCCGCGTCGAACCCCCGCCGCCCGCACCGCCGTTGCGCACAATGCAACGGACCGTGTACGTGCGACAAGCCGCCCGGGGCCCGTCGCGATCCCCCCGCGAGCGCACCGCCCCCGGCACCGGAAAGGGGACGGCGCCATGGAAGGCACCTCCGCCACGACCGTGCTCGCCGACGTCGCGGTGGTCCTGCTCGCCGGGGTCGCCCTGACCCCGCTGCGCACCCGGCTGCGCCAGCCCGTGGTGATCGGCGAGGTCGCCGTCGGCGTGCTGCTCGGCCACGGCGTCCTCGGCCTGCTGCCCGGCGACCCCACCGAACGGCTCTTCCCGCCCGCGGCCCGCGCCCACCTGTCGGTCATCGCCCAACTGGGCATCGCACTCTTCATGTTCGCCGCCGGCTGGGAACTGGACCTGCGCCGGCTGGCCGGCCGGGTGCGCACCGTCCTCGCCGTCACCACCGCCTCGGTCGCCCTGCCCTTCGCCCTGGCCGCCGCCGTCGCCGCCGTCCTGCTCGCCCGCCACCCCGCCCTCGCCGGACCGGCCGCCACCCCGGCCCTGTTCACCGTCTTCCTCGGCATCGCGCTGTCCGCCAGCGCCCTGACCGTCCTGACCCGCATCGTCGAGGAGAACCGGCTGCAGGCCGACGGCACCGGAGCACTGGCCGTCGCCTGCGGAGCCCTCACCGAAACCGCCCTGTGGTGCGCCGTCGCCGCGCTCAGCGCCGCCACCCACGGAGCCGCCGACGGCGGCCTGCCGCTCGCCCTCGCCCGCATCGCCGGCTACGCCGCCGCCCTGGCCCTGGTCGTCCGCCCGCTGCTGCGCCGCCTGCTGCGCGGCCCGGCCCAACGCGCCCTCGCCCACCACCCCTTGCTCGTCCTGCTCGCCGTCGCCAGCGGCGCCCTGCTCTCCGCCTGGGCCGCCTCCCTGCTGGGCCTGCACGCGGTGATCGGCGCCTTCGCCTTCGGCCTGGCCATGCCCCGCGACACGGGGGAGGAGCTGCGCCAGGCCGTCCGACTGCCGCTGCGCAACGCGGGCGCCCTGCTCGTGCCGGTGTTCTTCGCCCTCACCGGCCTGTCCGTCGACCTGCACGGCCTCGGCACCGGCGGCCTGCTCGCCGCCGTGGTCCTGCTCGGCATCGCCTGGGGCGGCAAGTTCGCCGGTGCCCTGTTCGCCGCCCGCCTCACCGGCGTCCCGCGCCGCGAGGCCGCCACCGTGGCGGTGCTGCTCAACACCAAGGGCCTGGGGGAGGTGCTGATCCTGACCCTCGGCCGGGACCTGGGCATCATCGGCGAACGGTTCTTCACCATCCTGCTGTTGACCGCGCTCGCCGCGACCCTCCCGGTCAACCCCCTGATCCACCGCCTCACCGGCCGCGCCCCGGTCCCGGCGCCCCGCCCCCTCCTGGAAGCCCCGGCCTCCGCCCCGGCCCCGGCCCCGGGCACGCCCGGCGGCTGACCCGACGGGCGGCCGGGCGGCCCGGGGCCCAGGGGCGGGGCGCCGGGGACGGCTCAGCGCAGGCCGGCGAAGAGGTCCTTCTCCGGCAGGTCCGCGCCCGTGGTGTCGCGGACGCGGACGAAGGTCTCCGTGCCCATCAGGTCGGTGAAGCGCTCCTTGCCCATGCGCAGGAAGAAGATGTTCTCGCCCTGGCTGGCGTGGGCGGCCAGGGCGTCGAACTTCTGGCTTCCGTAGGCGTGGGTGTCCACCCAGGTGGTGACCTGGTCGTCCGGCAGGCCGATCGGCGGCAGTTCGGGGGCCGCGGGGGCCTCGCCCTCCGGCGCGGCGGACGCGGCGGAGGCGGTGGAGTCGGAGGGCTCGTCCCAGTCGGCGCCGAACTCCCGCATGGCCTCGCCGAAGCGCCGCATCGCCGAGTGCGGCGCGGTGGTCCAGTACACCTTGGGCGTCAGGCCGGGGGCCAGCTCCAGGGCGGCCATGGTGATGCGGTTGGCCTGGATGTGGTCGGGGTGGCCGTAGAAGCCGTTCTCGTCGTAGGTGACGACGACGTCGGGCCGGTAGTGGTGCAGCAGTTCGGCCAGCCGGGCGGCGCCGTCGGCGACCGGGGTGCTCCAGAACGAGCCGGGGGCGTCGTTGGCGGCCCAGCCCATCATCCCGGAGTCGCCGTACTCGAGGAGTTCGAGGTGGTCGACGCCGAGGACCCGGCAGCTGGCCTCCAGCTCCTTGCGGCGCAGCGCGGCCACCGCCGCCGGGTCGTGCCCGTCCTCGCCGGGCTTGACGCCGCCGGGGCCGTCGCCGCAGGCGCCGTCGGTGCAGGTGACCAGGACGGTGCGGATGCCCTCGGCGGCATAGCGGGCGAGGACGCCGCCGGTGCCGGTGGCCTCGTCGTCGGGGTGGGCGTGCACTGCCATCAGGGTCAGGGGCCGCTCGGCCATGGAGTCCGTCCTCGGTTCGCTCGGGTGTCCGCCCCCAGTGTGCCCGGGGGGTCCGACAGCCGGGTCGGTCAGGGGGTGCCCAGGCCGTCCAGCAGGGCGGTCAGGCCGGTGCGGAACCGGCTGTCGGCGGGGGCGCGGCCGAGGTGGTCCCCGGCGGCGTGCAGCAGCGGGTAGTCGTCGGCGGGCAGGTCGGCGAGGGTGTGGCGCCACCAGGCGGCGTACTCGGCCCGCTGGTCGGCGCCGGTGCGCGGGAGTTCGTAGAGCACCGCGCCGAGGGTGTGGGTGAGGACCAGGCGGTAGGCGGTCACGGCCTGTTCGAGGGTGCGGCCGTCGACGGTGAGTTCGGCGAGCACCCACTCGACGAGGTCGGCGACCTCCGGGCTCCACAGCTTGCGCTGGGTCAGCAGGTGGGCCAGGGCGGGGTGCTGCAGCATCCGCCCGTGCAGGGCGAGGGCGAAGCGGGTGAGCGCCTCGCGGCCGCCGATGCCGTCGGCGCGTTCGGCCTCCAGGCCGCCGAGGACGCGCGAGCACAGCAGGCCGAGCAGCTGGTCGCGGCCGTCGAGGTGGCCGTAGATGGTCATCACGCCGCAGCCGAGGTGCCGGGCCAGGCGGGGCATGGAGAGCGCCTCCAGGCCGTCCTGCCGGGTGATCTCCAGGGCGGCGGTGACGATCAGGTCGGCGGTCAGGGCGCCGCGGGCCCGCCTGCCCCCGGTGCGGCCGGCGGTCGCCGGATCTGTGGAGGCCATCGCCCGTCAACTCCCTTGCGTCGAGTGCGGCGCCAGCCTACCGTAAGGGCGACCGTAAGGCTTACGGTAAATCTTACGGAGAGAGGGGGCGCACCATGCCCGACGAGGAGAACGGCCCTGCGGACGGCTCCACGAGCAGCCCTGCGGACGGCCCTGCGGACGGCCTTGAGGGTGACCCCGGGCAGGACCCGGCGAACAGTCCCGGGAACGGCCCCGGCGGCGACGCGCCGCTGGCCGGCCTGCGCGTGCTGGACGCGGCCACCCTGTTCGCCGGCCCGCTCGCCGCGAGCCTGCTCGGCGACTTCGGCGCCGACGTCGTCAAGATCGAGCACCCGCGCGGCGACCCGGCCCGCGGCAACGGCGCCCAGGTGGACGGCGTGTCGCTGTGGTGGAAGACCGTCGCCCGCAACAAACGCGCCGTCACCCTGAACCTCGCCGCCGACCAGGGCCGCGAGCTGTTCCTCCGACTCGCCCGCGAGGCCGACGTCGTGGTGGAGAACTTCCGCCCCGGCACCTTCGAACGCTGGGGCCTGGACCCCGCGACCCTCGCCGCGGCCAACCCGCGCCTGGTCCTGCTGCGGGTGACCGGCTTCGGCCAGGTCGGCCCGATGCGCGAACGGGCCGGCTTCGGCACCCTCGCCGAGGCGATGAGCGGCTTCGCCTACAGCACGGGGCAGCCCGACGGCCCGCCGACCCTGCCCCCGTTCGGCCTGGCCGACGGCATCGCGGGCATCGCCGGGGCGTTCGCCGTGCTCGCCGCGCTGCGCGCCCGCGAGCGCACCGGGCGCGGCCAGGTGATCGACCTGTCGCTGCTGGAGCCGATCCTGGCCGTCCTCGGGCCCCAGCTGACGGTCTTCCAGCAGCTCGGCCTGGTCCAGGAGCGGGTCGGCAACCGCTCCGTCAACAACGCCCCGCGCAACACCTACCGCTGCCGGGACGGCCGCTGGGTGGCGGTGTCCACCAGCGCCCAGAACATCGCGGAGCGCGTCCTGCACCTGGTCGGCCGCCCCGACCTGGCCGCCCGGCCCTGGTTCGCCGACGGCCACGGCCGCGCCGCCCACGTCGAGGAGCTGGACGCCGCCGTCGGCGCCTGGATCGCCGAGCGCGACGGCCCCGAGGTGATCGCCGCCTTCGAGCGGGCCCGGGCCGCCGTCGCCCCCGTCCAGCACGCCGGCGACCTGCTCGCCGACCCCCAACTGCGGGCCCTCGGCGCGATCGTCCACCTGGACGACCCCGAACTCGGCGACCTCGCCCTCCAGGGCCCGCTCGCCCGGCTGTCCGAGACCCCCGGCCGGCTGCGCTGGGCCGGGCGCCCCAGCGGCGCCGACAACGCCGAGGTGTACGGGGCACTGGGGGTCGGCGCCGAGCGGCTGGCCGAACTGCGCCGGCTCGGGGTGGTCTGAATGCCCGCCCCGACGCCCGCCCCGACGCCCGCCCCGCTGCTCGGGCCGCGCAGTTGGCTGTTCGTGCCCGGCGACCGGCCCGAGCGCTACCCCAAGGCCCTGGCCGCCGGCGCCGACGCCGTCGTCATCGACCTGGAGGACGCCGTCGCGCCCGCGCGCAAGGAGTACGCCCGCCGCAGCGCCGCCGCCTTCCTGCGCGAGCAGCGCCCGCACGGCGTCCACGTGCGGATCAACCCGCTGGCGGACGGCGGCCGCGAGGACCTCGCCGCGCTGGCCGGACTCGCCGGTGAAGGCCTGGCCGGCCTGCGCCTGCCCAAGGTCGAGTCCGCCCGGCAGGTGCGGGCCGTCGCCGGGGCCGCCCCCGGGGTGGGCCTGTGGCCGACCGTGGAGAGCGCCCTCGGCCTCGAACACGCCTACCGGATCGCCACCGCCCACCCCCGGGTGCGCGGCCTGCTGTACGGCACCGGCGACCTCGCCGCCGACCTGGCCACCACCGACCCGGACGTGCTGGCCGCCTGCGCCGTACGGGTCCTGGTCGCGGCCCGCGCCGCCGGACTGCCCCGCCCGCCGCTGAGCGTCCACCCCGACCTGCACGACTTGGCCGGCCTGGCCGCCGACACCCGCCGGGGGCGCGAGCGCGGCTTCCACGGCCGCTCGGTGATCCACCCCGCCCACGTGCCCGTCGTGCACGCCGTCTTCGCCCCCACCGCCGCCGAACTGGCCGCCGCCCGCGCGGTGGTGGCCGACGCCGAGGCCCGCGGCACCGGCGCCCGCACCGGCCCCGACGGGCGGTTCACCGACGCCGCCGTGGTGCGCCGCGCCCGGACCGTCCTGGCCGCGGCCGCCGAGGACCGCGCCGACCGCATCGGCCACGCCGAGCCCCCGACCCGCTGAGAGGACCCCCGACCGTGCGACTGCTCGACGCCCTGACCGCCGGCACCCGCGTCTACGACCTGGCCCAGCCGCTGGAGAACGGCATGCCCTGCTCGCCCAGCCACCCCGGCTTCCACTTCGCCCTGATCCGCCGCCACGGCGACCGCCCCACCCCCGACGGCGGCTCCGGCTCCAACGAACTGATCACCCTGGGCGGCCACGTCGGCACCCACATCGACGCCCTCGCCCACGCCGCCCACGACGGCCGGCTGCACGGCGGCCTGGACGCCGCCGCGAACACCGTCGGCGGCCGGCACCGCGCGCTCGGCGTCGACACCGTCGCCCCGATGCTCTGCCGCGGCGTCCTGCTCGACATCCCCGCCCTGCACGGCGCCGGCCGCCTCGCACCCGGCTGCGGCATCACCCCCGACGACCTCGAAGCAGCCCTGGACGGAGGGGAGTTGAACCCCGGTGACGTCGCCCTGGTGCGCACCGGCTGGCCCCAGCTGTACGCCGACCCCGCCGCCTACGTCGGCCACACCACCGGCGTGCCCGGCCTCACCGGCGAGGCCGCCGACTGGCTCGCCGCCCGCGGCGTGCGCGCCGCCGGCACCGACACCATCGCCTTCGACCGCATCCTGCCGGGCCTGGGCCACACCCGGATGCCCGCCCACCGCAGCCTGCTGGTCGAGCACGGGGTGCACATCGTCGAGGTGCTCGACCTGGAGGAGCTGGCCGCCGACGGCGTGCGGGAGTTCCTCTTCGTCCTCGTCCCGCTGAAGATCCTCGGCGCCACCGGCTCCCCGGTCCGCCCGCTCGCCCTCGTGGAGGCGTGAAGTGCCCACCCTGGTCGCCGAGTTGGCGGACTTCGCGCACCACCAACACCACCGCGGCCTGCCCGCCGCAGTCGAGGGGCGCGCCGAGCTCGCCCTGCTCGACACCTACGGCTGCATCGTGGCCGGCGCGGCCACCGACCCCGCCCGGGCCGTCGCCGGCCACCTCGCCGAGCAGCACCCCGGCCGGCCCTTGCACGAACTGCCGCGCCAGGACGCCGCGTTGTGGCTGGGCACGGCCGCCCACGCACACGACTACGACGACGCCCAGCTGCCCACCATGGTCCACCCCAGCACCGTCGCCGTCCCCACCGCCCTCGCCAACTCCCGCTCCAACTCCCGCTCCAACTCCCTCTCCGCGGACTCCACTTCACTGCTGCGCGCGGCCGCCCTCGGCGCCGAGACCGCCCTGCGCACCGGCGCCGCCGCACTGGACGGCGCCGACTCCGCGCTCTTCGAACGCGGCCTGCACATGACCTCGCTGTGCGGGACGCTCGGCGCCGCCGTCACCGCCGGACTGCTGCGCGGCCTGGACCCCGAGCGCCTCGCCCACGCCCTGGCGATCGCCACCAGCCTGGCCTGCGGCCTGCTGGAGGCCAACCGCACCGGCGGCACCGTCAAGCCCGTGCACGCCGGCTGGGCCGCCGCCGCCGGAACCACCGCGGCCTCCCTCGCCGCCCACGGCCTGACCGGCGCCCCCACCGCCCTGGAGGGCCGCTTCGGCTACCTGGCCGCCTTCGTCGGCCCCACCGCCCGCCCCGAGGCGCTCACCGAGGGGCTCGGCGAGCGCTGGCACTACCTCGACACCGTCATCAAGCCCTACCCGACCAACGGCTTCACCCACCCCGCCGTCGAACTCGCCGTCCTGCTGCGGGCCGAGGGCATCGGCCCCGACCGGATCGACAGCATCCGCCTCGACCTGCCCGGACCGACCCTGCGCACCGTCGCCGAGCCGCCCGAGGCCAAGGCCGCGCCCCCCGGCGGCTACGCCGCCCGCTTCTCCGCCCCCTTCGCGGTGGCCGTCGCGCTGCGCGGCGGGGGAGGGCTCGGCGTCGCCCTGGAGGACTTCCCCGATGCCGCCGTCCACGACCCCGGCCTGCTCGCCCTCGCAGCCCGCGTCCACTGCCGCGCCGGCGCCCGGGAGAGCGCCGCCTTCCCCGGGCACCTCGGCGCCACCCTGCACGCCGTCCTGCGCGACGGCACCACCCGCACCCTGCACGTCGCCGACACCCTCGGCTCCCCGGCCCGCCCGCTGACCCGCGCCCAGGTCGAGGCCAAGTTCACCGCCAACACCGGCCTGCCGCCGCTGGCCCGGCCCGTCGACCCGGCCGCGCTGCTGGCCGCCCTGGAGCCCGCGTTCACGGCGGCCGCCGCCCCGGTCGCCGCCCCGACTGCCGGAGGTGAGCTGGTGTGAATTGTTTCAGGACAAGTCATTCACAACAGTTGACGTGTCCTCATATCATCACTCACGCTGGGCGACACCAACCACACCATCCACACATCCGGTTGGGCCCCGTCGATCCGAACGGACCCCTCGTATGCGCCTGCGACGAACCCTCGCCGCCCTCTTCACCGGCCTGATCGCCCTGGTGGGCGTCGCCGTCCTGCCCTCCGTCGCCCAGGCGGACTCCCCGGGCAACTGCTCCACCGGCCACGGCGGCCCGGTCGCCTCCGCCACCTGCAACAACGTGCCCAACGGCACCATCTGGCGCGCCCAGGCCGTCTGCTTCTACGCCATCGGCACCACGCCGGTGAACTACTGGGTCAACGGCAGCATCGTCACCGGCAACGGCACCTCCACCGCCTACTGCAACCCCGGGAACTACGCCACCAGCACCATCACCACGCAGGTCCTCGGCATGCAGGGCCAGCAGGGCCGCCTGGTCGGCTACGGCGGCAAGTGCGTGGACGTCGCCCACGGCAGCGACAACCGCGGCACCCCGGTGCAGATCTACGACTGCAACGGCACCGCCGCCCAGCAGTGGACCCTGGGCGTCGACAACTCCGTGCGCGCCCTCGGCGTGTGTCTCAACGTCACCTACGGCACCGCCGACAGCCCCAACGGCACCAAGGTCGAGGTCTACACCTGCGTCGGCAGCGCCGGCGAGCAGTGGCTGCCCCAGCCCGACGGCTCGCTGAAGAACGTGCTCACCGGCAAGTGCCTGGACGAGCTCGGCTTCGACACCTCCAACCGCGCCCAGCTGGGCATCTGGGACTGCAACGGCCTGGCCAACCAGAAGTGGGTCCTCACCCCCTGAGCGACCCCCGCGAGCAGGTGCCGGCCTCGACCCCCGTTCGGGACCGGCACCGTGGGACCCCGCACCGGGTGGCCCGCACCACCCGAACGGGTATCCGACCGGGGCCCACCTGAGTACCCGTACTCAGGTGGGCCCCGGCGTGCGCCCCGCAGCATGGGGCCATGCACCCAGCAGCGACCCCGAGGATCGGCATCACCGCCGTCGGCTCCCACCTGCCCGCCCGCCGCCTCACCTCCTGGCAACTCCAGGACGAGATCACCGCCGGCGCCGAACTCGCCCTGCCCGCACGGATGCTGGAGAAGGCCACCGGCATCCGCACCCGCCGCTTCGCCGCCGAGGACGAGTACGCCTCCACCCTCGCCGTCGGCGCCGCCCGCCGCGCCCTGGCCGCCGGTCGGCTGCACCCCGACGACATCGACCTGCTGCTCTTCGCCTCCGCCACCCGGGACCTCTGCGAACCCGCCACCGCCCACATCGTCCAGGCCGAACTCGGCACCCGCGCCCACGCGCTGGACGTCAGCAACGCCTGCAACAGCTTCCTCAACGGCATCGACCTGGCCCGCTCGATGATCCTGGCCGGCCGCGCCCGGCGCGCCCTGGTCGTCACCGGCGAGACCCCCAGCCGCGCCATGCGCCGCGACCCCGCCGACACCGCCGCCCTGCGCGAGGGCTTCGCCGGCTACACCTTCGGCGACGCGGGCGCCGCCGTCGTCGTCGAAGCGGTCGAACGCGGCGGCATCCTCGACATCGCCGCCCGCACCGCCTCCGAACACTGGCAGGCCGGCGGCATCCCCGGCGGCGGCTCCCGCCACCCGCGCGGCGACGAGTACAGCTACTTCCGCGGCGGCGGCAAGGAGTTGCGCGGCATCTTCGAACAGATCGGCCCCGCCGCACTGGCCGACCTCGCCCACCGCACCGGCCTCGGCTGGGACGACTACGCCCGGGTGCTGGTGCACCAGGTCACCGTCCCCTACCTGGAACGCTTCGTCGAACTCACCGGCGCCCCCGCCGACAAACTGGTGCTCACCGTGCCCGAACTCGGCAACATCGCCAGCGCCACCCTCGGCGTCCAACTCGACCGCGTGAAGCCGCAGCTGAGCCCGGGGGAGCGGGTCCTCATGATCGGCCTGGGCGGCGGCGTCAGCCTGATGACCATGGTCTGGGAGGCCTCATGACCGCGCTGTGGGTGATCATCCCCGCCTACCAGGAGGAAGCCCGCATCGACGGCGCCCTCAACGCCCTCGCCGCCCAGCACGACCGCGACTTCACCCTCCTGGTCGCCGACAACGGCTCCACCGACGCCACCCTCGCCACCGTCCACGCCTTCGCCGCCCGCGCCCCCTTCCCCGTCCACACCCTCACCGAACCCGAGAAGGGCGTCGGCAGCGCCGTCGACACCGCCTTCCGCCACGCCATCGCCCACGGTGCCACGCTGCTCGCCCGCACCGACGCCGACTGCCTGCCCGCACCCGGCTGGACCGCCGCCGCCCGCGCCGCCCTGCTCACCGGCGACGTACTGGTCTGCGGCCGCGTCACCGCCCGCCGCGACGAACACGGACCGGCCGGCCGCGCGCTCTTCCGTGCCCTGGTCGCCCTCGGCGCCCTCTTCGGCCGCATCCGCCCCGCCCACCACCGCCGCCACGGCTACCTCACCCCCTACCGGATGCACGCCGGAAACAACATGGCCATCACCGCCGCCCTCTACCAGGCCGTCGGCGGCATGCCCCGCCGCCCCTCACCCACCGACCGCGACTTCCTCAACCGGGTCCGCCGCCACACCACCGCCGTCGTGCGCAGCCCCGACATGGTCGTGCAGAACTCCACCCGCCGCATCCGCGCCTACGGCCTGCTCGGCACCGCCCGCTGGTACCTCGAACGCGGCCCCGGCCCCCGCCCCACCGACATCCGCTGACCCCCGCCCGTCACCGCGCCCCGGAAGGACGGCCCGCCGTGCTCGACCGCCTCACCCACGCCCTGCGCACCCACCACCCCGACCGCCCCGCCGTCCTGCACCACACCCGCACCGGCACCACCCGCACCCGCATCCGCCGCGGCGACCTCGCCGACCTCGCCGACGGCTACGCCGCCGCCCTGCACGCCCGCCGCCTCACCCCCGGCGCCACCCTCGGCCTCGCCCTGCGCCCCGGCCCCCGCGCCCTCGCCGCCCTGCTCGCCGCCCACCGCCTCGGCCTGCGCACCGCCGTCCTCGACCCCACCGTCGGCCCCGACGTCCTCGCCGCCCACCTCGCCCTCGCCCAACCCGCCCTGATCCTCGCCGACGCCACCGCCCAGGCCGCCGCCGGCTGGGCCGCCCCCCTCGCCCGCCGCGCCGACCTGCGCCTGCCCCCGCTGCGCACCCTCGGCCCGGTCGCCACCCTCGGCCCCCGCCTGCCCGGCTGCGCACCCCGCCTGCGTCCCGCCACCACCCCCGCACCCGCCCACCGCCCCGACCCCGACACCGACGCCGTCATCGTCTTCACCTCCGGCACCACCGCCCGCCCCCGCGCCGTCGTCCACACCCACGCCAGCCTCACCGCCGCCCTGCACACCGTCACCGAACTCGTCCGACCCCGACCCGACAGCACCGTCCTCGGCGGCACCTTCTTCGTCCTCGCCCCCGCCCTCGCCGCCGGCGCCACCGTCGCCCTGCCCGCCCGCACCCCCACCGCCCTCGCCCGCCAGCTCACCCGCCTCACCCCCGCCCACACCTACCTCACCCCACCCCAGCTGCGCGCCGCCCTCGCCGCCGGCGCCCACCTCACCGGCACCCTGTGGACCGGCTCCGCCCCCGCCGACGCCACCCTGCTGCGCCGCGCCAAAACCGCCGGCGCCCACCAGGCCTGGAGCGTCTACGCCCTCACCGAACTCTTCCCCGCCGCCGCCGTCGAAGAGGCCGACAAGAGCGCCCACACCGGCGACGGCGACCTCGTCGGCCACCCCCTGCCCGGCATCCGCACCCGCCTCGCCGACGACGGCGAACTCCACCTCACCGGCCCCGGCGCCCGCCACCGCTACCTCGGCCGCGAACCCGACCCCTGGATCCGCACCGGCGACCGCGCCACCCTCACCCCCGACGGCCGGATCGTCCTGGCCGGCCGCCTCAAGGACATGGTGCTGCGCGGCGCCCGCAACATCTACCCGGGCCTGTACGAACCCGCCCTGCACATCCCCGGCGTCGAACTCGCCCTGCTCGTCGGCGTCCCCGACGGCCACGGCGACGAACGCCTCGTCGCCCTCGTCCAACCCGCCGCCGGCACCGACCCGCACATCCTGCGCACCCGACTGGACGCCCCGCTGCAACGGATGGGCGCCGCCCGCCCCGACGCCCTGCTGTTCGGTACCGTCCCGCTCACCGGCCGCTCCCGCAAACCCGACCGGGCCGCCGCATCAGCCCACTGCGCCCGGGAGTTGACACGATGACCCCTCCGCCCGCCGCTTCGCTCGCCTCCTGCCGCCGGGCCCGGCGCCGCGACCGCACCGTCTACCTGCGCAGCCACCCCCTGCTGTTCGCCCTGCTCTGCGCCACCCGCCACCGCCCCGTACTGCGCCTGGGCCGCACCCTGCTCGTCCACCACCCCGACGCCTACCGCGAAGCCCTCACCCGCCTCCCGCTCGCCCGCACCGCACCCGGCACCACCGGCGGCACCGCCGCCCGACTCACCGGCGCCGGCCTGCTCTTCGACCAGGACGGCGACGAACACCGCACCGCCCGCCGCACCCTGGACCTCGGCACCACCGCCGTACGACGGCTGCGCCCGCACTGGCGGGCCCTGCTCGCCGAACGCGTCCCCGCCCTCGCCCACGGCCCGCTCGAACTCGTCGACCTCGCCACCGAGTTGGCCGGCACCGTGACAGCCGAGCTCACCGGCTGCACCGCCCCGCCGCGCCAACTCGCCCACGCCGCACGGCAAGCCGCCGCCGCCACCGCCCGCGACCACCTGCCCGGCCCGCACCGCCCCGCCCGCCCCGGCCGCACGGCGGCCGACGCCGTCGCCCGCCTCACCGCCCTGCTGCCCGACCCCGGCCAGGCCATGCTCGCCGTCGCCGCCGTCAACACCACCGTCGCCGCCCTGCCCAGAGCCGTCGCCTGGTGCGCCGACACCCGCGCCTGGCCCGCCGTCGACGAGGACTCCGCACCCGCCCTCGCCGCCGAACTCCTGCGCCTGACCGCCCCCTCCCCGCTGCTGCCCCGCGCGGCCGCCGCCGACGCCGTCCTCGCCGGACACCCCGTACGGGCCGGCGACCGGCTGATCCTGGTCGCCCGCCACGCCGCCCACGCCCACCGGCGCACCGCCCCCACCGACCCGGCCGCCACCCAGGCCGTCTTCGGCACCGGACCGCACGCCTGCCCCGGCGCCGCCCTCGCCCGCGCCCAACTCGCCGACCTGCTCCTCGCCTTGGCCCCGCACCACCCGCACGTCCTGCACTCCCGCGCGGACCGCCGCGCCGCCCTGCCCGGCTACGCCCACCTCACCCTGCGCCGAGGAACCCGGTGACCCCGCGCATCGCCGTCACCGGCGCCACCGGCTTCTGCGGCGCCCACCTCGCCCGCGCCGCCGCCCGGCTGGGCCTGGACGTCACCTGCCACGGCCGCCGCCCCGGCCCGGTCGGCCGCCACCTGCCCTGGGACGCCACCCGGGACGACCCCGACCTCACCGGCGCCGACCTCGTCGTCCACTGCGCCGCCGCCGTCACCGACCTGCCGCCCGGCCACCCCGCCGAGGCCCACCAGCACGCCGTCAACGTCACCGGCACCCGGCGCGTCCTGCGCGCCGCCGCCGGCCGCCCGCTCGTCCACGTCTCCAGCGCCAGCGTCTACGACCCGCGCACCACCGCCACCGTCCTCACCGAGGACCACCCCACCGACGCCGGCCACCTCAACGCCTACGGCCGCAGCAAAGCCGCCGCCGAACACCACGCCCTCGCCGCCGGCGCCGTCGTCCTGCGCCCCCGCGCCGTCTACGGCCCCGGCGACCCCCACCTGCTGCCGCCCCTGCTCGCCCGCGCCCGCCACGGCCTGCTGCCACTGCCCGGCCCGGACATCCCGCTCAGCCTCACCGCCGTCGCCAACCTCACCGACGCCTGCCTGGCCGCCCTCGGCCTCACCGGCACCCCGCCCTGGCCCCCCGGCGCCTACAACATCGCCGACCCCACCCCCTACCGCCGCGACACCGCCCTGCGCCACGTCCTCACCGCCCACCGCCTGCCCGCCCGCATCACCCACCTCCCCACCCCGCTCGCCCGCCTCGCCGCCCGCACCGGCCGCATCCCCGGCCTCACCCCGTACACGGTCGACCTGCTCACCCGCGGCGTCGTCCTCGACCTCACCCGCGCCCGCACCCAGGGCTTCCACCCCCGCCACACCCTGGCCGACTACCGCCCCTGAACCCGGCCCCGGTGCCGCGCCGGACGCCGGGACCCGGGAGGATGCGGGTAACCGGACGCAGTCCACGGGAGGGGAACCCGCCATGCTGATCGCCGACTTCGACCGGTACGGGCGGTGCGCCGACTTCGACCCGGCCACCGGGCGGCTCGGCCCCGGGCGGGCCGTCGCCCCCGGGGAGAGCACCCACGGCGAGTACGCACGGCTCGGCCGCACCCCGGTGGTGTTCTACCGGGGCGCGGACGGGCTGCGGCTGCGGGCGGGGGAGCACGACGTCCTACTGGACGCGGCCACCCCGGTCCGGCACCGGATCGCCGAACCGGAGTGCGTCCTGACCGTCGGCCAAGGCATCGAGCTGCGCTACCCGGTGCCGCCGGAGTGGTACGGCCTGGCCGACGACCCGACCCCGTTCGTCGAGCCCGACCACTTCGACCTCGGCCTCTTCGTCGCCAACGTCCTCGCCCACCCGGACCGGGGGGACCGGCTCTACCGCTGACGCCCGCCCGACGCCGCGCCCGCCCGCAGGGCGGCCAGGGCCGCGCGGGCCGCCGACTCGCCCTCGCCGTACTGGTGGAGGCGCGCCGCCCGCAGGGCCGCCTCCAGGTGGTGGGCGGCCTCCTCGGGCTGGCCGGTGGCGGCGAGGGCACGCCCGTAGAGGGTCTGGAGGACGACCCGGCGGGCGGCCGGGAACGGGGGTTCGGCGAGGGCGAGGCCGCGGGCCGCGTGCCGGGCGGCCTCCTCGGGGGCGCCGTCGGCCAGGCAGGAGTCGGCGAGGTGCTGGCGGGCGAGGGCGACCAGGTCGGCCCGGCCCGCCCGTTCGGCCAGGGCGAGCGCCCGGCCCAGCAGCTCCCGCGCCCGGGCCGGCGCACCGTCCCCGCCGTGCCGGGCGAGCGCGGCGGCCAGGTTGACCAGGGCGACGGCCTCGGCGCTGCGGTCACCGGCCAGGGCGGCCAGTCCGGGGGCCTGTTCCAGGTGGACCAGGGCCTCCTCCGGCCGGCCCTCCTCCAGCAGCACCCACCCCAGCAGCGCCCGGGCCCGGGACTGGGCACCGGGGGCGAGGTCGGCCTCGGCGGCCGCCAGCCCGTGCTCCAGCAGCGGCACCCAGCCGTCCCGAACCTGCCACACGATCAGCGGCCACTGCAGCAGCACCAGGCGCCACGCCCGGTCGTGCCGTCCGGCGGCGACCGCGGCCAGCGCCGCGCCGCGCAGGGTGTCGCGCTCGGCGGCGTACCAGGCCAGCGCGCCCGCCCGGTCCGGGAAGGGACGCACCCCGACCGGGCGCCGGGCGTCGGCGGGCAGCTCGCAGCAGGGCTCGCTGCCGGGCTCGGCGGCCGCGCTCGCGGCCAGCAGGGTGCGCAGCAGGTGGTCGAGCAGCCGCAGCAGCGCCTCGTCCCCGCCCGCCCCGGCGGGCAGGCTGCGGGCGTAGAGGCGGACCAGGTCGTGCAGGGTGTAGGCGTCCCGGCCGATCTCGACCACCAGGTGGGCCGTCGCCAACTGCTCCAACGCGCCCGCCGCCTGCGGCAGTGCGCAGTCGGCCAGCGCGGCGGCGGTACGGCTGTCCAGGGTGGTGCCGGTGTGGGTGCCCAGCTGGCGGAACAGCCGGCGGGCGGGCACGGACAGGTGCTGGACGGTCAGCGCCAGGGCCGCGGCGACACTGGTGTCCTCCACCTCCAGCAGACCCAACCGGCCCTGCTCGTCCGCGAGTTCGTCGGCCAGGGCGGCCAGGCCCAGGCTCGGGCAGGTGGCGATGCGGGCCGCCGCCAGCCGCAGGGCGAGCGGCAGCCCGTCGCACAGCCGGGCGAGCCGGGCCGCGGCCTCCGGTTCGGAACCGACCAGGTCGGGCCCCAGGTCCGGGCCCAGGGTGGTGGCGAGCAGGGTGACGGACTGCGGGGCGGACAGCTCGGCCAGCGGCACCGGCCGGGCGGCGTCCGTGGCGACCAGCCCGCCGAGCCGGTCGCGGCTGGTCACCAGGGTGACGCAGTCGTCCCCGTCGGGCAGCAGCGGACGGACCTGCTCGGACCGGCGGGCATTGTCCAGCACGATCAACATCCGCCGCCCGTACGTCAGTTCGCGGTAGCGGGCGGCCAGCGCCGCGGGGGAGGAGGGCATCTGCTCGGCGGGCAGGCCCAGGGCGAGCAGCAGCTCGCGCAGCACCGCACCGGTGGGGCGCTCGGGCAGCTGGCTGTGCCCGCACAGGTCGACGAACAGCTGGCCGTCGGGGAACTCCGCCCGGTGCAGGTGCGCCCAGTGCACGGCGAGGGCGGTCTTGCCGATCCCGGCCCCGCCGGTGACGACGGCGATCGCGCCGGGGGAGCGGGCGGCCCGGTCGAGCGCGGCCAGTTCGCCCTCCCGCCCGGAGAACCCGCGCGGCCGGCGCGGGAAGGGCCCCGGCGCGGGCGCCGCCACCGCCGGCCCGGCCGCCGTCGCCGGGGGCACCGGCGCCGACACCGGCGCCGACACCGGCGCCGGTACCGCTACCGGCCCGGCCTTCGGCGCCGTCTCGCTGCGCAGCAGCACCGCGTGGGCCTCGACCAGCTCCGCCCCGGGGTCGATCCCCAGCTGCTCGGCCAGCGTGCGGCGGGTGCGCCGGAACCACTCCAGCGCCTCCGAGCGCCGCCCGGCCCTCCCGAGCGCCAGCATCAGCGCGGCCACCAGCGACTCCCGCAACGGGTTCAGCGCGGCCTCGACCGCCAGCACCCCGGCGGCCGCCCCGTGGTCGCCGAGCCGGCCGTGGGCCCGGGCCAGCTCCTCCACGGCCGCCAGCCGCAGCTCCTCCAGCGACCGGGCGGCGCACAGCAGCGGCAGGCTGGGTTCCGTCCCGGCCAGCGCGGGCCCGTGCCACAGCGCGAGCGCCTCGCCCAGCGCCGCCACCGCGGCGCCCGGCTCCCGGGCGGCGCGGGCGGTGCGCAGGTACCGCTCGAACCGCCCGGCGTCCACCGCCGCCGCGGGCGCCCGCAGCAGGTAGCCGCTGCCGTCGGTGGCCAGTTCGACCCCGGCGGCGGCCGCCCCGTGCGCGGCGAGCAGCGCCCGCAGCCCGGAGACGTGGTTGTGGATGACGGTCCGGGCGTGCCGGGGCGGCCGCTCGTCCCACAGCGCCTCGGTCAGCCGGTCGACGCCCACCGGCAGGCCGGGGTGCAGCAGCAGCATCGCCAGCAGGCTCCGGCGCTTGGGCGATCCGACCGCGAGCTCCCGCCCGTCCGCGGCCACCACGGCCACCGAGCCCAACAACCGGAAATCCACCCGTTCCCCCACCCTGACCAGCCAATACGACAAGCATATGACAGTAGGCGACCTCTCCGTGACGCACGGTTCGCCCCCGCCGGGGAGCCCACCGGGAGCCCGCCCGGGAGTCCGTCGGGAGGCCCGCCAGGGACCCCGCCCGGGAACGTACCCCGCACCGCACCCCGGCGCGCACGCCGGAGCGGCCCCCTGGACGGACCCCCACCCGACCGGATCCAATACCACTTCCGGGCACCGAAGGAGGGAGAGCCGGTGCTGACCGACACCTCGACCAGTGCGGGCCGGGCGATCCTGCTCCACGACCGCTACCCCACCCTCGACGAACTCGCCGACACCGCCCGCCACCTGGCCGCCCGCCACCCCGACCGCTGCCGGCTGCGCACCCTCGGCACCTCCCGCGCCGGCCGCCCCCTGCAACTCCTGTCCATCGCCCCCGACGCCCGCACCCCCGACCCCCGCAACGTGCTGGTCGTCTCCGGCGCCCACGCCGACGAGTTCTCCGGCCGGGCCGGCATCGTCGAACTGGCCCACCGCGCCCTGGCCCGCCCCACCCCGTCGACCCCGGCCCCGCCCCGGCCGAGGACCTGGCACTTCCTGCTCTGCCTCGACCCCGACGGCGCCCACCTGGCCCGTGGCGGCCTGCTCGCCCGCACCCTGCCCGCCTACTTCGCCGGCTACTTCCGCCCCGCCGCCGACGAGCAGCCCGAATGGGCCCCGGCGATCGGCGGCCGCCTCCCGGAGAGCCGGATCCTGCTCGATCTGATCGACGAACTCCGCCCCTCCCTCCAACTCTCCCTGCACACCGCCGACGTGGGCGGCACCTTCCTCCAGGCCACCGCCGACCCGACCGCCCTGGCCGAGCCCTTCGCCCGCTCCGCCGCCGCCCTCGGCATCCCGATCGAGACCGGCTCCTTCGACACCCACCGGCTGCCCGCCGCCGGACCCGGCGTCTTCCTGATGGAACCGCACCACATCGACACCCAGGAGAACACCACCGGCATGCTCGACCCCGGGCGGCAGGCCCCGGCCGGCGCCCGGGCCGCCACCTGGTTCGCCCCCCGCCGCCACGGCGGCCGCACCGTCGTCGTCGAGGTGCCCGCCTGGACCAGCGACCGGCTCGGCGACCCCGCCCCCGCCGGCGACGACGCCCACCGGCACCTGCGCGCCGGCGCCGACCGGCTGCGCGAACGCGGCCGGCGGCTCGTCGACCTGACCGCCGCACTCCCGCCCCACGACACCCCGGTGCTGCGCGCCGTCCGCACCCAGCTGACCGCACTGCACCAACTCGCCGACGCCTGGGACCCGGCCGCCGCCGACCGGCCCCACCCGCCGCCGCCCCTGCCCACCCGCGCGCACCTGGCCGGCGTCGACCTGTGGTCCCACCGCATCCCGGTGCGCGCCGCCGCCCTGCTGCGCCGCGCGACCCCCGTCCCGGGCCCCGGCCCCACCGAGCTCCTGCACACCTGGTGCGCCCAGTACCGCCGCCGCTTCCGCCCCACCTGGCTCCCCGTCGCCCGCCAGGCCGCCCACCACGCCAACATCGCCGAGGCCGCGGTGGCGGTGGCGGTGGCGGCCGGGGTCGTCGACCGGCCCCGCTGACCCGTTCGGCCGGCCGGTGCTACGGCTACCGCGAACTCGTCGCCGCCCAGGTCATGTCGGCCCCCGCCCCGCTGCGCACCCCGCTGCCCGTCGGCTGACCGCCGCCCAGTCCCGCCCCGCACCGCCCCGTCCCGCGCGCCCCGCCCGCTCCGGCGACGGGGCGCGCGCGGGGTTCAGGACCCGCCGGCGGGCACCCGGCGCGCCGCGTCCGTCCTCACGCCCGCCGTCCCCTGCGCGCCCGCCGCCTCCGCCGGCCCGTCCGCCGCCGGGGGAGTGCCGTCCTCCGCGAGCATGGTGCTGCGCACCCGGTGGACGTACCGGTCGATCAGATGGTTCAGCACGCCGACCGTCGCGGCGACGTCCGGCTCCGGAACACCGTCCAACGCGCTGGAAAGACCGATGATGTTGGCCTGTTTGAATCGGTCGAGCATCGCCCGCCCGTCGGCCGTGAGCGCCACCTGACGGGCCCTGCGGTCCTGCGCGTCCGGGGTGCGCGCCACCAGCCGCTGGCTCTCCAGCCGGTCGATCTGCCGGGTGACGTGGGAGGGCTTGACCATCAGCCGGGCGGCCAGGTCGCCCACCCGGCTGGCCCCGTCCGCCTCGGCCAGCGCCCGCAGCAGGTACACGTCCGAGCGCGCGGCCGTGATGCCGGCCCGCGCGGTGCGGCGCTCGTGCTCCTGGGAGCGGGTCAGCAGGTAGGCCAGCGAGGCCAGGACGGCCTCCAGGTCTGCGGTGGCGGTCCGATCATCTGCGGTCCGATCGTCTGCGGAATCGTCTGCGGCGTCCGACATGGGGGAACTTTAGCGAGCCGGTGCGCACCGCCGCTGCGGGGCCGGGGGAGGGCCGGGTTTCGGACAGATTCGCCGTCCACCCGGTGGGGCCTTTCGCCGACACGGACCGAGAGTTAGCGTGACGGTGAGTTAGTTGCTTTTGGCACGTAAATTCCCCGGGCCTGCGCCACCACACCGCACGCCCGCACGGCACCGCACACCCGTACGGCACCCGGCAACCCCGGCACCGCCAGCACCCCCAGCTCCGCGAAGGGAGCCCCTGATGGCCACCGCCGCACAGACCCCCCGCTTCACCCACCCCGCCGACCGCGGCACCTGCCCGTTCGCCCCGCCGCCCGCCTACGAGCAGGCCCAGCGGGAGGAGCCGATCAGCCGCATCTCCCTCTGGGACGGCTCCACCACCTGGCTCCTCACCCGCCACCAGGACATCAAGGCCGTCCTGGCCGACCCCCGCTTCAGCTCCGACGCCACCCACCCCGGCTTCCCCTTCCTCAGCGCCGGCGCCCGCCAACTGGCCGCCGGTCAGCCCACCTTCATCCGGATGGACGACCCCGAGCACGCCCGGCTGCGCCGCATGCTCACCGGCGAATTCATGATCAAGAAGGTCGAGGCGCTGCGCCCCGAGATCCAGCGCATCGCCGACGAGCTGATCGACAAGATGACCGCCGACGGCCGCACCCACGCCGACCTGGTCCGCGACTTCGCCCTGCCGCTGCCCTCCCTGGTCATCTGCCTGCTGCTCGGCGTCCCCTACCAGGACCACGACTTCTTCCAGGAGTGCAGCCGCGTCCTGCTGCGCCGCGAGTCCCCGGCCGACGAGGTCGCCGCCGCGCAGGCCCGCCTGGTCGACTACCTGATCCGCCTCACCGAGACCAAGCGCACCCACCCCGACGACGGCATCCTCAGCCGCCTGGTCGAACGCGGCGAGCTCAACACCGAGGAGATCGGCGCGATGGGCCGGCTCCTGCTGGTCGCCGGACACGAGACCACCGCCAACATGACCGCGCTGTCCGTCCTCGCCCTGCTGCGCAACCCCGACCAGCTCGACCACCTGCGCCGCCACCCCGAGGCCGTCCCCGGCGCGGTCGAGGAACTGCTGCGCTACCTGACCATCATCCAGTCCGGCCTGACCCGGGTCGCCACCGAGGACCTCGACGTGGCCGGAACGACGATCCGGGCCGGCGAGGGCGTCATCTGCATGGTCAGCACCGCCAACCGGGACGAGAGCGAGTTCCCCGGCGGCGACGCACTCGACCTGACCCGCGACGCCCGCCGCCACCTGGCCTTCGGCTTCGGCGTCCACCAGTGCCTGGGCCAGCCCCTCGCCCGGCTGGAACTGCAGATCGCCCTCGACACCGTCCTGCGCCGACTGCCCGAACTGCGCCTGGCCGTACCGTTCGAGGAGATCCCCTTCCGCGGCGACATGCTCATCTACGGCGTCCACGAGCTGCCCCTCGCCTGGTGACCCCCGGGCCCGGCGCGGGCCCGCACCCGACCCACCACCGCGGGCCCGCGCCGCGCCCACCCCCCGGGCGTGCCCGACACGCCCCACCCGCCACCGGGTTCGCCCCACCACCGTCCGCCCCAACCGGCACCCTCCGAAGGGAACCCCCATGCTCGTCCGCATCGACCAGGACAAGTGCTGCGGCGCAGGATCCTGCGTGCTCGCCGCCCCCGACGTCTTCGACCAGCGCGACGAGGACGGCATCGTCGTCCTGCTCGACGCCCGCCCGCCCGCCGAACTCCACCAGGCCGTCCAGGACGCCGCCGCGGTCTGCCCCGCCGCCGCGATCACCCTGGAGCAGGTGTGACCGCTGTGCGCGAGGTCGCCGTCGTCGGCGCCGGCGCGGCCGGACTGCACGCCGCCGAGGCACTGCGCCGGGCCGGCTACGACGGCCGCCTCACCCTCATCGGCGCCGAGGACGAACTCCCGTACGACCGGCCGCCGTTGTCCAAGCAACTGCTCGACGGCCAGTGGCAGCCCGGGCAGCTGACGCTGCGCACCCCCGAGGCGCTCGCGGAGCTGCGGCTCGACCTGCGCCTGGGGGCGGCGGCCGAACGCCTGGACCGCGCCACCCGCACCGTGCACCTCGCCGACGGCGGCCGGGTGCGCTGCGAGGCCGTCGTCCTGGCCACCGGCGTCCGCCCGCGCCGGCTCCCCGGCGCCGAAACCCCCCTCCCCGGCGCCCACGTGCTGCGCACCCTGGCCGACGCCCTCGCCCTGCGCGCGGAACTGCGCCCCGGCGTACGGCTGTTGGTGGTCGGCGGCGGCCTGCTGGGCGCCGAGGCGGCGGCCACCGCCGTCGGCCTCGGGGCCGAGGTGACCTGGCTGGTCTCCGCCGCCCCGCTGGCCGCCGTGCTGGGCGCCGACACGGCCGCCCTGCTGACCGGCCTGCACCGCGACCACGGGGTCCGGATCCGCCGGGGCGCGGCCGCCGCGGTGGTCGAGCGGGGCGGCCGGGCGGTGGGCGTGCGGCTCGCCGACGGCTCCGAACTGGCCGCCGACGCCGTGCTGACGGCGATCGGCTCGCGGCCGGCCACCGAGTGGCTGGCCGGCAGCGGGGTGCCGCTGGAGGCGGACGGCGGCGTGGCCTGCGACGCCCACTGCGCCGCCGGCCCCGGCGTCTGGGCGGCCGGCGACGCGGCCGCCTGGCCCGACCCGCGCACCGGCCGCCGCCGGCGCCTGGAACAGCGCACCAACGCCACCGAGCAGGCCCTGTGCGCCGCCCGGAACCTGCTGGCCGGTCCGGACGGCGCCCGCCAGGTCTACGACCCGGTCCCGTACCTGTGGAGCGACCAGTACGGCCTGCGGGTGCAGGCCTTCGGCAGCCCCGGCGGCGCCGACCGGTTCGAGGTGGTCGACGGCAGCCTCGCCGAGCACCGCTTCGCCGCCGCCTGCGTACGGGAGGGCCGGGTCACCGGCGCGGTGGGCATCGCCGCCGCCCGGGCCCTGCGCGCCCTGCGCGCCCGGGTCGCGGCCCACGACCCGTGGCCGCCCGCCGACCGGCCGCAGCCCGCCGCGGCCCTCAGCTGACGGGCCGTACGCCCTCCCCGCCCCCGTCCGGGAGGGCGTACGACCCGTCCGGCCCGTCCGGCCCGTCGGCCGGGGCGTACTGGGCCAGTCCCTCGCCCAGCGACCAGTCCGCCGGGCCGTTCTCCGTCAGCACCACGAACACGTTGCGCGGCTCGGTGCCCGCGTACTCCTGCGCGAGCTCGGCGATCCGGCGGTACAGCGCCCGCTTCCGCGCGTCCGTGCGCCCGGCCCGCAGCGCGATCTGGACATAGACGATGCCCTCGTCGCGCCGCACCCCGAGGTAACCGCCGTAGCGCAGCGCGCCGTTGACGCCGTCGTGGTCGGTGAGCACCTGGAAGTGGTCGTCCGGCGGGATCCCGAGCGCCTCCACCAGGGCCTGGTGCACGGCGCGCCCCAGGGCGTCCAGCCGCCGCGGGCCGGCCCCCGACGTGTCGATGCGGACGAACGGCATGATCCGACTCCCTCCCGAGAACCCTGACTGTACCTACCAGTAGGTACAGTCTCGGGCGACCCCGGGGCAAGGGCTGGTCCGGCGAGCTGGTGTACAAATCGTTACATTGGGGACATTTGGCAGCTGTGCCAGGCACCGTGCGTCCACGCAAAGAAGGCCGACCGCCTTCGGAAAGGGTCCCCATGCACCCCGCCCTCAGCCCCGCCGTCCTCGCCGAACTGCGCCGGCCCCGGCCCTACCCGGCGGTGTCCATCCTGATGCCCACCCACCGCCGCGAACCGGACGACGCCCAGGACCCGGTGCGGCTGCGCAACCTGCTGGCCGAGGCGAAGGAGCGGATCCAGGCCGACCCCGAGGTCTCCCGTGCCGACCGGATCGACGTCGTCGGACAGCTCGACCGGGCCCTCGCGGAGGTCGACCTGGTGCACGCCGAGGACGGCCTCGCCATCCTCGCCGCGCCCGGCGAGCACCAGGTCTGGACCTTCGCCCGCACCGCCCCCGCCCGGGTGGTCCTGTCCGACACCTTCCTCACCCGCAACCTGGTCTCCGCCCAGGCCGCCGAACGCCCCTACTGGGTGCTCGCCGTCGCGGCCGACCGGGCCGTGCTGTGGGGCGGCAACCAGGAGCGGGTCACCGAGGAGAGGATCCACGGCTTCCCGCTGACGCGCACCTTCGACAACCCCGACCCCGAGCGCCGCGAGCGCATCGGCGACACCCCCAGCACCTTCCGCGACGAGGAGACCAAGACCTTCCTGCGCCAGGCAGACACCGCGATCGGCAAGGTGCTGGCCGCCGACCCCCGCCCGCTGTACGTGGTCGGCGAGGCGCCCGCCCTGGCCCTGCTGGACGCGGCCGGCCCGATCGCCAAGGAGGCCACCGCCCAGATCCCGCACGGCGGCCTCGCCCAGGCCGACGTCGAGACCGTCCGCAAGGTGGTCGACCCCGCCGTCCGCGCCCACGCCGAGCAGGAGGTCGCCGACACCCTCGCCCAGCTCGACAAGGCCCGCGGCCGCCAGGAGTTCGCGGCCGGCCTCGACGAGGTCTGGCAGGCCGTCGGCCAGGCCCGGATCGCCCGCCTGGTGGTCGAGGAGAACTTCCGCGCCACCGTCCGCGACGACGGCGAGCACCTCGTCCCCGCCGAGGCCGGCGAGACCGGCGCCCGGGAGGACATCGTCGACGAGGTCATCGAACGCGCCCTGGACACCGGCGCCAAGGTCACCTTCGTCCCCGACGGCACCCTCGCCGACACCCACGGCATCGCCGCCGTTCTGCGCCACTGACCCGACCCGCCCCGCTCCCGCCGTGCCCGGGCCGTCCGTTCACCGCCCGGGCGCGGCGGCCTCCAGCTCCGCGACGCTGCCGGACATCACGGTCCGCAGACGGCGCGTCAGGTGCTCCACCGGCCAGTCCCACCACGCGACGGCCAGCAGCCGCGCCACCTGCTCCCCGTCGTAGCGCATCCGGAGCACCCGGGCGGGGTTGCCGCCGACGATCGCGTAGTCGGGGACGTCGGAGGTGACGACCGACCCGGCCGCCACGATCGCCCCGTGGCCGATCCGCACCCCCGGCATCACCGTCGTCCGGTACCCCAGCCACACGTCGTGGCCCACCACCGTGTCCCCGCGCCCCGGCAGCCCGGTCAGCAGGTCGAGGTGCTCGGCCCAGGCGCCGCCCATGATCGGGAACGGGAAGGTCGACGGCCCGTCCATCCGGTGGTTGGCCCCGTTCATCACGAACCGCACCCCGGTGGCGAACGCGCAGAACTTCCCGATGACCAGCCGCTCCGGCCCGTAGTGGTAGAGCACGTTGCGGGTCTCGAACGCCGTCGGGTCGTCCGGGTCGTCGTAGTACGAGTACTCGCCCACCTCGATCAACGGGGAGGTCACCAGCGGCTTGAGCAGCACCACCCGCGGCTGCTCGGGAAACGGGTGCAGCACCCCCGGATCGGGCACGACGGGAACCACCGGGCCACCTCCTCCTGTGGGACGGGACGTCGGGACCGACGCCGGACCATGATCCACCATGCCCCGCGCGGAGCTTGACGGGCCCTCATGATCCACCGCTGCACCGCCCGTGCGAAGCTTCGTGCATGGCCGTCCACGAACCATGCCCCCGTCCCCGCCGCACCGCCCTGACCGCCGCCGTGCTCGCCGCCGCCGTGCTCCTCACGGGCTGCTCCACCGGCGGCTCCGCCGACACCGGCGCGCACTTCGTCACCGAGAAGGGCACCAGCATCGGGCGGGCCGGCGCCGCCGAGCGCCGGGGGGCGCCCGACGTGTCGGGGCGGACGCTGGGGGAGAGCCCGGCGAAGCTCTCCGACTACCGGGGCAAGGTCGTCGTCCTCAACATCTGGGGCTCCTGGTGCGGCCCGTGCCGTACCGAGGCGGGCTCCCTGGAACGGCTCTGGCAGAAGTACCAGGGCCAGGACGTGCAGTTCCTCGGCATCAACACCCGCGACCAGGACATCGTCAACGCCCAGCAGTTCGAACAGGAGCGGGGCGTGACCTTCCCCAGCATCTTCGACCCGGCCGGTACCCAGCTGCTGAAGTTCCCCCCGGGCACCCTCGACGCCCAGTTCCTCCCGACCACCCTGGTGGTCGACCGTCAGGGCCGCCTCGCGGCGCGCGCCTTCGGCGGCCAGAGCTACGACGCCCTGGAGTCCATGCTGCAGCCCGTCCTCGCCGAGCCGTAAACCGGTTGGGCCGGTGCGCCGGAGGCTGCTACGGTCTGCGCAGCCGTGAGAGAAACGCGAGGAGGTGAGACCCATGAAGGCTGGATCCGGGTGGGTGCTCCCCCTTGTCGTCACGGTGGGCGATTGACGTTGGTGTCGCCCGGGAGCGCCTCAGACAAGGCACTTCCGAAAGGCAACACCGTGAACTCCGCACATTCCCCCCGGGGCGACCACGCCCCCGCCGCCGTCACGCGCGTCTCGGACACCGAGTGGCGGGCCGTCGCGGACGGCCTGGTGGTCGGCCGCGGCGACGCGTCGCGCCGGCCCGACGGGCGGCTGTTCGTCAGCGTCGACGCATGGCAGGAGACGGTCTTCGACCGGCTCGCCGACGCGATGCGGGCCGACCTGCCCGAACCCCTGCACACCGTGGCCGACGAGGCCGACACCGAGGCGGTGTCCGCCTGGCGGCGGGCCGGCTTCACGGCCGCGCGCCGCGAGTGGGTCCACCTGGTGCCCACCGACCCGCAGGTCACCGGACTGGCCCGGACGCGGCCCCCGCAGGGCGTGGTGATCCTGCCCGCCGGCCTGGCCGAGGAGGGCCCGCTGCGGGAACTGGAGCGCGTCGTCCGGGCGGAGGTGGAGGCCGGCGCCGGCTGGCCGGCGATGCCGGCCCAGGTGCTGCCCCGCCCGGCCGGGGCCCTGGTGGCCGACCCCTCGAAGTACGCGGTGGCCCGTCAGGGCGGGCGCTACGTGGGCCTGATCCGGGTGTCACCGCCGCGCCGGCCGCGGATCGGCCTGCTCGCGGTGCGCGCCGAGCTGCACCGCCGCGGCATCGCCCGGGCGCTGCTGGCCCACGCGCTGGGGGAGCTGCACCGCGGCGGCACCGCGACGGCCTGGGCCGAGGCGGCGGAGTCCAACGGGGCCGCCCTGGCGCTCCTCGAAGGCATCCGCGCCCGCCGTACGGGCAGCATCCTGGAACTCGTCCGCCACTGACACCGGCCGCAGCCGACCGCCGCAACCGAGGCAACCGCAGCAACCGAAACAGCCGAAGCAACCGAACGAAGAGATTGAGGACCATGACCAAGACAGCGAACGGCATCGAAGTGGAGGGCACCGTCATCGAGTGCCTGCGCAACGCCAACTTCAAGGTGGAGCTCCCGAACGGGCACATCGTGCTCGCCCACATCAGCGGGAAGGTCCGCAAGAACCACATCAAGATCCTCCCGCACGACCGGGTGCTCGTGGAGCTCAGCCCCTACGACCTCAGCCGTGGCCGGATCCGCTACCGCTACCGCGGCTAGCGGTCGGCGGCTGACAGTCGGCCCGGTGGCCCGGCACGCTCCCCCGTGGCGTGCCGGGCCACCGGCATACCGCCGCGCCAGGTCGAACGGCCCGGGCGCATCGGTGTACCTCGTGGAGGATGCCAGGACGGCGACCCGCCGTGTTGGCACTGCGTCTCCGCTTCCTTGGCATTGCGTCCACGGCCCGTCACGCGCCGCCCGGACGGCCGCCGGCCAGGGCCTGTCGCCGGTGTTCGCGGGGTGAGAGGCCGTAGGCGGCGCGGAAGGCGCGGCTGAAGTCGTCGGCCCGGGCGAAGCCGCAGCGGGCGGCGACGGTCTGGACGGGGGTGGTGCGCCGGGCGGGGTCGGCGAGTTCGCGGTGGGCCTGTTCCAGGCGTCGTTCGCGGATCCAGGCGGCCAGGGTGCGGCCCTGCGACTGGCAGGTGAAGACCCGGTGCAGGTGGCTGACCGAGACGTGGTGGGCGGCGGCGATCACGGCCGGGGTCAGCTCGGGGTCGTGCAGGTTGCGGCGCACGAAGGCCCGGACCTCCTGGGCCAGGGCGAGGTGGCGGGCCTCCTCGGGCAGGACGGCCTCGGCCTCCAGCTCGCGGGCCAGCCAGGCGGCCACCAGGTCGACCGTCACCGCGCCCATCCGGGCCGCCTCGTCCGGCCCCAGCGCCGCGGCCTGCCGGTCCAGTCCGAGCAGGAACTGCGACAGCAGCGCCGCCGAGCCCGCCCGCACCGAGAACCCCAGACCCAGCACCTCGCGCAGCCGCTGCGGCGGCAGCGGCAGCAGCGCGGCGGGGAAGTCGATGCCCACGGCCTCGGTCCGGCGGTCCGGACGGCCCGGGGCCGGTACCCCGAGGGCCCGCACGTCGTACGGGGTCGAGCTGTCGACCAGGTACAGGTCGCCGCGCCCGAAGGTGCGGGTCCGGTCCCCGGCGCCGCGGGTCAGCGCCAGCCCGCCGTCCAGCGGCATCGTCAGGTGGTACACCTCCGGGTCCGTGCGCCGCACCAGGGCGGCGGTGCGCCGGAAGCGCGTCGGCGGGAACGAGGACCGCAGCAGGGTGACCGGCCCCAGTTCCAGGCGCCGCATCTCCGCCCGGAAGTCGTCGGCGTGGACGCTGGTCATGTCGCTGGCCCGGGTGCGCGCGAGCAGCTCCCGCCAGCAGTCGAACCGTTCCTTCACGGGCACGCCCTCGCCCCGGAACACGCTGCCGATCGTCGCGGCTCCCGTCGCTGCGGCCACCGTCCGGCCCTCCCTCGCACTGATCCCCTGCCCCGCCCCGGCACGGCCGGACCGTCGACCGTAACCGATCCCGCCGCGCGGCCCCCCGCCGGGCCCCCGGGGCGGGCCCGACGGCGGACGGGGGCCGACACGCCGCTTTGCGAACCCTTTGCTAGCATCCGCCGCACCGAAGAAGTGGATCAAGGGAGCAGCGGTGGAGCAGGACCGGACGGAGCTGGCGTACACGCCGACGGGGGAGGACTTCCGGGAGGCCTTCGCCGCCCAGGCGCGGCACACCACCGTGGGCCGCGCGGTGCGGATCGCCTGGTGGGCGGCGGCCGGCTTCGCCGTGCTCGGCTGCGCGACGGACCTGGCGGACGGCCGGGTGGAGGCGGCGAGCGCGCTGCCGGCGGTCGTACTGGTGACGCTCGCGGCGCTCGCCCCGCGGCTGCAGGTGCGGTCGGCGCAGCGGCGGGTCGCCCGGCGGGGGCCCCGCACGGTGCTGGTGGACGGCACCGGGGTGAGCGTCGTCGACGGGCGCGGCACCGTGGCCCTGCCCTGGGCCAGGGTGCCGCGCCTGCTGGAGACGGAGAACCTGTTCCTGGTGCTCAACCGCAGCGGCTCCTGCCTGATGGTGCTGCCCAAGCGCGCCGCCGCCGACCCCGACGCGCTGCGCGCCCTGCTCGCCCGGCACACGACCGCCGTCCGCCCGCCCGCGCACCCGGGTACGGACGGCGAGACGGTCCGCTGACACCGAGGGGCTACGCCCGCTCGCCGGTGCCCTCGGTGTCGATGTGCGGCAGGATCCGGTCCAGGAAGCGCGGGGTCCACCAGGCGGCCGGGCCGAGCAGCGTCAGCACCGCCGGGACCAGCAGCAGCCGCACGATCGTGGCGTCCACCAGGACGCTGACGGCCAGCCCCAGGCCCATCATCTTGATCACCACGTTGTCGCTGACGATGAACGCGGCGAACACGCTGACCATGATCAGCGCGGCGCAGGTGATCACCCGGGCGGTGATCTCCAGGGCGTGCGCCACGGAGTCCTGGCTGTGGCCGGTGCGCAGCCAGGCTTCGTGGACCCGCGAGAGCAGGAAGATCTCGTAGTCCATGCTCAGCCCGAAGACGATCGCGAACATCATCATCGGCACGTAGCTCTCGATCGGGACGGTGCCCGCCACGCCGAGCGCCGGCCCGCCCCAGCCCCACTGGAAGACCGCGACCACGACCCCGTACGAGGCCGCGATCGACAGCAGGTTGAGCACCGCGGCCTTGACGGCGACCAGCAGGCCGCGGAAGACCACGAGGATGATCAGGAACGCCAGCGCGACGACCACCGCGATGATCAGGACCAGCCGGCCGGAGACGATGTCCAGGAAGTCGACCTGGGCCGCGGTGGTGCCGGTGACGTAGGTCTTCGCGTCGGTGCCGGCCACCGCGTCCGGCAGCACGGTGTCCGACAGGCGGTCCACCAGCTCGGTGGTGGACCGGTCCTGCGGGGCGCCCGCCGGGATGACGGTGGCGAACAGCACCGCGCCGTCCGGGCTGGTCTGCACCGGCGTGGTGGAGGCGGCACCGGGCAGGTGGGCGAGGGCCTGCTGCACCGCGCCCTGCACGCCCGCCCGCGCCCCGGCGGGCACCGCGCTCTGGTCGACGACCGCGGTCAGCGGCGCGTTGGCGCCCGGGCCGAAGGCCTGGGAGACCAGGTCGTAGGCGCGCCGGTCGGTGAAGCCGGTGGGGTCGGCGCCGTCGCCGATGTGGCCCAGCTGGATCGAGAACAGCGGGATCGACAGCACCCCGAGCGCCACCACCCCGGCGACCAGGTACCGCCACGGGCTCGCCTCGACCCGCCGGGCGTAGCGGTGCCAGCTGCCGCCGCCCTCCCCGCCGCCCCCGGCCTCGGCGATCGGACGGCGCACCGCGAAGCGGTCCATCCGCGTCCCGATCAGCCCCATCAGCGCGGGCAGCAGGGTCAGCGCGCCGAGCACCGCCGAGACCACGGTGACGGCCGCCGCCGCACCGAGCTTGGCGATGAAGGAGATGCCCGACACCGACAGCCCGGACAGCGCGATGATCACCGTGCAGCCGGAGACCAGCACCGCCCGCCCGCTGGTGGCCACCGCCCGGCCGGCGGAGGCGACCGGGTCCACGCCGTCCATCAGGTTCTGCCGGTGCCGGGTCAGCAGGAACAGCGCGTAGTCGATGCCCACCCCGATGCCGATCATGGTCGCCAGGGTCGGCGCCACGGTGGCGAAGGTGGACAGCGCCGCGACCAGCCCCAGCACCCCCAGCCCCACCACCGCCGCGATCAGCGCCGTCAGGAGCGGCAGCCCGGCCGCGATCGCGCTGCCGAAGCCCACCAGCAGCACCACCACCGCCACCGCGAAGCCGATCACCTCGCTGGAACGGTCGTCCGCCGGCGGACGCGCCAACTCGCCCAGCGGGCCCCCGTACTCCACCTGCACCCCGGCCGCGCGCAGCGGGGCGACGGCGGCGTCCACCCCGCCCAGGTAGTCACGGCCCAGCAGGGCGGGCATGGTGTCGAAGCGCACCGTGATGTACCCGGTCAGCCCGTCGGGAGCCAGCGGCCCGCCCGGCACGGCCCCCTGCCCGGGCGGCGGCAGCGGGCTCTGCACCGACAGCACGTGCGGCAACTGCTGGAGCGAGGCCACCGCCTGGGCGATCTGCGGCTGGAACCCGCTCAGCTGCGCGGCGTCGTGCAGCACCACCTGCGAACTGGTGCCCGCGGCGGCCGGCTCGTGCGCCAGCAGCACGTCCCGGCCCTGCTGCGCCTGGGTGCCGGGCAGCGAGAAGTCGTCGGAGTAGGCGCCGCCGAAGGCCCGGTTCGCGGCCTGGACGCCGGCCAGGGCGACGATCCACAGCACGACGACGACCAGGCCGTGGCGCGCGCACCACTCGCCCAGCCGGCGCAGGCCCGAGCGCCGGGCGGGCGGCGGCGCGGAAGCCGGGGGACGCGGCGGGCGGACGGCGGCATGGACGGCTCCCGGGGTCTCCTGCGCGGCGGTGCGCCGAACCGGCGCAGTGTTCCCGCGGGCACGGGCCCGCCCGGCCGTACCGGCGGGTAGTCGCCCCGACGGCCCCGGACGCCGTCCCCGCCTCCGGGACGGGTCAGCCCCCCCGGGACGGGTCAGCCCCCGCCGAGCCGGGGCGCGGCCACCGGCGCGGCCGCCCCGACCAGGACGACCAGCTCGTGCCCGCCCGGATTGGCGGGAACGGGGACGGTGCGCCAGTTGTTGGCCAGCCAGACGTTGCCCGAAGGGTCGATCTGCACACCGGTGTTGCGTTCCAGCCCGTCGCTCGTGTACCCGGTGCCGGGCGGCGAGATCGGCTCACCGGTGCGCACCCCGGGCGGACACGCGGACAGGTCCACCCCGCACAGCCGGGCGACGCGGTGGCCGCCGAAGTTGGCCACCCACACGGTGTCGTCCCCGTCGACGGCCACGCCCCAGGGCAGGAACAGGCCGCCGCCGGTGAAGGGTTCGGCGGGCGTGCTCCCGTCCGGCCCGATCATGGTCACCGAGGCCCCCGGACGCGGGCCGTCCTCGCCGGCCAGCGCGGCCGCGAGGTCCGCCGCGGTGCTGTCGCCGCAGGGCACCGGCAGGATGCCGCTGTTGCCCACCCAGGCGTTGCCCCGGCTGTCGGTGGCCACCGCGAGCGGGCGGCGCAGACCGGCGCCGGTGACGGTGCGCTCCACGGTCCCGTCGGGGGCGAGGACCTGGACGCTGTCGCTGCCGTTGCCGGTGACCCACAGCCGCCCGGCCGGGTCGACGGCGGCGCCGAAGGGCTTGTGCAGCCCGGGAGTCGCGATCTCCCGGGCCCGGGCCGGGTCGCCGTCCGGGATCCGGGCCACGCCGTCCGTACCGCAGTTGGCGACCCACACGGTGCCCGCCCGGTCGGCGGCCATCCCCTGGGGCTGGACGATCCCGGCGCCGCGCCAGCCCCCGGGCGGGGACAACGGGGTGCCGTCCGGGGCGAACTGCGAGACGCTGCGCTCCAGCGGCTTCGGGTCGACCGGGCAACCCATGCCCTGGAAACCGAAGTTGGCGACCCAGGCGGTGCCCCGGGCGTCCACGGTGACGCCGAATCCGGCGCCGTACAGGCCGCCGCCCCGGTAGGGGGCGCCGGGGGCGTCCCGCCCGTCGGGGGTGAACCTGAGCACGGCGTCGCCGCCGCAGACCGGGACGCCCGGGTCCGGGCCGTAGCGGTAGTTGTTGCTGACCCAGGCGTTGCCGTCGGCGTCGAAGGCCAGGTTGCCGGGGCCGTCCAGCTCGTGGCCGTCGCCGTCGTAGCGCAGCGCCACCGTCCAGGCGTCGGGGGCGGCGGACAGCGCCGGCCGGTAGCGCTCGGCGGTGCCGGCCAGCGCGAACAGCGCGGCCACGTCGTGGCCCGGGTCGCGGGCGATGTCCACGGCGGCCCGCAGGGTGTCGCGCGGCCGCTCCCGGCCGGGGCGCCGGGCCAGGTCCAGCAGCCGGTCGCAGGAGTCGCCGGTGGTGTCGTCGACACAGGAGGCCAGCAGGTTCGCCAGGGTGTTGAACTCGGCCAGGGTGGAGGTGAGTCCACCGTTGGGCGGGGCGGCGAGCAGCGCGGCGACGCCGCCGGTGCCGGTGTCGGCCAGGTTGTGCGCGACGGCTGCCGCGTTCGGCAGCCCGGGGGAGGGGCCGGCCACCCCGTCCGGGCCGGTGAACCGGGCCAGGGCGTAGGCCGCGGCCACGGTGGTGCGCTCGTTGACGACGAGTTCGGGCGGGGCCCCGGCACCGCTGAGCACCGCCGCGAGCACCACCGGCCCGTCGGCCTCCCGCCCGCCCGCCCCGTCCGGAGTCCGCCGGTCGCCGCTCGCCCCGGCGCCGACGCCGCCCGCCCCAGGGCCGACGCCGGCCAGCACGTACAGCACCGTCTGCGGGTCGCGCGGACGCCGGTAGTCCAGGACGAACCGCCCGTCCGCCCCGCCGCGCGCCCGGGCCAGCACCCGCGGCCGCCCGCCCTCGCCCCGCCCGGCCTGGTACAGCGTCACCTCCGCCCCGCCGAGCGGGACCTCACCGCTGCGCACCACCCCGCACTGCCCCTGCGCCTCCCACCCGGCGGGGAGCGCCGGGGCGGCGCGCGAGGGCCCGGCGACGGGCAGGGCCAGCAGGGCGGCGGTCAGCAGGACACCGCGGCGTCGGCGCACGGGGACTCCGTTCGGCGAGGGGGGACCGAGGGGGAACTCCTGACTGCCACATCCCCGCGCCACCCGCACGCGACCTGCCGCCCGACGCGACGGAAGATGCCCGGTACGGCCGAGCCCCGCCCCCGTCCCCGGCCCCCGCCCCCGTCCCCCGTCCCGGAGGGGACCTCGGCCGTCTTCCCGCGCGCCACCGACGAGTTGGCTAGACTGCCCCGGTCCGATGATCTGATCACGAAGGGGCGCGGATGAGCACGGAAGATGCCGGGGCGCAGACCTGGATGACCGCGACCGGGCCCGACCCCGACGAGCCGCCCGCGCCGCAGATACGCCAGGACATCCCGCACAGCGCCCGGATGTACGACTACTTCCTCGGCGGCAAGGACAACTTCGCCGTCGACCGCGAAGCCGCCGAGCGGGTCCTGACCGTCTTCCCCACCATGCGCACCGCCGTGCGGGCCAACCGCACCTTCATGCACCGCGCCACCCGCGCCCTCGCCCGGCGCGGCCTGCGCCAGTGGCTGGACATCGGCACCGGCATCCCCACCTCGCCCAACCTCCACGAGGTCGCCCAGAGCGTCGAACCACGCGCCCGGGTCGTCTACGCCGACAACGACCCCGTCGTCCTGGCCCACTCCCGCGCCCTGATGACCAGCACCCCCCAGGGCCGCACCGCCTACGTCCACGGCGACGTCCGCGACCCCGCCTCGATCCTGGCCACCCCCCAGGTCGCCCGGACCCTCGACCTCACCCGCCCGGTCGTGCTGTCGATGGTCGCCCTGCTCCACTTCGTCCCGGACCTCGACGACGCCCACGCCATCGTCAAGCAGCTCCTGGACCCGCTGCCGGCCGGCTCCGCCCTGGTCCTCTCCCACGCCACCGCCGAACTCGACCCGCCCGGCGCCACCAAGGTCCAGGAGATCTACAACCAGGCCGGCACCTCCCTGAAGCTGCGCCACCAGGCCGAGTTCGCCACCTTCTTCGAAGGCCTCGACCTCCTCGACCCGGGCATCGTCCCCGCCCACCGCTGGCACCCGGACGGCACCGCCGACGACACCACCGGCCTGCTGCCGGACAGCGTCACCGACGCCCAGGTCTCCTTCTACGCCGGGGTCGCCCACAAACGCTGACCCGGCCACGGCACCCGGCCCCGCGTCAACACCCCGGCCGGCCCGGCCTCCCGTCCGGGTGACACGGGGGCGGTTCCGCCCCCGGACCCGGCCCCCGTCCGCTCTCCTGGAACGGCCGACGGAACCCGCCGTCGCCACGCCCCGGAGAAGGAGCCCCCGTGTCCTCGCCCTGCGACCCCCGGTACGCTCCCGCCGGCGACGTGAGCGCCGCGCTCATGGTCATCGACTCCCGGCTCAAGGCCCTCTACGACGGCCGCACCGGGACCGACCCCGAACACCGCGAGATGGTCGACCACCTCGTCGCGGCCACCGGCCCGGAGGAGTTCGCCGCCCTGCTGGAAGGCGCCTGCACCCTCGTCTACCTGTACATGAACTGGCTGCGGGCCGCCCACGAGGAACACGGCAAGGACGTCATCGAGTACGTGGTCCCCACCCTGGTCGCCACCATGCGGATGATGCCCAGGACCTTCCGCCCCGAGGTCGTCCCCACCATGGCCGGCCTGCTCGTCGCCGCCGGCACCGGCCTGAGCCCCAGCCTGTGGCGCGCCCAGTACGGGCCCTGGACCGAGGAGGAGATGAACCCCCTGGAAGCCACCGCCACCCTGGTCGCGGAGTACGTCAACCGGGTCGCCGGCGGCGACCAGGAGTTCGCCACCCGCCTGGTCACCGACGCCCTCTCCCTGGCCGACGAGCAGTGACCCCCGCTCAGCCCGCCGAGGGGTGAACCGCCCGGTACGCCGTCACGGCGGCGGGCAGGACGGCCTCCACACCGGCCAGCGGCTTCTGGTCGACCACCTTGTGGACCGTCAGGATCACATCGCCCTCCCGGACGAAGGCCACCTCACTGACGAACGGATCCGTACCGCCGGGGAAGAGTGAGGCGACCCGCAGCACCAGGCCCTCGTCCCCCGGCAGCCCCGGATCCTCCGTGGACAGGGTGCCCTGCTCCGAGGTGCCGTCCGGGAAATCCGTGGTGTAGGTGGGGCAGCGCCGCACCGCACCGCGCAGGTCGGCCATCGCGGCGGCCGCCTTGCCGGGGCCGTACCGGTCCAGTGTCTCCTCACCGAACCAGTCGATGCCGTCGGCGTCGGCGGCGGGGCCCTTCAGGCCGACCGACACGTGCTCCAGGCTCGGGGTGTGTGTCGGCAGCAACTGCGTCACCGTGAGCTCCGTGCACGGCATCGACGCGATCGGCTCGCCGGGCGCGCGGCGGCGGGGCGCGGGGGAGACGTCGGGCAGCAGCTCGAAGCCGGCCGGCAACCGGGCGGCCGTCAGCAGCGCATCGTGCAGCGTCGGCGCCGCACCCGCCGGACCGCCGCCCGCCGGAGCGCCGCCGGAACACCCCGCCAGGGCCGACCCCACCGCAAGACCCACCACCAGCGCGACAGCACGAAGACGCACCGGACACCCCCCTCGACCGTTCGTGAACCCGCGCATCCTCCCACACCGCGCACCGCCCGCCGTCGCCGGACGACCACCCGGTACGGACCGCCGCCCCGACGCATTGTCAGTGCCCGCCCGTAGAGTGGAAACACGCTGAAGGGAACGCCGAAAGGCGCCGCGGAATTACGCCGGGAAAGGCACCGCGAAATCAGCGTGGAATCACCGCGAATTGATGCCGGAACCAGGGGAGAGCCATGTCCGTGAACAGGATCAAGCACAAGGTCAACCACGTCTCCCTCGTGGTCGACAAGTCCGGCTCGATGCGCCAGCACCAGTCCCAACTCATCCGTGTCGTCGACGAGTTCGTCAAGGGACTGCAGGAGGAGTCGGACCGCCTCGGCCACGAGACCCGGATCAGCCTCTACGCGTTCGACCACGAAGTGCAGAACCTGGTTTGGGACATGGACGTCAAGCACCTGCCCTCGCTGCGCGGCCTCTACCAGGTCGACAACGGCGCCACCGCCCTCATCGAGGCGGCCGTCAAATCCGTCGACGACCTCAAGAACATCTGGGAGGGCTACGGAGAGCACTCCTTCCTCCAGGTCGTCGTCACCGACGGCGAGGAGAACGCCTCCGGCTTCTCCCAGACCGGCCAGATGCACACCCGGATGAACGGCGGCCGGGGCGCCACCGCCCTGCGCGGCTGGATCGACCGCATCCACGGCGCCATGGACGCCCTGCCCGACCACTGGACCTCCGCCATCCTGGTCCCCAACTCCCTGGCCAAGCGCACCGCCCAGGAGTACGGCTTCCCCGCCGGCAACATCGCGATCTGGGACGCCGACTCCAGCAAGGGCGTCGAAGAGGCCATCGGCACCGTCAAGTCCGCCGCCACCAGCTTCCTGCGCGGCCGCGAACAGGGCGTGCGCGGCACCAGGAACCTCTTCGCCATGGGTCAGGACCTCAGCACCGCCGACGTCAGCGCCAACCTCGACGCCCTCGACGCCGGCAAGTACATCCTGGTCCCGGTCGACCAGGCCACCCCCATCCGCGAGTTCGTCACCAGCGCCGGCCACCCCTACAAGACCGGCTGCGCCTTCTACGAGCTCTCCAAGCGGGAGAAGATCCAGGGCAACAAGCAACTCGCCGTCGCCGAGAAGGACCCGGCCACCGGCCGGATGACCGGCCGGGTCTACTCCGGGCCCGCCGCCCGCCGGCTCCTCGGCCTGCCCGCCGCCGAGGCCACCGTCAAGCCCGGCGACAACGCCGCCTACACCGTCTTCGTCCAGTCCACGTCCGTCAACCGCAAGCTCGTCCCCGGCACCAAGCTCCTCGTCATGCTGTGACCCGCGGTTGCGCCCGCGCGGCCCTCACCCGAGGTCCCGGCGCACCGCCGCCAGGACTTCGGGCGGCAGATGCGGCCCGCCCTCGGCGACCAGCCACCGTTCCAGGACCCGTCCCGGGTCGCGGAGACGGCGCGGCGGGCCGTCCGGGCGGCGGACGCTCACCAGTCCGCCGGCGACGGTGATCGCGGCGTCGGCCTCGTCCGGCGAGGTCCGCACCAGCAGCCCGCGGTAGCCGAGCCCGCCGTCCGCCGGCCCGCCGCCCGGCGCCGGGGCCAGGGAGGCGATCCGGCGCCCCAACTCCCGGGCCGCGGCGGGTGTCAGCGGGTAGCGGGGGTTGGGGCGCCCGCTGTAGAGGTCGACCTCGACGGTCGCGGCGGGCCGGCGGGCCGTCAGCGGATCCGCCGGCGCTGGCTGTCGCAGCCGTAGAAGTAGCCGCAGAAGATGGTGTACGGCCCCCGGTCGGCCTTCTCCGGGTCGTAGATCACGTGCCCGCTGTTGTCGACGTTGCGGGCCGGTGTCGAGCCCGGCTTGTGGCCCCAGAAGCCCTCCTTCTGCTTCCGGTACCAGTGGAAGTCCCCGCCGCCGGGGATCACCACCAGCGCGGTGAGGTAGCGCGGCTTCGCGGTGTCGGGGAAGCAGTCGAAGCGGTGGTGCATCCCGTCGCACAGCGAGGCGCGGGTCATCTCCTCGCAGGTGATCCGGCTGTACATGTGGCCGCAGCCGCGGCCGGGCTGGGCGAAGGTGTTGGTGCGCCAGTTGCTGGCGTAGTTGTAGCAGTTGTTGTGGGCGCGGACGTTGGCGTCGTCGTTCCAGAAGCCGGGGTTGAACGCCCCGAACTCGATCTGGCAGGTG
Source organism: Kitasatospora sp. NPDC096077 (assembly GCF_040303245.1). NCBI lineage: Bacteria > Bacillati > Actinomycetota > Actinomycetes > Kitasatosporales > Streptomycetaceae > Kitasatospora > Kitasatospora sp. NPDC096077. Next base: position 27,635 of record NZ_JBEOSV010000017.1, on the reverse strand, counting down.
ATCTCGGGCTGTTCGGCCGCGGTCCCGCCCGCCGGCTCGGCCCGGTCCGCGGCCGAGACCTGGCCGCCGCCCGCCAGCTGCCCGAGCAGGAAGTCCCGGAAGGACTCCTCGACCGGCGGCGTCTGCCCGGCGAACCCCTCCTCGGGGGCTGCCCGCCAGGGCGCGAGGGTGATCAGCCGCTCGGCGACCTCGGCGGTGCGCCCGGCGGGCGCCTGCGCGCCCGCCGGGAGGTAGAGGCGGGAGCCCAGGCCGAAGTCGCGCGCGAGCTCGTCGTCGAAGGCCTCCAGCCAGAACCCGCGCAGGCCCAGTCCGCCCGTCGGCGCCTCGGCGGGGACGGTGAACAGCTCGCGGTCCCGGGTCAGTTCGCGCAGGGCCGCGCGGGCCCGGGCCTCGTCGGTGAGGTCCGCGACGGGGTCGGGCCGGCCGGAGAAGACGTCCGCGGTGATCCTCAGCATGGGTCCCGTTCTCCTTGTCTACCGGTACTGGTTCACGGCAACTCGCTTACAGGAACTCGACGAAGAACGGCCCGCCGTTGGTGGGGTAGCTCTTCGTCGTGTGGGGCTCCATCGAGTCGAAGAGGACGTGGCACCCGAAGGAGCGGTACAGGAACGCGGGGGTGTCCGTGTCGTTGTCGATGAACTTGGCGCCGTTGAAGATCGGCAGGCAGCGGCCGTTGGGCGGGTCGAAGATCTCGCCGTTGGTCCCGTCCTGCGAGACGAAGGTGAAAGCTCCGGTGGCGGCCTGGGCGTTGGTCGCCGTGCCGGTGAGCAGCAGGAAGGCCGCGGTGACGGTCACCGCCGCCCGGCCCACGTGGGTGAGTGCGCGCATCGGGCACTCCTCTCCGCCGCCGCGGTGCCCCCGGTTCCGGGGGCGGAGGACCGCTGCGGCCACCCCATGCTGGCGGCGGCCGGGGGAGGAGGGGGTTCCCGAACCGGCGGAAGCAGCGCAGAACCGCCTGAACAGCCGCCTGAACGGCCTCCTGAGCAGTCGCCCGCCGGCCCGCCCGCAGGCGCGGCCGGGCCGGCAGGGCGCGGGTGGGCGCGGGTCAGCGCACGGTCACGGTGAACACGGGCGAGGCCGTGGCGCCGCTGACGATGCGCAGCTCGTTGAGGCCCTTGATGCCGAGCTTGACGCGCAGCGCGTAGGAGCCGTTGTGGGCGGTGCGCACGGAGGCGGGCAGGCTGACCCACTTGCCGTGCTGTTTCTGCTGCAGGGTCACCGTGCTGCCGGCCTTGAGGCCGGTGGTGGTGCCGGTGACGTGGAAGTCCTGCCAGGCCCGGACGGAGGTGACCGAGGGCTTGGCGGTGATGGTGGCGTGCGCGGCGGCCTGCTGCCCGGCGGACGCGGAGACGGTGGGGGTGGCGGCCACGGCGGTGCCCGCCAGGCCGAGGGAGAGCACGCCGAGGGTGGCCACGGCGGCCAGACGCAGGGAGTTCCGCTTGGAGACGATCACAGGAGTACCTCTTCCACGGGGAGGTGCCTGCCCACGCGGCCCGGCCGGTGCCGTGTGGGCGCTGTCCCTCTCAAGGACGTTCTCATCCCGCCCTCAGGTTGTGGACGGATCGTCACCATCCTGTAACAGCAGGCGATCATCATACGGTCACCTGTTCGTCGATCGGATTGTCACCGGCGTCGGCTAGCCTGCCCCCCGCACCACACCCCGACGCCACAGCACGCGTTCCACCAAAGAGTCCGGAGGGTGCCCCGGCCTTCAGGCCGGGGGTGAATCCGGCTTCCCGCGGAGCGGGTCAGGGGTAGCTGAATCGCTGTCAAGGCGATCCGGCGTTCGGGAGTAACGATGGTGAGAGTGGCCTCAAGCAGGTGCGGCAGCTCTGAGTTGAGGTACCGCCTCTCGTGGCATCCTGCGCGGTCAGCGGGTAGCGGAGGTCCGGGATGCGTAGCGTGAACTTGCTTATGCCGTCGCGGTGCCGCCAGCATGGCGGCATGTCACGCTTCCGGATGTGCCCGACGCCCGCGCAGGAAGATCAGATGCTCGTGCACTGCGCGCACGCCCGGTACGTCTGGAACCTGGCTGTCGAGCAGCGCGCGCACTGGCGTCCGGGCCGGCAGTCCGCACCCGGCTTTGCCGAACAGAGCCGCCAGCTCACCGAGGCGCGCTGGGCCAGCGAATGGCTCGGCGCGGGCAACGCGGACGTGCAGCAGCAGGCGCTCAGGGACTTCGCCAAAGCCGTCGCTGCCCGGTACTCGTCCGGATTCGGCGAACCGACGTGGCGCAAGCGGTACCGGCATGAGGGCTTCCGCGTGATCGGCACCGACCGCGTCCCGGAACTCAACGCGGACGGCACGGCGAAGCTGAACCCGAAGACCGGCAAGCAGGTCATGGGCCGGTCGGTGGTCGTGCAAAAGCTCAACCGCAAGTGGGCTCAGGTCAAGGTGCCGGGCTGCGGCTGGGTTCGCTTCCGCAACACACGCCACGATCTACCGGACGCGAAGACGTTCCGCGTCACCTGGCGCAACGGCCGGTGGCACATCGCGTTCGCCGTCATCCCCGAGCCGATCGAGGCCCCCGGTGCCGGAAAGGTCATCGGTATCGACCGAGGCGTGACCGTCACCGCCGCGCTCTCGGACGGTCGAATCCTGAACTGCCCGAAACTGACCGTCAAGGAGCGGGCGCAAATCCGTAAGCACCAGCGCCGTGCCGCCCGCGCTCCCAAGGGCAGTGACCAGAAGACGGCCGAATACGCCAAGGTCGCCCGTCTCAAGGCCCGCGAGGCCGACAGGCGCAAGGACTGGTGCGATAAGACCAGCACCATGCTCGCCAGCTCCTACGACCTGGTGCGGTTCGAGAAACCGAACATCAAGAACATGACCGCCTCCGCGAAGGGAACGGCCGAACAGCCCGGCCGCAACGTCCGGGCCAAGGCTGGATTGAACCGGGCGATCCTCGCTCAGGGATGGGGACTTCTCCGGCAGCGCACCGAGCACAAGGCCCCCGGGCGGGTCGAAGACGTCCCCGCCCCGTACACCTCCCTGCGCTGTTCGCAGTGCGGCTGGATCGACAAGAACTCGCGCAAGAGTCAAGCCGAGTTCGTCTGCACCACCTGCGGATTCACCTGCAACGCCGACACCAACGCAGCAACCAACGTCGCGGTAGGACAGGCCGCAAGGCCCCGGAAGACACCTTCCGGTACCGGAGGGGCAACACCGCGTCAGCGGTCGAGTGCCCGTGAACCTCAACACCCCACCGGTGTTGGAATCCCCCAGCTTTAGCCGGGGGAGGATGTCAACCTGTACGTCTCCCAGAACGGGGCGACCGCCTACCGGCAGAACGGCCAGAGCCGGATCCTGGCCTTCGCCACCGCGCAGCAGGCGTCCACCACCACGGTGCAGATCCCGGCCCCTACGTCGGCGCCCCCGCGGCCCGCCCGGGCACCGGGGACGTGTACGTCGGCACCAGCCAGGGCGTGGTGCACGTGACCACGGCCGGCGCCGCGCCCGCCGTGGCCGCCACCGTCCGGGGCACCGCCACCAACCTGGACTACAACCTGGCGTTCACCCCCGACGGCAGGCGCCTGTTCGGCCTCGCCGAACTCGGCACCGGCGCCAGCACGATCATCGACCCGGCCACCGACACCGTCACCTCCACCTTCCAGGCCGCGGGCAGCGGCGACACCCTGGAGAACCCGCAGGTCAGCGCCGACGGCACCCGGCTCTACCTCGCCGACAGCAACTACGGCACGACCACCGCCTCGGTGCTCGCCCTCGACACCGCCACCGGCGCCCCCGTCCCCGCGGACGGCGCCGGCGACCTCGACGAGGACAGCCTCACCGGCCTGGCCCTGGGCCCCGACGGCCACACCTTCTACGTCGGCGGCACCGTCGGACAGACCGCCAACCTGCAGATCATCGCCCACTGACCGCCCCCCCGCCGGGCCCGCCCGCCCTCGCACGGGCGGGCCCGGCGGGGGCGGCCGCGACCCCCGGGCGTGCCGCAACCCTGGACAGCGGCGGGGGAGTCGGCCACTGTTCACCACCATGGACCTCCCCCTCCCGCAGCACCGGCCCGGCGCCCCGCGCACCGCGCTCCTCGAAGCGGTGACCGCGGTCGGCGACGAGGCCCTCGCCCTGCTCGCCGGCTGCCGCGGCGACACCCCGGTCCCCGGATCCGAGTGGACGGTCGCCGAGGCCGCCGCCCACCTGGCGATGGCCAACGAGCTGATGGCCGCCCTGGCCGCCGGCGAGCAACGGCCCTACGGGGACGGCACCCCGGCCTCGCTGGCCGCCGCGAACGCCGCCTCGCTGGCCGCCCGGCCCGAGCGCGACCCGGCCGTACTCGCCGCCCAGATCGCCGACCGGGCACGGGAGTTCACGACGGCGTCCGCCCGGCGCGAGGGCACCGAAGCGGTCCGGACCCCGCTCGGCCCGATGGACCTGGACACCCTCGGCGCCTACCTGCTCACCCACATGCTGGCCCACCTCTACGACATCGCCCGCGCCCTCGGCCGGCCGCACCCGCTGGACCGGCACCGGGTCGCGCTGACGACGCCGTTCCTGCGCACGGCCATGCCCTGGGTGGTCGACGCCCGCGCCGCGGCCGGCCACAACGCCTGCTACCGGGTGCGGCTGCGCGGCCTGGAGGAGTTCGCGGTGACCTTCACGGACGGCGCCGCCACGGTGGACCGGGAGCCGCCGCGCCGCCCGGACTGCACGATCCTGCTGGAGCCGGTGGCCTTCTTCCTCATCGCGCTGGGCCGCTTTGGCGCCACCGAGGCCCTGCTGCGCGGCAAGGTGCTCGCCTGGGGCCGCCGCCCCTGGCTGGCCCCGGCCTTCCCCAGGCTGTTCGTCGCCCCCTGACCCCGGCCCCGGCCCCTGACCCCGCCTCCGGGCCGCCCGCCCGCGCCGGCACCCGCCCCTAGGATGCGGTGCCATGATCCTTGAAAGCGCTCTGCTGGACGTCCGGCCCGGGCGGGAGGACGAGTTCCTCGCCGCCTTCGCGCGGGCCAGGCCGCTGATCTCGGTCCAGAAGGGCTTCCGCTCACTGGAGTTGCGCCGGTGCGTGGACGAGGGGGAGGGCTCCCGCTTCCTGCTGCAGGTGGCGTGGGAGACGCTGGCCGACCACACCGAGGGCTTCCGCCGCTCCGCCGAGTACGAGCGGTGGCGGGCGCTGCTGCACCACTTCTACGCGCCGTTCCCCACGGTCGAGCACTACGGGGAACCGCTCCTGACGGCGTGAGCGCCTTTCCCCTCGGCCGGGCTCAGCCGAGGAGCAGGAAGGCGTCCCAGTCCGGGGCGGTGGCGTCGGGGTGGAGGTGGGCGTGCAGGGCCAGGGCCGCGCCGGCGGTGCCCTCCAGGAGGGTGGCGGGCTCGTCGGCGGCGAGGGCGGCGGCGAGGTCGCGGGCGGTGGCCTCGGCGAGAGCGGGCAGGTGGGCGGCCAGGGCGGCGGAGCCGGAGTCCTCGGCGGTGCGCTGGACGATCCGCAGCAGGCCGCCGGTGCCGTGGCAGAGTCCGGGGCCGGCCAGGTGCCAGCCGGCGGGCTCGGCCAGGGCGTCGGCGAGCGCGGTGACGGCGGTGGCGCGCCAGTCCTGGCGGCCGAGCGCGGTGCCGGCCAGGAACAGGGCCCGGGCCGCGCCCGGGGTGCCGTAGCACCAGGCCGCCCGGGTCGGTGCGTCGGCGGGCGGGCGGCCCGCCTCCACGTCCTCGACGCGCAGGGTCATCGGCCAGCCGCCGCGGGGCAGCCGGTGGGTGGCGAGCCAGTGGGCCAGCGCCTCGATCGCCCCGTCCTGGCCGGGCACCCGTACGCCCTGCAGCCGGGCCAGGGCCAGCAGTGCGAGCGGGCCCGGGAACCCGTGCGCCAGACCGAGGTTGACGTGACCGCGGGGGTGGTCCGGGGCCGCGCCGGGCAGCCCCGGCCCGCCCGCCGTCCACCAGCGCGGCAGCGCCCCGCCGCCGGGTGCGGCCAGTTCCACCAGGGCGGCCAGCAGGTCGGCCAGCGCCGCTCCCCCCGGCTCCAGGGCCAGCAGGAGCCGGCCCAGGCCGGCGGCCCCCGAGACCGCGTCGAAGGTGTGGGCCCGCAGTCCGGCGCCGGCCGCCAGATCGGCCCGCAGCGCGGCCGTGCGCCCGGCGGCGGCCTCGCCCACCCGGGGCGTCAGCGCGTCCAGCAGCCCGCGGTACTCGCCGGGGGCCCGCGCCATGGTGCGGGCGGCGAAGGCCACCGCGGCGGCGCCGGAGTGGAGGCCGCCGGTGCGCATCGCGCCGGGGGCGCGGACGGCGGCGGCGAGCCGGGCGTGGGCGGCCCGGCGCGGCTCCGGGTCCGGCCCGGCCAGCACGGCGAGGGTGAGCGCGGTGCCGCTGAGTCCGGCGCCGAGCCCGGGGGAGGGGGCGGCGGCGGGGTCGGCCTCGGGCCGGGTGAGGCGGGCGGTGACGGCCAGGAGGGCTTCGGTGGGGGTCATCGGCCCTCGCTCGGGGTGGTGGGGCGGGTGCGGTGGGCTTCCACGGTGCGGTGGGCTGCCAGGGCGCGGTGGGCTTCGAGGGCGCCGCGGGCGAGGGCGTAGGCGCGGCGTTCGGACTCGCGGTCGATGCCGATGAGGCGGTTGTGGCCCATGTGGAGGACGGAGGCCAGGGCCGGACCGGCCGAGGGCGCGGTGAGGTGGGGCGCGTAGTCGGCGAGCCGGGCGGCGCGCCGGTGCCAGGCGGCGGTGAGGGCGGGGTCGGCGGGCAGCAGGCCGCCGGCGGGGGTGGTGGGGCCGTCGGGGCCGATGGCGCGCAGCGCGGCGGCGCGGTGGGTGCGGAAGGCCTGGTGGTGGGGTTCGGACTTGGGGTAGGCGGCGGCGATCCAGGCGCCGACGGTCGGCGGGGCGGGGCGGGCGGTGAGGAAGGCCCGGGCGGTGGCGGTGAGGTTGACGGCGGCGAGCAGGTCACCGGGCGCGGTGCGGGCGGCCCGGGCCAGCCGCAGGGCGGCGAGGGCGACCAGGCTGTCGGCGTGGAAGACGCGTTCGGCGTGGGCGAGCGCGTCCGGGCCGCCGTAGCGGTCGGTCTCGGGGAGGTAGCCGTCCAGCCGCAGGTCGGCGGCGAGCCCGGCCCGGCGCAGCTCGTGGGCCCAGTCGTGGAGGAGGGGCAGCAGGTCGGTGGCGAGGACGGACGGGGTGCCGTGGAAGCGCAGCCGCAGGTGCGGGGCGGGGTCGCGGTAGCGGATGAAGAACCAGCGGTCGACGTCGCCGGGCAGGGCGGCGAGCAGCCGGGGCAGGTGGTCGGCGAGGATCTCGTCGTGGCGGGCCTCGGTGGCGGCGAGGCGGGCGAACAGCCAGGGGCCGCCGGGGAGTTCGGGGGTGCGGGGGTGCGCGGCGGGCAGCGGCCGGCGCACCGCCGGGGCGGCCGGGGCGGCCGGGTGGGCGGCGCGGCGCAGCGGGACGACGATCTCGGTGGCGTGGGCGCCGCCGGGGCCGTGCAGCCAGCCGCCGTCGCCGTCCCCGTCGCCGGTGAGGTCCTCCTGGAGCACGGCGGGCCGCTCGGAGCGGGAGCGGCTGTGCAGCAGGCGGCGGTGCCAGGGGTCGTCCAGGTCGAGGCTGATCCGCTGGTCGCCGCTGAGCAGTTGCACGGCGGCGGGGACGCCCCAGCGGCGGCGCCAGCGGTCGAGGCCCTCGGCCCACTGCCCGTACGGGGCGTCGGCGCCGGGGACGGGGGCGGTGAGCCGCCAGGTGGCGGGGGCGAGGACGACCCGGCCGCGGCGGACCCGGGGCAGGGCGGGGGCGCTGCCGGCGGCGCCCCAGTCCCAGGGCTGCCAGGGGCGCCGTCCGGTGAGCGCGACCTCCTGGAGGAAGCGGGCCGCGTTGGGGGCGCCGGTGCGCAGGTTGAGCGCGTGGTGGGCGGTGGCGCGGACCTCGCGGCCGAGGCTGCGGGAGTGGACGCTGAGGCGCTCGGCGTCGGCGAGGACGACGAGGTCCTCCAGCGGGAGGGCGGCGGGGCCGCCGGGGTCGGGGAAGGCGCTGACGGCGACGCGGTGGCCGAGCCAGCGGGGGGTGAGGGCGATGTTGGCGTGGCGGGGGCGGTAGGGGGTGAACTCCAGGTGGGCGTCCAGGACTTCACCGTCGCCGAACCCCTCGCCGGCGCCGGTGGCGGCGGCGAGCAGGGCCCCGCCGTCCGGCCCGGCGAGGTGGGCGGCGAAGCGGCCGAAGGTGGCGCCGGCGCGGTCGCTGCCGTTGGTGGGGGAGAGCACGAGGCGGAACCGCCCGGCGTCCAGGGCCTCGACGGAGTCGGCGGCGAGTTCGGCGTACAGCTCCAGGGAGTCGGGCGGGGTGTCGGCGGCGTCACCGAACCCCTCCCGCGCCTCCCGCGGTTCCTGCGCCGGGACCAGGCGGGCGAGCAGCTCGTCGTCCAGGACGACCTCGGGCAGCGGGGCGCCGGGTTCGCGGTCGGCGAGGGCGCCGGCGGCGAGTTCGGCCAGCACCCGGTCGCGGGCAGCCTCGGCGTCGGTGCGGGCCCGGGCGGGCTGGGGGTTGGCCGCGCCGCGGGGACCGGCCGGGCGCCGGTAGCCGGCCGGCGGGCCGAGGCCGGTGTCGGGGTCGAGCAGTTCGGCGAGCGGGACGGGGCTGTCGGTGCCGTACCGTTCGAGGAACTCCAGGTGGTAGGCGCGCAGGTGCTCGGGGGCGGTGGCCGGCGGGGAGAGCCGCCACAGCAGGGTGGCGGTGTGCTCCAGCTCGGTGCGGACCTGTTCGGGCAGGACCACCTCGGCCGTCAGCGCGAGGTCGGCGTGCAGCGGGCGGTCGGCGGGCGCCAGGCGGGTCATCCGGCGGCGGGTCTCGCCCAGCACGGCGGTGGCCCGCCCGCGCGGCAGGGCGGCGGCCTGCGCCAACAGGTCCCGTACGGTGGCGAGTTCGGCCCGTACCGGGTGGCCGTCGGGCAGCCGGTCCAGGACGTGGCCGAGCAGGTCGGTGCTGTCCGGCGGGGGCGTCAGGTCGGTGAGCAGGAAGCCCTGGGCGACCAGCGTGCGCACGAGCGCGGCGATCGCCTCGGCCGGGGCGGCGGGGAAGTCGGCGGCCAGGGCGGCGAGCAACTCGGCGTGGCGCAGCGGGCGCTCGGCGTGCCGGACGGCGGCGCGGACCACGGCGGTGGCGCGGACGGTCCGCTCGGTGACGGGCTGCGCGCCCGCCTCCCCGGCGCCGGTCCCGGGGCCGGCCGGGGCGGTGCGCGGTTCGGGCAGGTAGGGCAGGACCAGCCGGTCGCCGCGCGGCACGATCTGCTGGTCGGCGGCCAGCCGCAGGGCGGGCAGCACCCGCGGGTCGGTGCGCAGCCGCTCCAGCAGCGGGAGGAGCCAGCCGAGGTCGGGGCGCAGGGCGCGGCGTTCGCCGCCGTCCCAGCGGACCTCGGCCCGGGGGCCGAAGCGGGCCGGTGCGACGGCGGCCATCAGGCCGAAGGGGGTGGGGCGGGTGGCCATCCGCAGCCGGTAGCGGCCGACGGCCTCGACCGCGCGGCGCAGCGCGGCCGGGCGGGGGGCGTCGCCGGCGGCGGCCGCGGCCACGGCCTGGTCGAGCTGGTCGGCCAGCGAGGGGCTGGAGACCTCGATCGCCTCGCGCAGGACCGGATCGGCGGCGGCCCCGGCGAGGTAGGCCAGGGGATCGCCGCTCCCTGGCCCGTCGGCGTGGCGCTCCTTGCGGGCCAGCGCGGGTGCGCGCAGCAGGACGGGGCCGGTCGCGGTGAAGAGCGCCTCCCGGTGTGCCGCGTGCGTCTTCTTCCCCACCGTGCCCCCCGTGCCGCCGTGTCGCCGTGTCGGGTCGTTCTATCCCGGTGACCGAAAGCTGTCCATGTTTGATCAGAAGTCATCAATAGTTGGCCGAATCCGTCTATCCGTCCGCGCACAGTCGTTGTCGGGCCCCGAGCGGGTGCCTAACCCTTGCAGCAGTCCGCCGCGGCCAGTCGCGGCACCGACGAAAGGAGGCCCCCATGGCCACCGACATGCAGGAGCTGTTCGACCTCGACGTGCAGGACCTCGTCGCCGCCGAGACCGGCGAGCAGGAGGACGCCGCGTTCAGCATCTCGTGCGAGGGGTCCTGCACCCGTCCGTGGTGCATCTGACCGTAGGGCCGGACCGGCCGCTCGGATCGTTCTGATCCGGCACCGGTACGGGTACGACCGGGCGCGGTTGCCCGGACCGTGTGAACGGTCCGGGCAACCGCGCCCGCTGTGCGTCCGCCCCGCCGCCCCGCCGCCCTGCCGCTCGGCTGTTCAGCCGCCCAGCGGCCCCGGCCCCGGCGGGGTCCCCGGCGCGGGTTCGGGCAGCGGCCCCCGCGCCAGGCGCAGCAGTTCCTGCGGGGTCAGTGCGGCCAGGCGCTCGCGGCCGACCCGCAGCACCTCCGCGGCCGCGGCCAGCAACTCGGCGGCCGTCCCGGGGTGTTCGGGCAGGCCGTGGTCCAGGCCGGAGGCGGCCAGGAACTCGCCGACCGCCGCGTGCAGCTGACCGGTGCCGGCCTCCCGGACGGTGAACGACAGGTGCACCGACAGCCCCTGACGGCCGGTCGCGGCGTGCGGGGCGCCGCGCGGCACGTACAGCACCTCGCCCGGTGCGAGCACGGTGTGCAGCGCCACCGGCCCCGGCTCCGGGGCGGGTCCCGGGCGCCAGCGCCCGTCGGCGGGCGCCTCGTGGACCGTCCACTCCTTCTCCCCGGCGAGCTGGACGACCAGCACGTCCGCACCGTCGCGGTGCACGTCCAGGCCGCGCCGCCCGGCGCCGGTCGCGAAGCAGAACGCCTCGGTGCGGCGGCCCAGTTGGCGGGCGATGTCGGCGGCCAGCGCCCGTACCGGGGCGTGCCACTGGTCCAGCTGCGGCAGCAGCAGGGTGGCGCCCCCGGCCAGCAGCGCGCCGATCCGCGCGGGGTCGGCCCAGCCGTCCTCGCGGCGCCCGGCCACCGTGCGGGTGGTGCAGAAGCGCTCGGGTGCCACGACCGCGCCGTCCTGCACCATCTCCACGTACGGCACCCGCAGCAGGCCTCCGTGCAGCACGGCGTCCAGCTCGTCCGGCCGGGGCAGCCCGGCGGGCCACTCCCCGGTGCGGAAGACCTGCGGCCGCTGCTCCTCCAGCGTCCTGGTGAAGGCGTCCGCGTCCCCCACCAGGCGGGCCAGTGCTCGTCCCATCGGCTGTCCCCTCTCGTCCGGTCCCGGCCGGCGCCCACGCTCCGGCGTCCGGCCCGGTACTGCGGTCGGCGGCTCACCGGCAGCCGACCGTCCCATGACAAACGGATGAACGGGGGAGACCGGTTGAATCACGACTTCCGCCGGAGCGGGGAACCGGCCAGCTTGCCCAGCCCGGCCCCCGCCCACCGGACGCGCCACGACCGCGCAGGTCACCGCGGTCCCCGACCGGCCGTCACCCCGCCCGCCCCGGGCCGGGGGAGGGGCCGCGGCGGGCGGAATCCGGCGGGTGTGGGATGGATCACACCCGCCCCGCCGGCCCGTCCACCGCCGGCCCCGATTGGGCCGTTCGGGTGAGCGCGGGGTTCGGCGGTGCGGCACGGTGGGCAGAGCCAGCGACATGACGACACCCGTGACCAGGCGCCGCCACCGCGGCCGTTCCGCCACGCCCGCCTCCGCCGCCCAGGCCCGGACGGCGCGGCAGCCGGGCCCGGCCGCGCCGGGCGGCCGCTGCTGCCGGACCTGGTCCAGCGAGCACCTCACCCGCAGCGGCGCGGCCGTCCGCACCACCTGGCACGAGCCCGCCTGCCCGGCCCGGGCCCGCCAGTGACCCCCGCCGGCCGGCCGGCCGACGCCGTCACCGCCCGGCACTGATCCCGCACCGGACGCCCGCCGTGGCCTCCACCCCCTCCGCAGGGGCCGAGGCCACCGCCGCCCGGCCGGACATGCGAGAGGATGCGCGGGTGGCCCGGGCACCGGGCCCGGCAGCCGCGGGAACCCGCACCGCTGCCGACGGACGCACGGCCGCCCGATCCGCGGGCGGGGCAGGCGTGGAGGCGGGGGCCGGGATGCAAGCGAACGGTGGGCCGGGCGTGGGACTCGCCCCGGCGGAGACGGCCGCCCTCCTGCTGGGGCGGATCCGCCGGGGCAACGACTACGCCCGCACGAGGAAGCAGCGCTTCCGCCGCCGCGCCTCGGCGATCAAACTGCTGACCCTGGCGCTGTCCGCGGCCTCCACCATCCTCCTGGGGCTGCGCCTGTGGGCGAACCTGGCCTTCGCGCTGGTCGCCCTGGTGACCACACTGGGCGCCGTCGAACCCTTCTTCAACTGGCGCTCCCGATGGGTGCTGATGGAGGAGACGCAGTACCGCTTCCAACGCCTCGCCGACGACCTGGAGTACCTCCTCGCCTCCACACCCGCAGCCGAGCTGACGCACAGCCGGCTCGACGCCGTCTTCGCCAGGTACCAGGCCGTCTGGGACGACCTGGGCTGCACCTGGCTGGAGCACCGCCGCGACCCGGCGCCGTCCCCGAACTAGGGCGTATCCGACAATTCGCACCGGATCAGCACGCGGCGCCCGTCCCCGGGGCCACCGACGGCCGGGATGCTAGAAAACCCCCGTGGACGATCACCCCGAACCCTCGACCCGGCGCGTCTTCGTGGCGCTCGCCCCGCCCGACGACGCCAAGGACGAACTCGCCCGGGCCCTGCGCTCCGCCTACGCCGACCACCCCCGGCTGCGCTGGAACCGCATCGAGGACTGGCACATCACCCTGGCCTTCCTCGGCGAACTGCCCGTCGCCGCGATCCCGTCGCTGCGCCCCGCCCTGGCCGCCCTGGCCGCCGCGCACCCCGCCCCGCGACTGGTCCTGCGCGGCGGCGACCACTTCGACGACCGGCTGCTGTGGACCGGCGTCGACGGCGACCTCGACGGCCTCCACCACCTCGCCGCCGACGTCCGCGACCTCGCCCGCTCCTGCGGCATCGCGTTCCGCGACCGCCCGCTGCGCCCCCACCTGACCCTGGCCCGCGCCCGCCGCGACGACCCCATCAGCGTGCCGCTCGCCGCGGACGGGCTGGCCGCCTTCGCGGGCCGCCCGTGGCGGGCCGAGCGCCTCCACCTGGTCGGCAGCAACACCGGCCGCGGTCCCGGGCCGATCCACTACCGGGACATCGAGTCCTGGCGGCTCGGCACCGCGGTCCCGGCGGGCGGCGCCGCCGGGGCACCGCCGCCCCACCCCGGCCCCGGTGCCGAACGGGCCGACGGCGCCCGGTAGCTGACGGTGCGTGCCGACGGTGTTACGCTCGCAGAAAGGAGAGTCAGCTCTCACTTGTCGGCCGGGACGGGCACACCGTCCGCCACGGGCGGCCCGCGAACGCGGCCGCCCACGGCCGCGGCCCGGACGGCCGGGAGGGGGAGCGGCTCCGCCGAGCGCGCACCGCCCCGTGGCCTTCGGCCGGTGAGGAGAGACCATGACCGCCCCCGCCCCCGCCCCCCGGTTACCCTTCGAGCGCCCCAACGCCCTGGACCTGGCGCCCCTGCTCGCGCGGCTGCGCGAACAGGGCCCGATCACGAGGGTGACGACCCCCGCCGGCGACCCGGCCTGGCTGGTGACCCGCTACGAGGAGGCCCGGGAGGTCCTGAGCGACACCCGCTTCTCCCGGCAGCGCCCCGACACCGAGGACGGGCCGCGGATCTCCACCTCGGCCCTGCACACCCGCCCGGCCGGCACCCCCGAGGAGGAGGACCGCGAACACGCGCGGATGCGGCGGATGCTGGCGCCCGCGTTCAGCGCGCCGCGGATGCGCCGCCTGGGCGAGCGGATCGGCGAACTCGCCGAGTCCTGCCTGGACTCGATGGAGGCGGAGCACGCGCGGCACCCGGACCGCGCCGTCGACCTGCACGAGCACCTGTCGTTCCGGCTGCCGGTGATGGTGATCTGCGAACTGCTGGGCGTGCCGATCGCCGACCGGGACCTGCTGCGCGGCTGGTCGGAGCGGATCGCCGCCCTGTACGGCGGGGAGGACGCGGCGGCGGCGATGGCTGAGTTCGAGGCCTACGTGGCCGCCGTCGCCGAGGACAAGCGCGGGCGGCCGGGGCAGGACGTGTTCAGCGACATCCTGGCCGTGCAGGCGCAGGACCCCTCGTTCACCGAACAGGAGATGACCCGCCTGGCGGTGGGCCTGCTGTTCGCGGGCCACGAGACCACCTCGGCCCGGATCGACCTGGGCGTGCTGTTCCTGCTGGGCGACACCGCCCGGCGGGACCGCTTCGCCGCCGACCCGCAGGGGACGGCCCGCGCGACCGTGGAGGAGATCCTGCGGATGGCCGCGCCCGGCGGGCTGGGCCTGACCCGCTTCGCCCGCGAGGACCTCACCGTCGCCGGGACGGCGATCGCCCGGGGCGAGGCGGTGCTGGTGGCGATCAACGCCGCGAACCGGGACGCCCGGGCCTTCGAGGAGCCGGACGCCTTCGACCCGTCGCGTTCCCCCAACGCCCACCTCGCCTTCGGCCACGGCGGCCACTACTGCATCGGCAACTCGCTGGCCCGCACCGAGCTGCAGACCGCGCTGACCGCGCTGTTCCGCCGCTTCCCCGGCCTGCGGACGGCGGTGGACCCGCACAGCCTGCGCGACCACTCCGAACGGCTGGCGGGCGGCCTCGGCGAGGTCCCGGTCCGGTGGTGGTGAACGGGGGACGGCGCCACGAGCGGGTGGAGGCGGACGCCGCGCGCTGCGTGGCCTCGGGGCAGTGCGCGGTGACCGCGCCGCTGGTGTTCGACCAGGACGAGGACGGGCAGGTCGTGGTGCTCACCGCCGAGCCCGTCGGGGCGGCCGCGCAGCAGGCCCGCGAGGCGGCCGCCAGGTGCCCGGTCTCGGCGCTGCGGCTGCGCCCGGCGGGCTGACGGGGACGCCCGTACCGCAACGGCGGCGGCCGGACCCCCGGTGAGCAGTGGGGGTCCGGCCGTCATCGTGGTGCTGTCGGGTCATGCCCGGGAGGGTGTCCCGGGTCGGGGGTCAGTGCTTGCCGTGACGCCGGGAGAGCCAGAAGAGCCCGCCACCGGCGGCCAGCAGGAGCGTCACCAGGGCGATCTCGCCGATGGTGCCGGCACCGGTGTGCGGCAGCACGCCTCCGGGCGGGCGACCGTGTCCCGGGTGCCCGCCCGAGGGGCTCGGGCTGCCACCGGGCGACGGCGAGCCGCTGGGGCTACCGCTCGGGCTGCCGCTGGGGCTGCCGCTCGGGGAGGGCGACCCGCTGGGGGACGGCGAGCCGCTCGGAGAGGGCGAACCGCTGGGCGAGGGCGAACCACTGGGGGACGGCGAGCCGCTCGGCAGGATGATGACGACGTGCGCGCGGCACCGGGCGTCGGTGGAACCCGCCTGGCAGTCGGTCGACTTGGCCGAGACGATCGGGTTGTCCAGGAACTGGTCGCCCGAGTACGGGCTGTTGACCTTCACCTGGTAGGTGAAGCTGCCGTGCTGCCCCGAGGTGAGCTGTCCGGTCCAGGTGATCGTCCTGGCCACCGGGTCGAAGGTCGCCGTGGGCACCGTCGAGCTCAGCGAGCCGTCCACGAAGCTGCTGTGCTGCAGCACCTGGCTCAGGTCGTCGGTGACCGAGGGGAGTTCACCGTCCGGGAACTGGTCGTTGCCGGTGTTGGCGTAGGAGACCGTGTAGGTGACGACGTCGCCCGGGCTGGCCGTGGCGCGGTCCACCGACTTGGCGACCACGAAGCTGGGCTCGTCGGCGTCGACGAAGCAGGCGTCGGTCGCCGGGTCGATGGTGCAGGCCGTGATCTGCCCGTTGCCGGCCCGGTGCCGCGCCACGTCGGGGCGGGGCAGGTCGCGCAGGTAGGAGTCCGGGATCAGCGCGGAGCGGTTCGCCGGGGGCAGCGGGTTGCTCAGGTCGGTGCCGCCGTGGTGCGGGTAGAGCGCCCGGACGATGTTCACCAGCTCGGTGTTGCCGGGCTTGAGGCCCTCGGCGGTGATCGACAGGTGGATGGTCACCGTCGCGCCGGCCGGCAGGTCGCCGCGCCAGACCACGAAGGAGGGCGCCACGTAGCTGATGGTGCCGATGTCCGCCTGCGCGTCCGCGTCGTACTTGGACTCGCCGACGATCTGGGACATGTCGTCCTCGAGGCCGGCCTGGCGGGCGCCGACGAAGTCGACCGTGCCGTCGTTGGTCGCGGTGATCGTGTAGTGGATGGTGTCGCCGATCTCGACGTCACTGCGGTCCTCGACCTTGGAGACCGTCCAGTGCGGCGAGCCGAGCTCGACGTGGCAGCCCGGCTCGGTGCCGGTCGGGCAGTTGCTGAACTTCGGGCCGGTGACCGCGTCGCGCAGCATCTTCGGGCCGTTGTCGGGGTCGTTGGCCGTCAGGGTGTAGACGATCTTCGTGCTGTCGCCGGGGTTCAGGTCGCCGACCCAGGTCAGGATGGGCTGGACGTAGGACAGCTTGCCGGTGCCGACCGTCGCGTCGTTGTCGTAGACGGCGTCGGCGAGGTCGCCGCCCAGGTCGTCGGTCACCACCGCGCCGGTGATCGGCACGTTGCCGTCGTTGGTGAGGGTGATCGTGTAGGTGATCTTCTGGCCCGGGAGGTAGTAGTCCCGGTCCGCGGTCTTGACGATCTGCAGGTGGCAGTACTGCGGATCGTTGTTGTCGCCCCTGGGGGCGGCGAGGGCCTTCGTGGCCGGGCGCGCCGGCGCGGGCGCCGCGGCCGGGGCGGCGGGCGCCACGGCGGCGGGCGGGTTCGCGGCCGCCGCGCGGGCGGGCGGGTCCACCTGCGCGCTGGACGGCAGCGCGGCGGCCAGCAGGCCGCCGCCCGACAGACAGAGTGCGATGAGCGGGACGACCCAGCGGCGTGCGCCTCTCATCGGCGTACCTCGCCGGTCGGGGCGGGCACTCCCAAGGTTCTGGTCACTGCATCTCCTTCGTGATGCCGGGTGGTTAGGCCGAGAATAAATAAGGGAATGCCGAAAGAATTGGACCAACGCGAAGTCGCTGGCCATTCTGATTAAAACTCAGTTTTTATACAGATCGGCCTTTTGTGGCAGGTCGGGGGCCGTGAAATCGAACCGGTCGTCACCATGGGAAAACCCGTTCGCATTCGCCCCCGCATCGCGGTGCGGCAGTGCGTCAGGGCGTGCGGGTGCGCAGCGCGGGGGCGGGGCAGGGCAGCGGGCGGGCCCCGGCGGGGGAGAGGCCGTCCAGGACCAGGGCCAGGTACCGGCGCCAGCCGTCCTCGCGCGGGTCCATCGTCCACAGCACCGAGATCAGCATGACGACGACGCGGTGCAGGTCGTCGGGGACCAGGTCGGCGCGGAGCACGCCCGCCTCCTGGCCGCGCGCCAGCAGGTCGTCGAGGGCGGCGAAGAACTCCTCGCCGGTCGCCGGGGTCAGCACCCCGGCGGCCCGGGCGGCGGCCAGCACGTTGTGGTCGCCGGCCACCGACTCCAGGGCCGTCCCCAGCACCCGGGCCAGCGCGGCCGCGGGGTCGGGGTCCAGGGCGGCCGCCTCGATGACGGGCCGGACGTTCTCGGCGAAGCGGGCGTCCAGCACGGCCCGCAGCAGCGCGGCCTTGTCGGGGAAGCGGCGGAACAGCGTGGCGGCCCCGACACCGGCCCGGCGCGCCACGTCGTCCAGGTGGGCGTCGGGCCCCTGCTCGGTGAAGACCTCCCAGGCGGCCCGGATGATCTTCTCCGCGTTGCGGGCGGCGTCGGCGCGCAGCAGCCGGGGGGAGTCGGTGGCCATCCCGGCAGCCTATCCAAGCGCCGCCGCGGCGGGCCTGCGGACCGTCAGCCGGGGGAGGGTCAGAGGCCCGGGCTATGACCCCATAGGGGGCCGCCCACTACCCGGAGTTGGTGGGTGCACGGAGGATTCCCTGCGTACCCACTCAGCAACGGACGAGGGAAACACGTGCAGTTGAGAAGAATGGCCGCCGCCACCGTCGTCACCGCCGGGGTCACCGGAATCGTCGCGGTGGCGCCCGCCCCCGCCGCGCCGGCCACGGCGGGGGAGCGTCGCCCGTCGCCCTCCGCCCCGCGCGCGTCCGGCCCGGCGGCGGAGCCGTCCCCGAGCGCCACCCCGACCGCCTCCCGGAAGCCGGCCGCGGCGGATGCGGCGCTGGAACTGCGCGGCCTGCCCGGCGAGTTCGTCCCCGGCGCCGACTGGCGGGAGTTCACCGCCGTCCTGCACTACGCGGATCCGGCCGAGCAGTTCAGCCGCATCTTCTTCCAGGTGCACGACACCCAGGGGGCGGGGCTCAAGGTCGACCAGATCGAGGTCAAGTACTTCCTGGACGGCCACTGGCGGTCCGCCAGGTCCTTCAACGATCCGACGGACGACTGGCAGGACTTCCCGATCCCGGAGGAAGAGGACCCGCTCCCGGCGGACGTCACCGAGATACCGATCCAGCTGAGGTTCGGCGCGGGCGCCCCGCTCACCGACCGGATCGACATCGGCCTCATCGGCTACTACGGCCCCACCCGGATCGTGAAGATCCAGCCCCTGAAGGTCATCCGGCTGGTCCGCGGCACCCCCACCCCGACCGCCACCCCCACAATCACTCCCACCCCGACCGGCACTCCCACCCCGACCGGCACTCCCACCCCGACCGGAACCCCCACTGCCACCCCCACCGCCACCGGCAGCCCGGAGCCGTCCCCCACCGCCACCGCCACCGGCAGCCCGGGAACCCCCGGCCCCTCCGAAACCCCGGGCCCCGGGCCCGCCGACCCCGAACCCGCCACCCCGGCGCCGGGCGGCGAACTGGCCCGCACCGGTGCGGACTCCGTCGGCACGCCACTGAAGGCCGGCCTCGTCGCGCTCGGCGCGGGCGCGGCACTGGCCCTCGCCGCCCGGGCCGCCCGCGCGCGACGACGACGGCACTGACGGTCCCGCCGACGCCCGAACCCGCCCGGACGGCAGGGCACTCGGCCCACCCGTCCCAACCGCCACGACGTCTGCGAAGCCACCATGCCGCTGTCCCACCGTGTGCCCGACCTGTCCAGCCTGGAGATGCTGCTCGCGGTCGCCCGGCTCGGCAGCCTCGGCAAGGCCGCCGGGGAGGCCGGCATCAGCCAGCCGGCCGCCTCCGCCCGGATCCGGGTCATGGAGACGCAGATCGGGGCCGCTCTGCTGGAGCGTTCGCCCAACGGCTCCCGTCTCACGGCGGCCGGAGCCCTGGTCGCCGGCTGGGCGGCCCGGGTGCTGGAGGCCGCGGAGGCCCTGGACACGGGCATCGAGGTGCTGCGCGGCGAGCGCGAGGACCGGCTTCGGGTCGCGGCGGGCCAGACGGTGGCCGAGTGCCTGCTGCCCGGCTGGCTGGTCGGACTGCGGGCCGAACGCCCGGACACCTTCGTCTCGTTGAGCGCCGACAACTCCCGCGCCGTGGCCGAGAAGGTGCTCCGCGGCGAGGTCGACCTCGGGTTCGTCGAGAGCGCCACCGTCCCGCCGGGGCTGGCCGCGGCCGTGGTGGCCCGGGACGAACTGGTGGTGGTGGCCGCCCCGCAGCACGCCTGGGCGCGCCGCAGCCGGGTCCGTCCCGCGGAGCTGGCGGCCGCCCGGCTGGTCCTGCGGGAGCCGGGGTCGGGCGCCCGGCAGGTCCTGGCCGGCGTCCTGGCGCCGTACGGCGGCCTGGCCGGCCCGCTGCTGGAGCTGTCCTCCTCGACGGCGGTGAAGGCCGCCGCGGTCTGCGGGGCCGGGCCGGCGGTGCTCAGCCGGCTCGTGGTCGAGGAGGAACTGCGGGCCCGGCGGCTGGTGGCCGTCGACATCGCCGGGGTCGACCTGGGCCGGGCCCTGCGGGCGGTCTGGCCCACCGGCCACCGGCCCCGGGGCCCGGCCCGCGACCTGCTGTCGACGGCCCGCCGCGCGGCCCGCGCCGATCCCGGCCGCCCGGCACGGGCGCTCCGGGCCGGCACCCGGCCAGACGCAACTCCTTCGCGTTAAGCTGTGGTCCATGAGTGCCAAACCGACCACACGCCCCGGCGGGCGCAGCGCCCGCGTCCAGCAGTCCGTGCACCAGGCCGTCCGCGATCTGGAGGCGGAGGCGGGGCGGGACGCGCTCACCGTGCCGCTGATCGCCGCCCGCGCCGGGGTGACGCCCTCCACCGTCTACCGGCGCTGGGGCGACCTGCGGGAGCTGCTGTCCGACGTGGCCGTGGAGCGGCTGCGCCCCGACGCCCCGCCGGCCGACCACGGCAGCCTGAGGGAGGACCTGGAGGCCTGGGCCCTGCAGTTCGCGGAGGAGATGGACTCGACGGCGGGCCGCACGTACATCCGCGACGCCCTGCTGGGCGACCCCGAGCAGGGCAACGCGGTGCGCTGCTCCGACTACGCCGCCGATCAGCTGAAGGCCCTCGGGGTGCGGGCGGCCGGGCGCGGGGAGGCCGTGCCGGGGGTGGAGACCCTGCTGGACGCCGTCGTCGCCCCGCTGATGTACCGGATCCTGTTCCGCCCCTCCGACCTGTCCCAGGCCTACGTCGACCGCCTGGTCGCGGCGGCGCTCGGCAGCACCCCGCCCCCACCGGCCGCCTAAAAGCTAAATATTTGCGTCATGGGAGCCCGAGTGCCTAGAGTGCTTAATGCAAAGCATTCGCCTTAACGGTTCGAGGTGCTCCCATGACCAGCGTCACCGCCCTACCCACCCACCCCCACCCGCGTTCCCGCCGGCTGCCCCTGCTGAGCCGTCAGGGCGCCTTCCGGCTGCACGCCTCGGTCCTGGTGACCCTGCTCGCCGCCTCCAGCGCACCGACCCCCCTCTACGCCCTCTACCAGAGCGCCTGGCACTTCTCCGCCCTCACCCTCACCGTCGTCTTCAGCGCCTACGCACTCGCCCTGCTCGCGGCCCTGCTGACCGCCGGCACGCTCTCCGACCACCTGGGCCGACGCCCCGTCCTCGCCGGAGCACTGCTGGCCGAAGCCACCGCGATGGCCCTCTTCGCCACCGCCCAGTCAGTACCCGCGCTGATCGCCGCCCGGATCCTCCAGGGCCTGGCCACCGGCGTGGCCACCAGCGCCGCCGGAGCCGCCCTGCTCGACTTCGAGGACCCCGACCGCCCCGGCCGGGCCACCCTCGTCAACGGCATCACCCCCGTCGCCGGCATGGCGGCCGGCGTCCTGGCCGCCACCGCCCTCACCCAGTACGCCCCCGCCCCCACCCACACCGTCTACCTCCTCCTGCTCCTGCTCCTCACCACCCAGGCCGCCGCCGTCCTGCGCACCCCCGAAACAGCCCACCCCCACCCCGGCGCCCGACGCTCACTGCGCCCCACCATCACCCTCGCCCCCGCCTCCCGCCCGGCCCTGGCCCTCGCCGCACCCGGCATCGTCGCCGCCTGGGCACTCGGCGGCTTCTACTCTTCCCTCGGCCCCTCACTCGCCCGCCTCATCGACCCGCACACCACCCCCGCCACCGGCGGACTGATTTTTTTCACCCTGACCGCCGCAGCCGGCCTGGCCGGCCACGCCGCCCGGGCACTGCCCGCCCGCACCGTGACCGCGGCCGGCACCGCGCTCCTGATCCCGGGCACCCTGCTCACCCTGAGCGCCCCCCAACTGCACAGCCTCCCCGCGCTGTTCACCGGCACCGCGCTGGCCGGCGCGGGCTTCGGCACCGTCACCCAGGGCGCCCTACGACTCCTGCTGACCCCGGCCGCCCCACAGGAACGCGCCGCCACCCTCGCCGCCTACTACGTCCTCAGCTACCTGGCCATGAGCCTCCCCGCCGTCCTGGCCGGCCTGCTGACCACCCGGTACGGCCTGCGGACCGCCCTCTCGCCCTACGCCGCGACCGTCCTCCTGCTGGCCCTGACCGGCCTCACCCGCACCCTCCACCGGCCGCGCACCGCCTGAGCACGCCCCACCCCCCCCGCACCACGGCACCCAGCACCACCGAAAGGACCCACCGATGACCAGCACCGCCACCTCCCACCCGGCCGCCCCCCACACCAGCACGGGCTGGAACCTCGGCGACATCACCGTCCACCGCATCGACGAGATCGAACTACCCCGACAGACCGGCCCCTGGCTGCTCCCGGCCGCCACCCCGGAGGTCCTCGACCAGGCACCCTGGCTGCGCCCCGACTTCGCCGACGCCGAGGTCCCCCGCCTGGCCAGCCACGCCTTCGCGATCGAGGCCGGCGGACTGCGGATCATCGTGGACACCGGCATCGGCAACGACAAGCCCCGCGCGAACCCGGCCTGGAACGGCCTGGACACCGACTTCCCGCAGCGCCTGGCGGCGGCCGGCTTCGCGCCCGAGTCCGTGGACCTGGTGATCACCACCCACCTGCACACCGACCACGTCGGCTGGAACACCCGCCTCACCGACGGCAACTGGGTCCCCACCTTCCCCAACGCCCGCTACCTCACCAGCCGCACCGAGTGGGACCACTGGGCCGCCGCCGAACTCGACGAGGCCCGCGCCCAGATGTTCCGCGACTCCGTCCACCCCGTCCGCGACGCCGGACTGTACGCCCGGGTGCCCGTACCCGACCAGGGCCGCGGGTACGAGGTCGCCCCCGGCATCCTGCTGGTCCCCGCCCCCGGCCACACCCCGGGCCAGGTCGCCGTCGAACTGCTCGGCAGTGACCGCCGGGCGCTGATCACCGGCGACAGCATCCACCACCCCGTCCAGCTGTCCCACCCCCACGTGCACAGCTGCGTCGACGTCGACCCCGCCGAGGCGGTCCGCACCCGCGCCCGACTCCTGGAGCACCTGGCCGACACCGACGCCCTGCTCATGGGCACCCACTTCCCGCACCCCACCGCCGGCACCGTCCGCCGGGAGAACGGCCACTACCGGCTGCACGCCGAACCGGGCACCGAACTCCCCGCAGCCGTCTGAAGCGAACACCCGGCCTCCATCACCCCGGGCCACCCCACCCCACCCACCCCCGACCAAGAAGGAGCACCCCCGTGCCCACCCCACCCACCCCACCCACCGCACTCACCCCACCCGAAGCCGCCCGCTGGGCCGCCCGCACCGGACTCCTCCTGCCCACCGAACGCCACGCCGCAGTGGCCGCGGTCGCCGACCACATCCACGGCGTCCTCGCCGTCCTGCACGAGCTGGACCTCGCGGACACCCCACCCGCCACCGCCTACCACGCGACCACCCACCCCACCGCCCAGGAGCAGCACCATGCAACCGTATGAACTGACCCTCACCGCCGCCGCCGAGGAGATCCGCACCCGCCGACTGTCCCCGGTCGAACTGGTCGACTCCGTCCTCGACCGCATCGAAACAACGGACCCGCACCTCGGCGCCTACGTCACCGTCACCACCGACCAGGCCCGCCGAGCCGCCCGCGAAGCCGAACACCACATCACGCACGGCCACCACCGCGGACCCCTGCACGGCATCCCGATGGGCCTCAAGGACCTGATCGACGTCGCCGGGATCCCCACCACAGCCAGCTCCCGGGTCCGCGCCGACCACCGCGCCACCACGGACAGCACGGTCGCCGCACGCCTGAACCAGGCCGGCGCGGTCCTGCTCGGCAAGACCCACACCCACGAGTTCGCCTTCGGCCTCACCACCCCGCAGACCCGTAACGCCTGGCACACCGACCGGGTCGCCGGCGGCTCCAGCGGCGGCTCCGCGGTCGCCGTCGCCGCCGGCAGCGCCACCTTCGCCCTGGGCACCGACACCGGCGGATCGATCCGGGTACCCGCCGCACTCAACGGCGTCGTCGGCCTCAAACCGACCTACGGCCTGGTCTCCCGACACGGCGTCACCCCCCTGTCCTGGTCCCTGGACCACGTCGGCCCCCTCACCCGCACCGTCGAGGACGCCGCCCTGGTCCTGACCGCACTGGCCGGACACGACCCACGCGACCCCGCCTCACTACCCGGACCCACCCCCCACTACCGCACCGACACCCCAACAGACCTGACCGGACTGCGCATCGGCATCCCCCGCACCTACTACTTCCACCACGTCCACCCCGACGTCGAGAACGCCGTCCGCGACGCCATCGGACACCTCGAAACCCTCGGGGCACAGCTCATCGACATCGACATCCCGATGACCCGCTACATCCAGGCCACCCAGTGGGGCCTGATGGTCCCCGAAGCCGGCGCCTACCACGCACAGAACCTGCGCACCGCCCCCGAGCTGTACCAGGAGGACGTCCGCATCCTCCTGGAAGCCGGCCAACTCATCGGCGCCGGCGACCACATCCGCGCCCAGCGCGCCCGCACCCTGATGCGCGCCGCCTGGGCACAGACACTCCAACACGTCGACCTCATCGCCGCCCCCAGCACCCCGATCACCGCCGCCCCCACCGACCAGACGACCATCACCTGGCCGGACGGCACCACCGAGGGCGTCTCCGACGCCTACGTACGCCTCAGCGCCCCCGCCAACATCACCGGACTGCCCGCCCTGACCCTCCCGGTCGGCCACGACCCGGCAGGCCTGCCGATCGGCATGCAACTGCTCGGCCACCCCCTCGGCGAACCCACCCTCCTACACGTCGGCCACGCCTACGAGCAGACCCAGCCCACCCGCCCCTTCCCCACCACAACCTGACCCACCCCCACCCACCCAACCCCCACCCACCCACCCAACCCCCACCACCCACTAGCCTCACCACATGCTGACCACCCGCACCACAACCCCACACCCCACCACCCGCGACCGCCTACTCGCCCTCGGCACCCCATCCACCGCCGCAGCCGCACTCACCGGCACCAACGCCCTCTACCTCCTGCTTGTGGCCTTCGGAAACATCACCGACTTCGCCACCAACCAAAAGTTCGTCCAACACGTCCTCGCCATGGACACCACCTTCCAGGACCAGAACCTGATGTGGCGCTCCATCACCTCCCCGGTCCTGCAGAACACCGCCTACATCGCGATCATCACCTGGGAGACACTCACCGCCCTGATCCTGACCGCAGGCACCCTCGCCTGGTGGCTACGCCCCCACCTGGCCCGCCGCCTCAGCACCCTCGGCCTGCTCCTCATGCTGCTGCTCTTCGGCGCCGGCTTCATCGCCATCGGCGGCGAGTGGTTCGCCATGTGGCAGTCCAAGACCTGGAACGGCCTGGACGCCGCGATCCGCAACGTCACCCTCGCCGGCCTGGCCCTCCTGGCGGTCAACCTGCCGCCCCGCACCCCCGCAACCACCACCCCCACCCCACCACAGTGACCCCCCCCACCCCCACCCCACCGGAACGACCGACTACCGACCAACCGCCCCCAACACCCAGGCGACCAGCCCAACACCGGCCCCAGCAACCACGATCACGCGCTGCTCACCACCCAGCCGGGCCGTCTTCGAACGCGGGAGTCCGCTGCCCGGACGGCGACAGACGGAACGGCCCCGCAAGCGCGACGGTCCCACCCGTGCGCCGGTCCCACCCGCGCGCCGGTCGCGCCACGTCACCCCGTCGGAGCGTGGGCTACCCGAGGGCGAGCATCGCCCCAGCCACCTCACCGACCGCCCCAGCAGGGATCGCAGTG
Organism: Kitasatospora sp. NPDC096077; assembly: GCF_040303245.1. Taxonomy (NCBI): domain Bacteria; kingdom Bacillati; phylum Actinomycetota; class Actinomycetes; order Kitasatosporales; family Streptomycetaceae; genus Kitasatospora; species Kitasatospora sp. NPDC096077. The sequence goes on along the minus strand of NZ_JBEOSV010000017.1, from coordinate 2,303 downwards.
GCAGCCTCCTCCAGAACGAGCAACCGCGCCCCGGGAATCTCCCGCGCCAACGCCTCACCGTTGCCGAGCGGGAAGAACCGGTTTCCACGCCCATGAACCACCAGCACGGGCACCTCGATCCCCGGCAGCCGCTCACGCCAGCGGGGCGTACAGTCCAGCCTGCCGAACACCGACCCCAGCTGATTGGCCAACTGAACCGGGGGAGCGGTGCCCGGAGTGCGGTCCCAGACCCGCCCGGCGACGGCACGCGCAACCACCGGATCGTCACCGAGGACCTCCGCCCCGGCCGCGGCGAACTCCGCAACCGCCGCACGGTCACCCCAATCCGGCACCGCACGCGCGAACAACCGACTCATCACCACCTCGTCATGATCGGGAAGATCCCCGTCCGGCGGTCCGGGGGCAACCGGACGGGTACCGACCAAGGTGAGCGCCGAGAACACACCGGGATGGTCGAGCACAGCCACCTGGGCGACCATCCCACCGACACCGATCCCCGCGAGGTGCGCAGTCACCCCGCCGAGCGCACCGACCAGCGCCGCCGCATCGGCCGCGAGATCACGCAAGTTGTAACGCGGCGCCTGCGGATCCCCCGTCGTCGACTCCCCACTGTCACGCAGGTCGTAACGCACCACCCACCGCCCACCCGCCGCCAGACGCTCACACAGCGCATCAGGCCAGGACAGCATCGTCGGCGCACCCACCAACAGAACCAGCGGCCCCCCACCAACACCGAACGACTCAACCCCCAAAACAACCCCGTCCCCGGCCCCGTCCCCGGCTCCGTCCCGTCCCACTTCCACCACGGCCACCGGATCACCGAACCCCATCACGCCCGAGCCCCCGGTCCGGCAGAGTCATGTCCCCCGTCCGCGGCACGCCCTCGGCAAGCCCGTACCGCAGGAACACCGTCCCCTGCGGCCCGGCCACCGGCGGCTCCAGAAGCGCCACGTTCATCGGCACCACACCGTCCTCGAACACCTTCTTCCCGACACCGAGCACGATCGGATGCACCCACAGATCGAGCCGGTCGAACAGCCGCTCCCGCAACAGGGACTGCACCAGATCCAGACTCCCGACGACCTTCACGTGCTCGTGCCGCTCACGCACCTCACGCACCGCCCCCGCCAGATCCGGCCCCAACAGCGTGGACCCGGCCCACGGCAGCTCCGGCGTGCCACGCGAGGCCACATACTTCGGCACCCTGTTGAAAAGCTCGGCGATCTCCCCCTCCCGCTGCCCCGGCCAGTAGGCCGCGAAGATGTCATAGGTCCGCCGCCCGAGCAGAAGGGCATCCATCCCCTCGTACGCCGCCAGAATCTGCGCCCCGGTGACCTCATTCAGCAACGGCGCCTGCCAGCCGCCGAACGGAAAACCCACCGGATCCTCGTCAGGCCCGCCGGGCGCCTGCCCGACCAGGTCAAGCGTCGCGAACAGCTCGATGTGGATCAGTCCCATGTCCGTACTCCCGATCAGTTGGTCGTCCCCGTCGAGATGTAGACCCACCACACTCGCAAAAGTCATCGCCACGCCGACACCCGATTCCCCCAACCCACCCTCGGGCGCAACCCCCCGCCCCACCGCGCCAACAGAACGCCCCCCGAACACCCGGCGACACCCCCACCGCCCGCGCGAAGCCACAAGCCCGAGCCGCACCCCAACCAGGCCAGTACCCGCCGCCCAGCCGCGTCCAGCAGTACCTTGGCATCCGCCTGCAGAGCACCGCCCTCGTGCCGGGGGCGATGGCTGCGCCATTGCCAGTACGGGAGAAGAGCGGCGTTGTCCAGGCCGTAGCCGGCCGAGACACGGCTAAGGAATGAGTAGGTCGTCTCCCCAGCGAACGGAGACACCCGGAAGATCCGTGTAACCATGACCTCAGCCTCGTGGGCATCGGCAGGACCTGGAGGCAGTTCCTTCTTCCGCAAGCTGTGCGATGCCTCGTCGAGGTGGAGTTGCCTGGTTTGCCTGCGCGATACGACATTCCGTGCCATGTGCCGGAGGCGGGGTAGCCCTGGGGCGGTGCCCCGGTAGCTCCCAGGCTTGCCCGCGCTACCCGGCTGCTTGGGGCAGCCAGAGCAGGCTGCCCCAAGCAACGGAAAATCAGCTGTGCAGCCGGATCCACAGCCGATCGCGCGGCGCTGATCACGGAGATTGGCCGGTACGGCGGCGGACGGGCGCGGTGAGGTGGTGCACCGAGAGGTGTTCGTCCGTCCTGACCACACCTGACCGGTCGCCACCCGACAGCACGGAGGCCCTTGCTCCTGCTCGGCGAGACACGGAAAGCGCTGGAATCGTGACGACAT
>NZ_JBEOSV010000016.1:132729-148165 GCF_040303245.1 Kitasatospora sp. NPDC096077 | reverse complement strand
TGTCGCCCCGGTCTCCCGCGGCGACTCCGGAACTGTACGGTGACCGGCCCGTCCCATGCAAATCGCCTCCGCCCGGAGGTCCGGACGGAGGCGATGCAGGTGCGGGACGGGCCCGGCCGGGGTCAGCGGACCTCGGTGATCTCCGGACCGCGCGCGAACGGGTCCAGCGAGCCGTAGCGGCTCTCACCCTCGGCCGCGGCAGCCGCGGCGCCACCGCCGTCGGCGACCATCTGGGCGTCCTCGGGGAGCTTCAGCACGATCGGGTCGCGCGGCGCCATCGGGGTCTCGCCGCGCACGACGACGGTCTGCCGGAAGACCTGCTCCAGGATGCCGGCCATCTCGGGCTGCACGGCGGCCTGGCCCGAGATCACACCGCGCAGGAACCAGCGCGGCCCGTCGCACCCGACGAAGCGCACCAGCTGCACGCCCTGGGTGCCGTCCTGGAGCTGCACCGGGACCTGGGCGCGGAGGTGCCAGCCGAGCGGGCCCTCCTCCTCCTCGATCACGCCGCCCTGCGAGGTGATGCCGTTGGCGATCTCCTCGCGGACCTCCCCCCAGATGCCCTCCGACTTCGGGGCCGCGAAGGCCTGCAGCTGGATGGCGCTGTTGCCGAGCACCAGGGTGGCGGCGACGATCGCGTCACCGGCGACCTCGACGCGCAGCTCCATGCCCTCGACACCGGGGACCAGCAGACCCCCGAGGTCGACTCGTCCCTCCTCCGGGGTCTCCAGCTCGGAGTGGTCCCACGGGCCGTCCGGCCGAGGGGCCGGCGGCAGGCCGACCTTGTCGGCCGGGTCCAGCTCGGTCACGTTCTCGCTCTCGGCGGAACCTTCGACGTCATCGGCCGGCTCGTCGGCGCTGATGGCGTCGTCGGCGAGCTGCTCGACAGCGTCCTCGCTCTTCTGGCGACGACGGAACACGGTCACTGTCCTTCCCGGTCCAAGACCGATGCGAATACCTGCTCGGCTTCCTGCGAGGCCGCGGGAATGCTAGACCCCTGCGTGGCCACCGGTCGACCCGAACCCGCCCTCGGCGCGTGCCGACCCAGGCAGCTCGGCCACCTCGTGGAAACGGGCCTTCTCGACCTGCTGGATGACCAGCTGGGCGATCCGGTCCCCTCGGCGGAAGCTGACCCCCTCGCGCGGGTCCAGATTGACGACGATCACCTTGATCTCTCCACGGTACCCGGCATCGACCGTCCCCGGGGCGTTCACGAGAGCAACTCCGCAACGAGCTGCCAGCCCGGAGCGCGGGTGGACGAAGGCCGCGTAGCCGTCCGGCAGCGCGATGGCGATGCCCGTGGGGAGCACCGCCCGCTCGCCCGGGGCCAGCTCGGCGTCGACGGTGGTCCGCAGGTCGGCACCGGCGTCCCCGGGCTGCGCGTACGCGGGCAGCGGCAGCTCGGCGTCGATGCGCTTGATCAGGACGTCCAGCTGGGGACGGGGGGTCTCGCTCAAGGGTTCACCTCAAAGGCTCGGGCGCGCTTCATCAGATCCGGGTCGTCGAGGACCTTCTCGATGTCCTCGGCACGACCGTGCGTGGTGAAGTGTTCCAGCTTCACCTGGATGAAGAGCGCCTGAGCGCGCACCGCGACCGGTCCGTCCGGGCCGCCGATCCGCGCCTCGGCCGCGCTGTAGATCTTCCGGCCGTGCACCCCGGTGACCCGGGCGCTCAGGTGCAGCACCGAGCCGACGGGCACCGGGCTGAGGAAGTCGGTCTCCAGCCGGCCGGTCACGGCGGGGGCGTGCAGCAGCCAGTTCAGCGTGCCGAGGGTCTCGTCCATCGCCGTCGTGAGGACGCCGCCGTGGGCCAGCCCGGGACCGCCCTGGTGGACGTCCCGGACGGCGAACTCGGCCGTGACGTCCAGGCCCTCGCCGGCGACCGCGTCGATCCGCAGGCCGCCGGGGTGCGCCGGACCGCAGCCGAAGCAGTGTTCGTAGTGGGAGCCGAGTCGGGTGCCGGGGGCGGGCGCCTGGGGGTGGCGCTCCGGGAGCACGGCGTCCGGCGGCGGGGTGGTCGGGGTCGGCGGCAACACGGGCGCCGACCTGTCGGTGGGGGTCGTGGGGGTGGTCGTACCGGTCACGGCAACCCAGCCTACCCAGGGGTAGCAAGGCCTCCGGTGGGGGTGGCGTGCCGCTCCGGGCGTCAGGACGCCCACAATGGAGGGCATGTACGACGAACGCCTCACGGTGCCGCGCTCCTGGTGGCTGCTCCCGGTCGCAGTCGGTCTGACCTTCGCGCTGATCCTGATCAGGGTCGGCGGGCTGGCCGCCCTGGTCGGCCTGGTGGCCGGCATCGCCGCCGGCGCGGTGGCGATCAGCAGTTACGGCTCGGCCCGGATCCGGGTGGTGCAGGGCTCGCTGGTGGCCGGACCGGCCCGGATCCCGGTGGACGCGCTGGGCGCCGCCCAGGCGCTGAGCCCCGCCGAGGCCGCGGCCTGGCGCGGCCCCAAGGCCGATCCCCGCGCCTTCATGCTGCTGCGCAGCTACGTCCCGACCGCGCTGCGGGTCGAGGTGAGCGACCCGGCCGACCCGACGCCCTACCTCTATCTGTCGACCCGCTCGCCGATGAAGCTGGCCGAGGCGCTGGAGGAGGCCCGGCGCGGCGCCCGCACCTGACCGGTGCCTCTCCCGCCCCGGGGATGACCCGGGACGGCCCGGAGACGGCCCGGGAACAGCCCGGGAAGAGCCGGGAACGAGCCCTGAGGGCTCCGGCTGCCGGACCCGGAGGATCAAGCCCCGGAAAGACCGAGAGGGACGGTTCCGCTGTTGCGGGACCGTCCCTACGACTTTGTCCGGACCGGCACGCGGCCGACCGACTCCGTCCTCCCGGGTCCGTCCGCCAGGACGGTCCGCGGACCTGCCGTCCGGCCCCGCTGCCCGGGGCCGGAAGGGGCTGTGTGCCGGTCCCGCGGGAGCCACGGGGACCTGGCGCTGTCCGCTGCGGTGCTCAGGCGCCGCAGTCCCGGCAGATCGGGTTGCCGTTCTTCTCGCTGTAGAGCTGGCTGCGGTGGTGGACCAGGAAGCAGCTCATGCAGGTGAACTCGTCGGCCTGCTTCGGCAGCACGCGGACGGCGAGTTCCTCGTTCGAGAGGTCGGCGCCGGGCAGCTCCATGCCCTCGGCGGCGTCGAACTCGTCGACGTCGACCGAGCCGCCGCCCTTGTCGTTACGGCGTGCCTTGAGCTCCTCGATGCTGTCTTCGTTGAGCTCGTCGTCGGTCTTGCGTGGGGTGTCGTAGTCGGTTGCCATTTTTCGCTCTCCCCCTCCGGGTTTGTGCGGTGTGTGCGGTATCTCCAGCGCACGTAACGCATGGGGGGTCGGTCTTGTGCCCGACCCGAGGCGGAGATTTTGCCTTACTTCAAGCCCCGTTACTCAATCGACACTCAGCCGGGGCTCCGTTGGGGTGATCCTCCGGGGCGCGAAAGGCCTCACGCTGGGCCATCACCGACCCGTCGCGCCCCGGTCGGAGCGGCGACTCACAGTGAGCGGAAGCCGTACTGGTGTCCGTCAAATCCCTTGCCCACCAGGGCCGCCGACCACCCCCGTGCACCGGCGGCAGGCCGGTTTCCGGTCACGGACGGCGATCGGCACCCCCAATGGGGTGATCACTCTCCGGGGTCACCCGACATCGCGGAGCGACACGGTGTGACCTTGGTCACGTTCAGAATCTTCCAGGGCAAATCACGGAAAATCCACCCACTCCGCCCCCTCGATCAGGGGGCGCGGCGGCCCGGCGGGAGCGCCCCGGGGGGCGCCCTAGCCGGCGTTCCGGCGCGCCTCCCGGCGGGCCTGCATCGCGGCCTGGCGCTCCTCGAACTTGCGCGCCTGCCCGTCCAGACCGTCCAGGAACACACCCAGCTCGTTCTGCGCCAGCAGGCCCTCCGGACCGAGCCCGCCGACCTCCATCACCTTCAGCTTGCGCAGCACCGGCTGCAGCACGTCGTCGTGGTGGATGCGGAGGTTGTACACCCCGCCGAGGGCGATCTGCGCGGCGGCGCGCTCGAAACCGGGGATCCCGTGCCCGGGCATCCGGAAGTCGGTGACCACGTCGGCGATGGCCCGCATGGCCTGGTCCGGGGCGATCTCCATGGCGGCCTTCAGCAGGTTCCGGTAGAAGACCATGTGCAGGTTCTCGTCGTTGGCGATCTTCGCCAGCAGCTGCTCGCACAGCGGGTCCCCGGCGTACTTGCCGGTGTTGCGGTGCGCGATGCGGGTGGCCAGCTCCTGGAAGGCCACGTAGGCGACCGAGCGCAGCATGCTGTGCGCGTTGTCGGACTCGAAGCCCTCCGACATGTGGTTCATCCGGGCCCGCTCCAGCTCCACCGGGTCGACGGCCCGAGTGGCGAGCAGGTAGTCGCGGATGGCTATCCCGTGCCGGCCCTCCTCGGCGGTCCAGCGGTGCACCCAGGTGCCCCAGGCGCCCTCGCGGCCGAACATGGTGGCGATCTCGTGGTGGTAGCTGGGGAGGTTGTCCTCGGTCAGCAGGTTGACCACCAGCGAGACCCGGCCCAGCGGGGTCACCTGCGACTGGTCGAGGCTCCACGCCTCGCCGCCCAGCACGCCGTCGAAGTCCCGGCCCCGGCTCCACGGGACGAACTCGTGCGGCATCCACTCCTTGGCCACCCCGAGGTGGCGGTTGAGCTCCTTCTCCACGACCTCTTCGAGGGCCAGGATCAGCCGCGCATCGGTCCAGCCGCTCGTTCCGAGCGCGGGGCTGCTCTGCACAGGGGCGATGGTCACGGGCTTGCTCCTGGGGGACGGACACGCGCGGGACGGGCGCGTTGGGCGGACACGCGTCGTTCGGGAGCCGTCGGCGGACAGACCGGCGGTCGCACTTACGGTTGCGTAGGTTACGACACCGTAAGTTGCTCGGGGCGGAAAAGACAAGCCGCCCCCGCCAGGCCTTATGTCGTCTTGACGGGCCTGACGGGGGCGGCTGGGAACGGTCGCGCACGGAGGGCGGCAGCGACCAGGGCCGATGTGGACTGGGACGTGTCGGAGGCGCCCTAGGGGGACGGGATGCGCACGCGCATGGTGAGGCCGCCCCCGGCGCGCGGGGTGGCCTCGACGGTGCCGCCGTGGGCGCGCACCACCGAACGGACGATGGACAGGCCGAGCCCGACCCCCTTGTCGCTGCGGGTGCGGTCGGCGCCCTTGACCCGGCGGAACGGCTCGAAGATGTGCTCCAGCTCGTACTGCGGCACCACCGGACCGGTGTTGGAGACCACCAGCTCGCCGCCGCCCGGCACCGTGGCGGTGGCCAGCTCGACCCAGCCACCCGGGGTGTTGTAGCGGACGGCGTTCTGCAGCAGGTTGAGCGCCAGCCGCTCCAGCAGCACCCCGTTGCCGGCGACGACCGCCGGATCGAGCTTGGACCGCAGCTCGACCTCGCGCTTGTCCGCCTCGCCCCGGGTCTGCTCCAGCGCCCGGGTGGCCACCTCGGACAGCTCCACCGCGCGGCGGTCGGTCAGCTCGTTCTCGCTGCGGGCGAGCAGCAGCAGGCCCTCCACCAGCTGCTCGCTGCGCTCGTTGGTGGCCAGCAGGGTCTTGCCGAGCTGCTGGAGGTCGGGTGAGGCGGCCGGGTCGGAGAGCTGGACCTCCAACAGGGTGCGGTTGATCGCCAGCGGGGTACGCAGCTCGTGCGAGGCGTTGGCGACGAAGCGGCGCTGGGAGTCGAAGGAGCGGTCCAGCCGGTCCAGCATGTCGTCGAAGGTGTCGGCGAGCTCCTTGAGCTCGTCGTCCGGGCCGTCCAGCTCGATCCGGCGGTGCAGGTCGGAGGAGGCCACGTCACGGGCGGTGCGGGTGATCCGGCCGAGCGGGCGCAGCACCCGGCCGGCCATCGCGTAGCCGGCCGCGAAGGCGATCACGGCGAGGCAGACCAGCACGGTCAGCAGCTTGCGCAGCAGGGTGTTCAGCGCCGCGGCCGCCTGGATCGACTTGTTGTCGTTCAGCCACTGGTCGAGCGCGCTCTGGTTGGTGAGGACCTGGCCGTCCGGGGTGAGCACGGAGATGCCCGGTCCGGTGAGCCTGAGGTGGGGCTGGCCGACCTCCTGGAGCGACTGCTGGACGAAGAAGTACATCACCAGCAGCAGCACCACGCCGGCCATCAGGAACATCCCGCCGTAGAGCAGGGTGAGCCGCATCCGGATGGTCGGGCGGAAGGGGAGCCAGGCGAGCAGGCCGTCGCCGGGGACGTAGGTCTCGTGCTGGTGCGGGCGGGGCTGGCGCGGCGGGTGCGCGGGCCTGGGGGGTACGGCACGCGGGCCGCCGGCGGGCGCGCCGGAGGGCCCGCCGGCCGGGGGCGGCGGGGTGGTCATGATGGTCCTCTCGGGCGTCCGCCGGGGCGGGCGCTGGGTACGGCGGGGAATCCTCGGGGGCGGATTCCCGGGGTCGGTTCCGTCGGGGACGGATTCCCGGGTCCGGGATCCGGGGCGGTTTGGCTCCGGGGTCGGGCTCCGGCGGTCGGGCTCCTGGGGCGGATCCGGTCAGATCCGGTAGCCGGAGCCGGGCACGGTGACGATCACCGGCGGGTCCCCGAGCTTGCGGCGCAGCGTCATGACGGTGACCCGCACGACGTTGGTGAACGGGTCGGTGTGCTCGTCCCAGGCCTTCTCCAGGAGCTGCTCGGCGGAGACGACGGCACCGCCGGCCCGCATCAGCACCTCCAGGACGGCGAACTCCTTCGGGGCGAGCTGGACGGTGCGGCCCTCCCGGATCACCTCGCGCCGGCCGGGGTCGAGCGAGATGCCGGCCCGCTCCAGCACCGGGGGCAGCGGGATGGTCGCGCGGCGGCCCAGCGCCCTTACCCGAGCCACGAGTTCGCTGAAGGCGAACGGCTTCGGAAGGTAGTCGTCGGCGCCGATCTCCAGGCCCTCGACCCGGTCGCTGATGTCGCCGGAGGCGGTCAGCATGATGACCCGGGTCGCCAGGCCCTGCTCGACGACCTTGCGGCAGACGTCGTCGCCGTGGACCAGCGGGAGGTCCCGGTCCAGGACCACCACGTCGTAGTCGTTGACCGCGATGCGCTGGAGCGCGGCCTCCCCGTCGTACACCACGTCGACGGCCATCGCCTCGCGGCGCAGGCCGGTCGCGACGGCCTCGGCAAGCAGCTGCTCGTCCTCGACGACGAGAACCCGCACGGTCGTTGTCCCTTCTCCAGGCCGGCCCCGGAAGCGGACGCACGGCTCCGACGGTGCCTCCATCCTGCCTGGTCCTGCGGTAAAGCAGCGATAAGCTGCCCCTCGGGCAGGAAGCCGGACCGTGCGACGGTGACCGTTCGTGTCGGGACCGCTCCGCTTGGACTGTGACACGGGCAACTTTCTTCCGCAGCGAGGTTTCCCGGCCTCCGGGGCGGGGAGGACAGCTGCACACCCGCGATCTGGCCCTCGGTCGATCGCACCCACCCGCCGTGCGTTCATCCGCGCCGGCCCTGGGGCTGGGACGTCACCGGGAGCGGCCGAAGGCCGTCTCCGCGCCCGACCGGAGATCCATCACCTGTCGGCCCGGGCGCATTCACCGGCTGGACCCTCCTCGGGGCGGAGAGCGCACGACCGTGCACGTCCGACACAGTAAGGGGGCCCGTATGGACGCCTTCAAGGCCGGAATCCTGCAGCGCATAGCCAACGCCGAGCAGGACCTGCACCGCGCGATCGAGGCCGGGGACGAGTTCCTCGCCGAGGTGGAGCAGTCCGAGCTGGACGACCTCCGTCGTCTCGCCGCCGAGCACGGTGTGGACACCGTGCTGGAGCGCCACCGCACCGCCGCCTGACCCGACGCCGGTCCTCCGGCACCAGCGGCCCTGCGGGGGCCGTGCGAAAACCCAGGCCCTGGCATCCCCCGTATGCCAGGGCTCTTCGCATGCCCGGCGGGGCCCCGGGAACCGTTCGGGTTCCCGGGGCCCCGCTCGGTCCGCCCGGACGCTCAATCCGCCCAGGCGCGCAGCGCGGCCAGCCGCTCCTGCAGCGGCTGGTAGACCCCCGGGGCGGCGGCCACGGTCAGCTCGCCGTCCGGGCCGTGCCCGGGGCGGCCGCCGACCAGGGCGCCGGCCTCGGTGGCGATCAGGCAGCCGGCCGCGCGGTCCCAGGGGGCCAGGCCGCGCTCGTAGTAGCCGTCCAGCCGCCCGGCGGCCACGTCGCAGAGGTCCACCGCGGCCGCCCCGCCCCGGCGGACGTCCCGCACCTCGGGCATCAGGGCGAGCAGCACCTCGGCCTGGCGCACCCGTACCGGCTGGACGTAGTTGAAGCCGGTGGCGATCAGCGCCTGGCCCCAGGGCGGGGCCGGGCGGGCGGCGAGCGGCCGGCCGTCGAGGCGGGCGCCGCGGCCCAGCACGGCGTGGAACAGTTCCCCGCGCGCCGGGGCGTACACCACCCCGACGACGGCCCGGCCGTCCACCTCGGCGGCCACGCTGACCGCCCAGGAGGGCAGCCCGTACAGGTAGTTGACCGTGCCGTCGAGCGGGTCGACGACCCAGCGCACCCCGCTGCCGCCGGGGCGCTCGGCGCCCTCCTCGCCGAGGTAGCCGTCCTCGGGGCGGCGGTCGGCGATCAGCTCCACGATGAGCTTCTCGGAGGCGAGGTCCATCTCGGTCACCACGTCGACCGGGCTGCTCTTGGTACCGGCCACACCGAGGTCGGCGGGGCGGCCGTCGCGCAGCAGGACGCCGGCCTGCCGGGCCACGTCCAGGGCGACGTCCAGCAGGTCGTCGAGCAGCCGGTCGTCGGGCGGGGCGGGGGTGGACACGGGATTCTCCTCCGAAGGGGGGTCCGACAGGGGTCAGCGCTCGGCGGCGGCCGGGCGGGGGGCGCGCGGGTTGGGGCAGCAGGCCACCGCGCACACGTCGTGGCTGGGGCCGAGGGCGCCGAGGGCGCAGCGGGTCACGTCCTCGCCGCGCTCGGTGGCGGCCCGCTCCAGGACGAGCTCGCGCACGGCGGCGGTGAACCGCGGGTCGGCGCCGACGGTGGCCGCGCGGGAGACCGGCAGGCCCAGCTCGGCGGCCTTGGCGACGGCCTCGGTGTCGAGGTCGTACTTGACCTCCATGTGGTCCGAGACGAAGCCGATCGGGACCATCACCACGGCCGGCGCGCCGTCGGCGTGCTGGGCCTCCAGGTGGTCGCAGATGTCGGGTTCCAGCCACGGGATGTGCGGGGCGCCGCTGCGGCTCTGGAACACCAGCCGCCACGGCCGGTCGGCCGCACCGGTGCGCTCGGCGACGGCGGCGGCGATCAGCCGGGCCACGTCCAGGTGCTGGGCGACGTAGGCGCCGCCGGGGGTGCCCCGGGCCGGGTCGTCCGGGGCGCCGGAGGTCTCGGCCATCGCGTCCGGGATGGAGTGGGTGGTGAAGGCCAGCCGGGCGCCGTCCCGCACCCCGGCGGGCAGCTCGGCCAGGGCGGCCAGGGTGGCGTCGATCATCGGCTGGACGAAGCCGGGGAGGTTGTAGAAGTGCCGCAGCTTGTCGACGGTCGGCACCGGGCGGCCCTCCTCGGCGAGCACGGCCAGCGCGTCGGCCAGGTTCTCCCGGTACTGGCGGCAGCCCGAGTAGCCGGCGTAGGCGCTGGTGGCGAGCACGGCGATCCGGCGGTGGCCGTCCGCGGCCATCTCCCGCAGGGTGTCCACCAGGTAGGGGGCCCAGTTCCGGTTGCCCCAGTACACCGGCAGGTCCAGCCCGTGCTCGGCGAAGTCCTTGCGCAGTGCGGCGAGCAGCTCGCGGTTCTGCTCGTTGATCGGGCTGACCCCGCCGAACAGGAAGTAGTGCTTGCCGACTTCCTTCAGCCGTTCCTTGGGGATGCCGCGGCCCCGGGTGACGTTCTCCAGGAACGGGACGACGTCCTCGGGGGCCTCGGGCCCGCCGAAGGAGAGCAGCAGCAGGGCGTCGTACGGGGCGGCGCCGGAGGGGGAGGGTTTGCGCGCGTCGGGCATGCACCGATCCTGCCACTGCGGGGCCGGGCGCAGACGCCGGGGCCGCGCGGGCGTCCGGAAAATACCATTTGCCAAAGTACGTAAGCTGTCTTGACCAGCCTTGTTCCTTACGTCCCTGCCCGGAGCCCCCGTGCTGTCCAGCTACCGCCGAATATTCACCGCGCCCGGCAGCGCGGCCTTCTCGTCCACCGGATTCGTCTCCCGACTGCCGATCTCGATGACCGGCATCGGCATCGTGACCATGCTGTCCCAGCTGCGCGGCTCGTACGGCGTGGCCGGACTGGTCTCGGCCACGCTCGCGGTCTCCGCCGCGATCCTCGGTCCGCAGGTCTCCCGGCTGGTGGACCGGCACGGCCAGGCGAGGATCATCGTCCCGGCGATGGCCCTCACCATCGGTGCCGTCGTCGGCCTGCTGCTCTGCGCCCGGCTGAACGCCCCGGACTGGACGCTGTTCGTCTTCGCCGCCGGCATGGGCGTCATGCCGAGCACCGGCGCGATGGTCCGCGCCCGCTGGGCGCACCTCTACCGCGAGGACACCGACCAGCTGCACACCGCCTACTCCTTCGAGGCCGTGGTCGACGAGGCCTGCTTCATCGTCGGCCCGATCCTCTCCATCGGCCTGGCCACCTCGGTCTTCCCCGAGGCCGGCCTGCTGCTCGCCGGGATCTTCCTGGCCGTCGGCGTCCTGCTCTTCGCCGGCCAGCGCTCCACCGAGCCGCCGGTCCACGAGGCCGCCCAGCACGCGGGCCGCTCGGTGATCACCAACCGCGGCCTCCAGGTGCTGATCCTGACCTTCGTCGCCACCGGCGCGATCTTCGGCTCGGTCGAGGTGGTCACCGTCGCCTTCGCCGAGGCCCAGGGGCACAAGCCGGTCTCCAGCGTGATCCTCGCCCTGTGGGCACTCGGCTCCTGCCTGGCCGGAGTGGTGTTCGGCGCCCTCAAGCCCGCCGGCTCGATGGCCAAGCGCTTCTTCCTCGGCGTGCTGTTCATGGCGCTCAGCATGGTGCCGCTGCTGCTGGTCGCCCACGCGGTGCACGGCATCGGCGGACTCGTCGCGGTCGGCGCCGCACTGCTGGTCGCCGGCATCGCCATCTCCCCCACCCTGATCACCGCGATGGCCCTGGTCGAACGGCTCGTCCCGGCCGCCCAGCTCACCGAGGGCATGACCTGGACCACCACCGGACTGGCCCTCGGCGTCGCGGCCGGCTCCTCGGCCGCCGGCTGGGTGATCGACGCCTCCGGCGCCGCCGCGGGCTACTGGGTGCCGTTCGCGGCCGGCGTCCTCGGCGTGCTCGCCGCGCTCGCCGGACTGGGCCGACTGCGCGCCGGACTCGCCGCCGCACAACCCGTCGAAGTGCCCTCCGGAACGGTCGAACGACCCGTAGACGTCGAACGGTGAACTGACTAATCTCGCCCTACCCGTGGCCCTACCCACGGGTAGGGCCCGCCTCCCCGGACACCGCGGACGGACCCTGTCGGCGGCCCCGCCGCCCCGGACGCGCCGACCCCGTTCGGCCCGGCAGCAGGAGGCATCGCAATGCCCCAGGCCAGCACCGCGACCCCCACCCGGTGGACCAACTGGGCCGGCAACCAGAGCGCCCACCCGGCCCGGACCGCCACCCCCGGCACCGCGGAGGAACTGGCCAGGGAGATCCTGCGGGCCGCCGAACAGGGCCGCACCGTCAAGGCCGTCGGCTCCGGCCACTCCTTCACCGCGATCGCCTCGGCCGGCGACGGACTGCTGCTCCGGCCGCACGCGCTCACCGCGATCCGCGGCATCGACCGCGAGGCCGGCACCATCACCGTCGAGTCCGGCCTCCCGCTCAGCCGCCTCAACCGGGTCCTCGCCGCCGAGGGCCTCGCCCTGACCAACATGGGCGACATCGAGGTGCAGACCGTCGCCGGCGCCACCAGCACCGGCACCCACGGCACCGGCCGGGACTCCGGCTCGCTCGCCGCCCAGATCCGCGCCCTGGAGATCGTGCTCGCCGACGGCACCGTCCGGCACTGCTCCCCCACCGAGAACCCCCGGCTGTTCCAGGGCGCCCGGCTCGGCCTCGGCGCCCTCGGCGTGATCACCGCACTCACCTTCGGCGTCGAACCCGCCTTCCTGCTCACCGCGCACGAGCAGCCGATGCCCTTCGACGAGGTGCTGGAACGCCTCGACGACCTCACCGCCGTCAACGAGCACTTCGAGTTCTACTGGTTCCCGCACACCGACCGCTGCGCCACCAAGCGCAACAACCGCAGCCAGGGGCCGACCGCCCCACTGCCCCGGTTCAAGGAGTGGCTGGAGGACGACTTCCTCTCCAACACCGTCTGGGAGGGCGCCTGCCGGGTCGGCCGCCGCTTCCCCGGCTCCATCCCGTCGATCGCCTCGCTCGCCAGCCGCGCCTGGTCCGACCGCAGCTACACCGACACCGCGTACAAGGTGTTCACCAGCCCGCGCAAGGTGCGCTTCGTGGAGATGGAGTACGCCGTCCCGCGCGCGGCCGTCGCCGAGGTGCTGCGCGAACTGAAGGCCCTGGTCGAACGCTCCGACTGGAAGGTCGGCTTCCCGGTCGAGGTGCGCTTCGCCCCCGCCGACGACCTCTGGCTCTCCACCGCCTCCGGCCGGGACAGCGCCTACATCGCCGTCCACCTCTACCGGGGCACCCGCGACCAGGGCTACTTCACCGGCGTGGAACAGCTGATGACCGCCCATCAGGGCCGCCCGCACTGGGGCAAGCTGCACACCCGGGACGCCGAGTACCTGGCCGGCGTCTACCCGCACTTCGGCGACTTCACGGCGCTGCGCGACGAGGTCGACCCGCAGCGCCTGTTCGGCAACGACTACCTGCGGCGGGTGCTGGGCGCCTGAGCCGTCGGCATCGGGCCCGGCCCTAGGTCCGGGCAGGGCCTAGTTCGCCGGCGTCCCGGCGGGCGGCGGCGGCGGGGCCACCGTCCCGTTCGCCGGGGCGTTGCTCGGCACCGGCGGCTTCGGCGTGGCGTCGCCGGTGGGCCTGCCCTCGCCACCACCGCCACTCCCGGCACCGCCACCCCCGGCACCGCCACCCGCGGACGGGGAGGAACCGGCCGACGGGCTGGCGCTCGGACCGGCCGAGGGCGACGCGCTGCCGCCCTGCCCGCCGGAGCCGGTACTCGGGGTGGTGCTCGGCTCCCGGCTCGGCCGGGTGGTCGCCGGGGCCGAGGCGCCGGACGGCGTGCTGTCCGGGCCGCGCCCGCCGCCGGTGGACGGCCGGTCCGCGGGGGTGTCCCGCGGCGTCGAGGACTTGGGCGTCGAGGTGCCACCGAAGGACGTCCCGTTGCCGGTCTCGCCCTTCACCGTCGCCGCCACCGGCTGCCCGGTGGCCAGCTCGAACGCCACGATCGGCGTCATCGCCAGCACGAACACCAGTGCGGACACCGCCGCGTAGGACTTCCAGCCCCACCGCCGGCGCGCCCGCACCACCTGCGGCTCGTTCCACTCCGAGGTGATCGCCGGCCCCGCGGTCGGGTGCTCCGGCCCGGCCGGCACCTGGCGCAGGGCGTTCGCGGCCTCGTTCGGCCCGCGGTCCACCGCCCCGCGCAGCTGCTCGCCGGTCCGCCGGAACAGGTGCTGGAACACCGCACCCCCGGTGGTGGCCCCGATGCTGACCACCGCCGCGCCCATGATCGTGCCGTACACGCCGAGTTCGGACGCCAGCAGCGCGCCCACCACCGTGGCCAGAGCGCTCGCCGCGACCTGAGCCACACTCAGATCGATCCGCTTGCGCTCCTCCTTGCCGCCTTCCCCGGCGGGGCTCCGCTCCGACATCAACATCCTTCGGTCCGTACGACTGCTACTCGAACAAGCCTCTCCATCTTGCCCAAAGAAGGACACAAGGGACGAAAATGCGGTTCTCCGCGCCCGGATTGTGTGAAGATGATCACCGTTCACCCGGCGATGGTCCGCCGTTGGGGGCGGGCGCTCTTGAGATTCCCGTGAATCGCGGGAGACTTGAGCGGCGAGCCGCCCCTTCGGGTGCCACGAATGGAGTACTGTTCGTAAAGCCCGAGTCCTGGGTCGACTTGTCGACTGTGCCTGTACCGGCAGCTTGACGAAGAGCCACGGATCGGACACGCACGGCGACGCCGGTCCCGGATCGTCGCGAACACTCCGCGTGCGAGGACGGCCGGGACACCCAGGCGCGACGTCGACGGATGACGTGGCAAAAAGGCAACCGTGCCACAGCGGTGTGGCCGGGCGTAAGCCCGACACGCCGGGGAACTCAGCAAGGTTGTGGCCAGTCGCGAGTGGGCAGGCCACACTCAGTACGGGAGCAGCGACGCAGGTGACGTCGGCAGGCACAACCCGGGAGGTAACCGTGCCCGAACTGCGGGTTGTGGCCGTCAGCAACGACGGCACACGGCTGGTGCTCAAGGCTGCCGACAGCACGGAGTACACCCTCCCCATCGACGAGCGGCTGCGCGCCGCCATCCGCGGCGACCGGCCGCGCCTCGGCCAGATCGAGATCGAGGTCGAGAGCCACCTCCGCCCCCGGGACATCCAGGCCCGGATACGAGCCGGTGCCTCCGCCGAGGAGGTTGCTCAGGCCGCCGGCATCTCCGTCGACCGGGTCCGCCGCTTCGAGGGGCCGGTCCTCGCCGAACGCGCCTTCATGGCCGAGCGCGCCCGCAAGACCGCCATCCGCCGCAACGGCGAGTCCCCCGGGCCGCAGCTCGGCGAGGCCGTCGCCGAGCGGCTCGCGCTGCGCGGCGCCGAGAAGGACACCGAGCGCTGGGACTCCTGGCGGCGCGACGACGGCACCTGGGAGGTCATCCTCTCCTACCGGGCCGACGGCGAGGGCCGCAGCGCGTCCTGGACGTACGACCCGCCCCGACGCCTGGTCCAGCCCAACGACGACGAGGCCCGCGCGCTGATCGGCGAGACCGTCGAGCGCGAGGAGGACTCGGTCTTCCCGTTCATCCCGCGGATCGCCCGGCTCCCCCAGGACCGGCCGCCCCGCCCGATGATCGACCGGCCCTCCGCCGACCGCATCATGTCGGCCCGCGAGGTCCGCGAGTCGCGCGAGGCCACCGCCGACACCCGGGACTCGCTGACCAGCCTGCTCGACGTCGTGCCCGCCTTCCGCGGCGACCTCACCGTGGGCGGCCCCGCCCCGATCGACCCGGTGCCCGCCGAGATCGCCGAGGAGAACGAGGAGCCGGCCGCGGCCGCCCCGGCGGTCGGCGCGGGCTCGGCCTACGCCGACATCCTGATGCCGCGCGCCGTCGCCCCGCACCGCGAGCGCCTGGTCGGCACCACCGACCGGCAGGCCGAGGCGGACGGCGTCCGGCCCGGCCGCCGGGCCACCGTGCCCAGCTGGGACGAGATCGTCTTCGGCAGCCGGCGCAAGAAGCAGGAGTAGTCCCCGGACAGCACGGAGGGGGGGGGGGGGGGGGGGGCCCCCCCCCCCCCCCGCGCGGCCCCGCCCCCCCCCCCCCCCGGGGGGCACCGCCCCCCCGCCCCGGGCCGCCCCCACCAACACAACCACCAACC
>NZ_JBEOSV010000016.1:0-132719 GCF_040303245.1 Kitasatospora sp. NPDC096077 | reverse complement strand
CCGGGCCCTCGGGCCCCGCGGGGCCCCTCTTTGAGTGGCCCCGCGGGCCCACCACCCCCCTTTCGACCCCGCCCCCCCCCCCCGGGGGGGGGGGGCGCCCCCCCCCCCCCCCCCTCCGCTGTGTCCGGCCGGGCTCAGCCCGGCTGGTCGGTCACCGCCACCGGGCGGCCCGGGTCACTCGACCACTCACTCCACGAACCCGGGTACAGCGTGGCCTCCAGACCCGCCGCCGCCATGGCCAGGATCTCGTGCGCCGCCGTCACCCCGGAGCCGCAGTACACCGCGACCTCGCGCTCCCCCGCGCCCAACCCCCGGAAACGGGCGGCCAGTTCGGCGACCGGACGGAACCTCCCGTCCGGGCCCACGTTCTCCGAGGTCGGTACCGACAGCGCACCCGGGACGTGCCCGGCCCGCGGGTCCACCGGCTCGCTCTCGCCCCGGTAGCGCTCACCCGAGCGGGCGTCCAGCAGCAGGGCCTCACGCGCCCAGGCCGCCGCACCGTCCGCGTCCACCGTCGGCAACTGCCCCGGGACCGCCTTGAAATCACCCGCGGCCGGCTCCGGCACCTCGGCCGTCACCGGCAGCCCGGCCGCCCGCCAGGCCGCGAAGCCGCCGTCCAGCACCCGCACCTCCCGGTGCCCCGCCCACCGCAGCAGCCACCAGGCCCGGGCCGCCGCCATCGACGCCGCGCCGTCGTACACCACGACCGGACGCCCGGCGCTCACCCCGAACCCGCGCATCGCCGCCCCGAACTCCTCCGGATCCGGCAGCGGGTGGCGCCCGCCCCGGCCGGGAGCACCCGGCGGGGCGGCGAGGTCCCGGTCCAACTCGACGAAGTGGGCGCCGGGCAGGTGCCCGGCCCGGTACTCCTCGGCCGCGGTCGGGCCGCCCGGCGCGGCGCCGACCAACTGGTAGCGCACGTCCAGCAGCACCGGCGGGCGGGCGGAGGCCAGCGCCCCGCCCAGCTCGGCCGCGGAGATCAGCGGGGAACCGTCGTTGAAGGTGGTCATGTCGGCCATTGTCGCGCAGCGCCACCGGCCCACGGCTCTTTGTGCGCTCTTTGCCGGACTTTCCGCGCGGGTCGAGGGTTGGGCGCGCGCCAGGGTGGAAGCATCACCCTCGCGCGCCAGGAATTCCGTGCGCCCACCACCCGTCGTGCGCCAACCACCCGTGAGGAGGCCCGCATTGCCCGCGGTGGAACTCCGACTGGCCCAGGGCACGCCCTGCTGGGTCAGCCTGCTGACCGACGACCTGCCCGGTGCCCGGGCCTTCTACGGCGAACTGCTCGGCTGGACGTACTCCCCCGGGCCGGGCCAACTCGGTGCCTACGTCCGGGCCGAACTCGACGGCGCACCGGTGGCCGGCCTCGGCGTCTCCACCGCCACCGGCTTCCCGGTGCAGTGGACCACCTACTTCGCCGTGGACGACGCCGACCGCACCACCCAACTGGTGCGCCAGTGCGGCGGCACCGTCGCGGTCGGACCGCTGCAGGCCGAGAGCGCCGGACGGATGGCCATCGCCTCCGACGTCTCCGGCGCGGTCTTCGGCCTCTGGCAGGGCGAGGAACACCTCGGCCGGGAATCCGGGACACAGCCCGGCGGCCCCGCCTGGGCCGAACTGCTCACCCCGGACGCCGACGGCGCCGCCGTCTTCTACGCCGCCGTGCTCGACCGACCGGTCCGGCCCACCGGCGGCGAATCCGCGCTACTGGTCCAGGGGCGCCCGGTCGCGGGCATCCGCCACCACGCCGACCTGCGCGGCCACCCGCCGCGCTGGCGCACCCACTTCGCCGTCCGGGACGCCGCACTGACCGCCCGTCAGGCCGTCGCGCTCGGCGGCCGGATCCTGGTCGAACCGCACGGGACCGTCCGCGGCACGGCCGCCCGGCTGGCCGACCCGCAGGGCGGGCACTTCTCGGTCCTGGAGGTCGCCGAGTAGCGGCCTCAGGCCTGCCGGCTTCAGACCTGCTGACCTCAGGCCTGCCGGCCTCAGGCCTGCTGTTCCTCGAAGGGCAGCACGTCCGGGGAGAGCACCGAGGCACGCGCGGTCGCGGCGGTCAGCCGACGGCGGTGGTGGCGGCGGCACAGCACCTCGTAGCCCACCTCGTCCTCGCGCACCGAGATGTCGCCGATCACCACCTGGGCGCCCTCGACCACCATCACCCCGCCGACCGTACGGGCGTTGTGGGTCGCCCGCGCACCGCACCAGCACAGCGCCTCGACCTGCAGCACCTCCACCCGGTCGGCCAGCTCGATCAGCCGCTGCGAACCCGGGAACAGCCGGGTGCGGAAGTCGGTGGTGATGCCGAAGGTGAAGACGTCGATGTCCAGTTCGTCCACCACCCGGGCCAGCTGGTCGACCTGCTCGGCGGCGAAGAACTGCGCCTCGTCGCAGATCAGGTAGTCCACCCGGCCACCGGCGGAGAGCCGCTGCACCACATGGGCGTGGAAGTCGAAGTCGTCCGTCACCTCGACCGCGTCGGCGCGCAGGCCCAGCCGACTGGAGATGGTGGCGGCGCCGGCCCGGTCGTTGCGGGTCAGGATGACGCCCTGCCGGCCGCGCGCGGTGTGGTTGTGGTCCATCTGCAGCGCCAGCGTCGACTTGCCGCAGTCCATCGTGCCCGAGAAGAACACCAGTTCAGCCATGGGTGGAGCAAAGGCCTTTCACATCAAGGGGGTTCGGGCACAGAGAAGTCAAGGGACCGGCTCAGCCGCGGACTTCGAGCAGCGGCACGAACTGCTCGACCGGCGTCATCGAACCGTGCAGACCGATCATCGCGGACTCGCCGGGCTCGTTGCGGGAGGCGATGATCGCGATGTCGTCGCGCGCCGCGGCGACCACGTCGCCGATCCGCCGGTACACCCGGTCGTCGACGGTCGGGCCGAACCAGCCCGCCGCGATCGCCTCGTCCCGGGTGGCCACCCACATCCGGTCGCCCAGCACCTCGCTCCAGACCGTGTGCACATCGGCCGCGGCGCCCGGCACCGCGTACACGTGCCGGGCCCGGCCCTCACCGCCGAGCAGGGCGACACCGGCGCCGAGCTCCCAGTCCTCGTCGAAGTCGATCCGGTCCTCGGGGGCGATGTCGATCATGCCGTGGTCCGCGGTCACGTACATCGCCGAACGCGGCGGCAGCTGCTCGGCCAGCCGACGGGCCAACCGGTCCACCGCGTCCAGCGTCATCCGCCACTCGTCGGAGTCCACCCCGAAGCGGTGGCCCGCGCCGTCCAGCTCGCTGACGTAGGTGTACACCAGCGCCCGGTCGTGCTCGGCCAGCCAGGAGGCCGCCAGGTCCATCCGCTCCTCGCCCGTGGTACGGCCCAGGAAGGTGCCGCCGGAGAGCGCCACCCTGGTCAGCGGGGTCTGGGCGAACAGCGGCGAGGACACCTGGGCGGTCGCCACCCCGGCCCGGTGGGTCTGCTCGAACACCGTCGGGTACGGCTGCCAGGCCTGCGGATCGGTGTGCGGCTGCCAGCGCAGCTGGTTCATCAGGTAGTCGGCGCCCGGCACCGCCACCGTGTACCCGGCCAGACCGTGCAGGCCCGGCGGGGTGCCGGTGCCGACCGAGGCCAGCGAGGTCGCGGTGGTGGACGGGAAGCCCGCGGTCAGCGGACGGCCCGAACCGCCCATCGAACTCCCGGCCAGCGAGGACAGGAACGGGGCGTACTCGGGGTGGCGCAGCAGCAGCTCCCAGCCCAGGCCGTCCACCAGGAACACCACCGCCCGGTCGGCCGGGGCGATCGGCAGCGTCGCGGTGAACCCCGGGACGCCCAGGCCCGCCGCCACCGAGGGCAGCAGGTCGCAGAGCGAGCCGCTGCCGTACGGGGGCGCGGGGGCGGCGGCCGGGTCGAGGATCTCGAAGGCGTCGTAACCGTCGGAGGGTGCGAAGGACATGGAACCGGATTCGTAGCGGGCGGGAACGCGGTCGGAGGCGCGAACGGGGACGCGGACGGGGACTGCGGGGTCGAGCCGCGGGGTCAGACCCGCGGGCTGGTGTCGATCGTCGCGTCGGACAGCGCCCGGGCGAACACCAGGGCCTGGGCCACCGTCTCCGGGCCGTCCCCGGCCTCGCTCACCCGCAGCGAGAGGTCGTCGGCCGTCGCCGAGCCGGTGTAGCCGTGGTCGGCGTCACAGTTCGGGTCCGAGCAGCCGGCCGGCTCCAGGTCCAGGCGCTGCACCGCGCCCCAGCCGATCGTCAGCACCACCTCGCGGGGCAGCGTCCCCGGCGTGTACGTCTCCGGGTTCGCCACCATCCGGCTCACCACGACCGAGCCGATCCGGTCCAGCCGGACGCTCTCCGTCGAGGTCGTCGCGAACGGCACGGCGGGAGTGCCCGCGTCGCCCGACTGCTCGTCGGTGTGGCTCACCACGAACCGGGTCGGGGTCAGCACCAGCACCGTCACGTGCCGGCGCACCTCGTTGGAGTCGAAGGTGGTCTCCTGGTGCACCAGGTAGGAGCTGATCGGCTCCGGGCCCACCGCGGACTCGACCGCCTCGGACACCAGGGCCGGGTAGTAGCCGCTGCGCTCGATCGCCGAGCGCAGGTCCTGAGTGGTGGTGGTACCGGTCTTCGCCATAACTCCATCCTGGCATGGTCCGCCGACGAAGCGGGCGGCACGGCGCCGAGCTTCGGACATCAGCGCCCACGGGCAGGCGCAACCAAGGAAGGTTACAGCGTGCTCATCGCGCGCGGGCCCAGATCGCTGCGGACGGGCAGCGGTGCGACCCGCACCCGCGCCCCCAGGATCGCCAGTCCGTGCGGGGCGACGACCACCGGTTCGAGGTCCACCGAGGCGATCTCCGGCACGTCGTCCGCCAGCTGCGAGACCCGCAGCAGCAGCTCCTCCAGCGCGTCGGTGTCCACCGCCTCGGCACCGCGCCAGCCGAACAGCAGCGGAGCCGCCCGGACCTCGCGGATCAGCCCGGCGACCTCCTGGTCGGTGGCCGGGACCAGCCGGTGGGCCACGTCGCCGAGCAGCTCGGCGGGGGCGCCGGACAACCCGAAGGACAGGATCGCGCCGACCGCCGGGTCGACCGTGGCGCCGATCACGGTGTCCACGCCGCGCGGGGCCATCCGCTGCACCACCAGCCGGGCCCCGGCCGCGCCGCCGAGCAGCGCGTCCAGTTCGCGGTGGGCGCGGCGCAGGCCGGATTCGGCGGTCAGGTCGAGGCGGACGCTGCCCAGATCGGGGCGGTGGCGCAGGTGCGGGGCGGTCGCCTTCAGGGCCACCGGGTAGCCGAGCTGCTCGGCGGCCCGGACGGCGGTCTCCTCGTCCGGGGCGGGCAGCGCGGGCGAGACGTCGATGCCGTAGCGGGCCAGCAGCTGGCGGGCCTCGGTGTCCGACAGGGTGATCCGGGCGCCGCCGGGCTGGGTGCGGGCCGCGGTCGCGGCGCGGGTGCTCAGCGCCGCCTCCACCAGGGCGCGGGCGCCGGGCTCGTCGATCCGGTCCAGCTCGGGGACGCGTGCCGTCTCCTCCGCCTCCGCGGTGCGGCGGCGCCACTGGGCGTAGTGCACGGCGTGCGCGAGAGCGCGCACGGCCCGTTCGGGCGCCGCGTAGGCCGGGATGCCGCCAGGGCGCAGCCGGGCCGGCAGGTCGGTCAGCGCCAGGTGGGCCAGCACCAGGGGCTTGCCCCGTTCCCGGGCGCGCTCGCCCGCTTCGAGCAGGGCGGCGGCGATCTCCGGGTCGTCCGAGCCCATCTCGGGGTCGTCCGGGCCGGTCAGCCGGCCGCCCATGAAGGCGTGCGCGGAGGTGCCGATCGGGGGGATGGCGACGGCGATCACCGCGTCCACGGCGGGGTCGCCGAGCGCCACGTCCAGGGCGATCCGGAAGTTCTCCCCGGTGGCGGCGGTGGTGAGGTCGACGGGAGTGCGCGGACGAAGCCCGGCGCTCAGGCAGGCGTCGTAGGTGAGCAGGCCGAGCGAGTCGGAGTTGCCGACCACGGCGACCCGGTCGCCGGGGGGCAGCGGCTGCTGGGCGAGCAGTTCACCGGTGTCGAGGAGCTCGGTGATGGTCGCCACCCTGGTCACGCCGGCCTGTTCGAACAGCGCGTCCACGGTGGCGTCGCGCAGGCCGGTCGCGGTGGCCGGGACGGCGTGACCGGGCGGCAGGCTGCCGGTGTGGCGGGCGCCCTTGACCACGACCACCGGCTTGGCGGCGGCCAGCCGGCGCGCGATCCGGGTGAACTTGCGGGGGTTGCCGAAGGACTCCAGGTAGAGCAGCACCACCTCGGTGGCCTCGTCCTCGGCCCAGTACTGCAGGAAGTCGTTGCCGGAGACGTCCGAGCGGTTGCCGACCGAGGCGAAGGAGGAGACGCCCAGGCCGCGCCGGTGGGCGGACTCCAGCAGGGCCACGCCGATCGCCCCGGACTGGCAGAAGATCCCGAAGCCGCCGCGGTCCGGCAGGTGCGGGGCGAGCGAGGCGTTCAACGGGCGGTCGGGGTCGGTGTTGATCAGGCCGAAGGCGTTCGGGCCGATCACCCGCATGCCGGCCGCGCGGGCCTGGCGGACCAGGGCCCGCTGGCGGTCGCGGCCCTCCGGGCCGGTCTCCGCGTAGCCGGCGGTGACCACCACCAGACCCTGCACGCCGTGCGCGCCGCACTCGGCGACGGCCGCCGGGACGGCGCCCTCGGGGACGGCGATCACGGCGAGGTCGACCGGCCCGGGAATGTCCAGAATCGAACGGTGCACCGGGACGCCGTCCAGCACGGTGCCGGGCGGGGCGCTACGGTTCACCGCGTACACGGTGCGCTGGGCGTCCTTGGGCTCGTACCGGCTCTCGAACTCGGTGTCGAAGCTGCCGAGCAGGTCGCGAAGGAGGGCCCGGCCGACGGTCTGCGGGTTGCGGGAGACACCGATCACGGCCACCGAGCGCGGCGTCAGCAGCCGCTGCACCGAGCGGGCCTCGGCACGGTGCTCGCGGGCGCGCATCACGGCGAGCGAGCGGTCGGTCTGTTCGAGGTCGAACTCCAGGTGCACCACGCCGTCCGCGAAACTGCGGCGCTGGGTGTAGCCGGCGTCGGTGAAGACCTTCACCATCTTGCGGTTCTCCGGCAGCACCTCGGCCTGGAAGCGGCGGATGCCACGCTCCTGGGCCACCGCCGCGATGTGCTCCAGCAGGGCGGAGGCCACCCCGCGGCCCTGGTGGGCGTCCTGCACCAGGAAGGCCACCTCGGCGTCCGTCCCCGTGTCGGAGGGGCGGCCCTCGGCGTCGATCCGGTCGTAGCGGACGGTGGCGATGAAGTGGTCGCGGACCACCACGGCCAGGCCGACCCGGTTCACGAAGTCGTGATGGGTGAAGCGGCGGACGTCCTTGTCGGAGAGCCGCGGGTACGGGGCGAAGAAGCGGAAGTACTTGGACTGGTCGGAGACCTGCTCGTAGAACTCCACCAGCCGCCCGGCGTCGCCGGGGGTGATCGGCCGGATCCGGGCCGTGCCGCCGTCGCGCAGCAGGACGTCGGCTTCCCAGTGCTGCGGATAGTCGGGTTGCTCGGGGTTCGCCACCGCGGGGTCTTCCACATTCGTCAGGTTATCCGGCGGCGAGCCGAATGGCGCCGGGCGCGTGCCCACGGCAGGGTGGACAGGGCCGCTGGCCGGGCCTTATGCCCCGAAAAGAAACAATCACAAGTCCCGAACGCGGCACCTCGCAGGGGTCGCCTGCGTGCAACACTGGTCTAGACAACACGGTCGTTTCCCCCGCTCCCCGAGCACGGCCGTGACCAGCTTCACCGGAAAGGCACGTCTCATGGCTGAGCGCCGCGTCACCATCGGTTGGGCCGAGGGCCTGCACGCCCGTCCCGCCTCCGTCTTCGTCCGTGCCGTCACGGCCACCGGCGTGCCGATCACCATCGCCAAGCCGGGCGGCAACCCCGTGAACGCCGCCTCCATGCTCGGCCTGCTCGGCCTCGGCGCCCAGGGCGGCGAAGAGGTCATCCTCGCCTCCGACGCCCCCAACGCCGACGACGCCCTCGACCGCCTCGCCAAGCTGGTCGCCGAAGGCCTCGACGAGCTCCCGGCCGCCGCCTGAGCCTCGCAGCGCGCACGAAGCGCCCGGCAGTGAATATCACTGCCGGGCGCTTCTGTTTGCGCAATCGATCGCATCCACACCATTGAGCGAAGCGGTGCTCGTTCGACCCCCTCGAACGGTGGATCGCACTGATGCTCGCGGCATGACGTTCTTCGACCTCGAACGACCCGAGCACGCCTACATGTTCGCCTTCCTCCAGGCGGACGGACACCTCACCGAGCAGTCCCGGAACCGCGGCCGGCTCTCCGTGGAACTCTCGGCGCGGGACGCCCCGATCCTGGAGGAGTTCCAGCGGCTCTGCCCGTACAACAGCACCATCAGCTACCGGACGCGCACGACGAATTTCAAGGCCGATCACACATCGGTGACGTGGACCGTCTGTGCCCGGGAGTTCCGCGAGGAACTGCAGGCACTCGGCCTGCCGGTCGGTCGTAAGTCCGAGATCGTGGCTCCGCCTTCCGTTCCGTTCTCGCAGCGCGACTACCTGCGGGGGCTGATCGACGCCGACGGCTCGGTAGGGCTCACTGCCCAGGGCCTTTCCTTCATCAGCCTCACCACCCAGAGCGACGCCATCGCCTCCTTCTTCGTCGGCTGTGCCGAAGAGCTCTCGGGAGCCGGGCGGCGCATCTTCCGCCGGAACAGCCGGGACGGCATCTACAACATCGTGTACACCCGGGAGGAGGCAGTCGCCATCGCCAACGCCCTCTACTACGCCCAGTGCCTATCGCTGCCACGAAAGCTCTCCGGAGCCGCACAAGCCGCAACGTGGTGTCGGCCGACTGGCATGAAACGGGTGAACAGACGGAGCTGGACCAAGGCCGAGGACGACATCCTCGTGGCTGCGCCGAGCATCAGGGCCGCCGCGAGGCAGCTCGGCCGAACCGAGCAGAGCTGCAACCTTCGCCGATGGCGCATCAACGGCTGCAAGTCGCGAAAGATCGCGTCCTGAACGAGGCCCCCGGATCATTCCGGGGGCCTCGTTCATTCGTCAGCCCTTGACGCAAATCACCTGCTTGAGGTGCGCGACCACCTCGACCAGGTCCTTCTGCTGCTCGATGACCTTCTCGATGTTCTTGTAGGCGCCCGGGATCTCGTCGACCACGCCGCTGTCCTTGCGGCACTCCACGCCCGCGGTCTGCTCGGCGAGGTCGCGCGCGGTGAACCGCTTCTTGGCGGCGGTGCGGCTCATCTTGCGGCCGGCGCCGTGCGAGGCGGAGTTGAACGCCGCCTCGTTGCCCAGGCCACGGACGATGTACGAACCCGTCCCCATCGAGCCGGGGATGATCCCGAGGTCGCCGGAGCCGGCCCGGATCGCGCCCTTGCGGGTCACCAGCAG
Organism: Kitasatospora sp. NPDC096077; assembly: GCF_040303245.1. Classification (NCBI taxonomy): domain Bacteria; kingdom Bacillati; phylum Actinomycetota; class Actinomycetes; order Kitasatosporales; family Streptomycetaceae; genus Kitasatospora; species Kitasatospora sp. NPDC096077. The sequence continues at coordinate 123,359 of NZ_JBEOSV010000016.1, read as the reverse complement.
GTCGACGCCGTCGTACTGCTCCTCGGCCACGTAGTTGTGGTGGCAGCTGATCACCTCGTCGAAGGTGACCTGCGCCTTGGCGAACTCGCGCCGGACCACGTCCTGGAAGAGCGCCATCATGACCGCCCGGTTGTTCTTGGCGTACTCCTGCGCCCAGAACAGGTCCTGGCGGTAGTCGGCCATCTCCGGGGTCTTCGCGAGGAAGACCGCCAGATCCCGGTCCACCAGGCCCTGGTTGTGCGGCAGCGAGCGGGCGACGCCCATGTGGTGCTCCGCCAGCTCCTTGCCGATATTGCGAGAGCCCGAGTGCAGCATCAGCCACACTGAATCGGACATATCGACGCAAACCTCCGCAAAGTGGTTGCCCGCTCCGAGCGTTCCCATCTGCTGCATGGCACGTTCGCGACGCCATTTGACCGCTTCTGCCACCCCGTCGAAGCGCTGCCAGAAGTCGTCCCAGCCCGGTGCGCGGAAGTCCTGGAGCCCGGCCGGGTCGACCGGGTCGGTGTGGAGGCCGCGGCCGACCGGGATGGCCTGCTCGATCTTGGAGCGCAGGCCGGAGAGGTCGTCCGGGAGGTCCTTCGCGGTGAGGGAGGTCTTCACCGCGCTCATCCCGCAGCCGATGTCGACGCCGACCGCCGCCGGGCAGACCGCGTCCTTCATGGCGATGACGGAGCCGACCGTCGCGCCCTTGCCCAGGTGGACGTCGGGCATCACGGCGAGGCCGTGCAGCCAGGGCAGGGAGCTGATGTTGCGCAGCTGCTGCAGGGCCTGGCCCTCGACCGTCGCCGGGTCGGTCCACATCCGGATCGGGACCCGGATTCCGGGCGCTTCGGTGTACGTCATGGTTGAACGACCTCCAGCGGTCGGGGAGTTCACGAAGATGAGCTGCCGCGCGCATGAGAATCCCGGCGCGGCTCGGGGAAGTTCGGGGGCGGCTGCGCTCAGGCGGCCGGGGTGGAGCAGGGGAGGGACGGCCTTGGGGAGCGTCGTCGTATGGTTCGCTCGACCCGCATGGTGACCGCCTCCTTTCGCTGCTCGCCGTTCGCACGTTCGGTGCGTCGGGGAACATCTATCCACGGAACGGGACCGGCCTGCAAGGGATTTAAAAACGCGTCCGGCCCGGCGGAGCGGGTTCGCTCCACCGGGCCGGAGTCCGACGCCACCGGGCGTCAGCTGACGACGGTGACCTCGCCGATCCCGAGCGCCCGGACGTCCTCGGCGATCGCGGCGGCGTCGCCGACCAGGACGGTGACCAGGCGGTCCGGCGGGAAGGCGGCGACCACGGCCTCGGTGGCCGCGGCGGTGGGGAGTTCGGCCAGCTGCCGGTAGACCTCGGCCTGGTAGTCGTCGGCGAGGTGCTGCTCGACCTGGTCCGCCAGGGTGCCGGCGACCGAGCCCGCGGTCTCGTACTTCAGCGGCGCGACGCCGACCAGGAACTGCACGGCCTCGTCGCGCTCGGCGTCGGTGAGGCCCTCGGCGGCGAGGGTGCGCAGGATGGTCCAGGTGTCGGCCAGCGCGGGGGCGGTGGACGCGGTGTCCACCGAGCCGCTGATGGCCAGCAGCGAGCGCCCGCTGCCGTCGGCGGCGGAGCGCAGCGGCTGGGCGAAGGCCCGGACGCCGTAGGTGTAGCCCTTCTCCTCGCGCAGGACGCGGTCGAGGCGGGAGGTGAGGGTGCCGCCGAGGCAGTAGGTGCCGAGGATCTGGGCGGCCCAGACCGGGTCGTGGCGGTCGGGCCCGATCCGGCCGATCAGCAGCTGGGTCTGGACCGAGCCGGGCCGGTCGACGATGAGGACCCGGCCGCGGTCGTCGCCGGTGACCGGGGCGTGCGTGGAGAGCCCGGCGGTGGAGCCGGTCCAGGTGCCGAGGGTGCTCTCCAGCAGGGCGGGCAACTCGACGCCGGTGAGGTCGCCGACCACCACGACGGTGCTGGTGGCGGGCCGCACGTGGGCGTCGTAGAAGGCCTTGACGGCGGCCCGGTCGATCGACTTGACGGTGTCGGCGGTTCCGCTGCGGGGCCGGGAGAGGCGGTCCGCGGCGTCGAAGAGCTCGGCGTAGAGGGCCTTGGCGGCACGCCGGGCGGGGTTGGCCTGCTCGTGGACGATCTCGTCCAGGCGGTTGGCGACCAGCCGCTCGATCTCCTCGGCCGGGAGGGAGGGGGCGCGCAGGGCGTCGGCGAGCAGGGTGAGGCCGCGCTGCAGTCGGGAGGCGGGGACCTCCAGGGCGACCCGGATGCACGGGTGGTCGGCGTGGGCGTCGAGGGTGGCCCCGGCGCGCTCCAGTTCGCCGGCGAACTCCTCGGCGGTGAGGGTGTCGGTGCCCTCGTTGAACGCCCGGGCGAGGATGGCGGCGATGCCGTCGAGGCCCTCGGGTTCGGCCGCGAGCGGGACGTCGAGGAGGACCTCGACGGCGACCAGCTGCTGGCCGGGCCGGTGGCAGTGCAGGACGGTGATGCCGTTGCCGAGGGCGGACCGCTCGGGGGCGGGGAAGGCCCAGGGGCTGGGGGTGCCGGGCTGGGGCTGGGGGTGGAAGGTCATCGCGGGGACGTAGTCGGTGCTCATACGGCGGCACCCTCCTCTTCGGAAGCGGCGTCGGAAGCGTCGTCGGCGGTCGCGGTCGGCTCGTAGACGAGGACGGCCCGGTTGTCGGGGTGGAGCCGGGCCTTGGCGACGGCCTGGACCTCTTCGGCGGTGACGTCGAGGACCTTGGGGAGGGCGTCGTTCAGCAGCTTGGGGTCGCCGAACAGGACGGCGTAGCGGCAGAGTTCGTCGGCGCGGCCGGCGACGGTGGTGAGCCGGTCGAGCCACTCGCGCTCGATCTGGGCCTGGGCGCGCTCGAGTTCCTCGGTGGTGGGGCCCTCGGCGGCGAAGCGGGCGAGTTCCTCGTCGACGGCGGCGTCGATCTGCGCGATGGTGGCGTCGCCGGAGGTCTTGACGTCGAGCCAGCCGAGGCTGGGGGCGCCGGCGAGGCGCAGCAGGCCGAAACCGGCGGCGACGGCGGTGCGGTCGCGGCGGACGAGCCGGTTGTAGAGCCGGCTGGACTCGCCGCTGCCGAGGATGGTGAGGGCCAGGTCGGCGGCGTCGGCTTCCCGGGTGCCGTCGTGCGGCAGGCGGTAGGCGGCCATCAGGGCGCGGGAGGGGACGTCCTCGGTGACGTTCTCGCGGACCTCGTGGCCGATGGTGTCGGGGAGTTCGCCGGAGCGCGGGGGCTGCTTGCCGTCGTGGGCGGGGATGGATCCGAAGTACTTCTCGACCCAGGCGATGGTCTGCTCGGGGTCGATGTCGCCGACCACGGAGAGGACCGCGTTGTTGGGCGCGTAGTAGGTGCGGAAGAACGTCCGGGCGTCGTCGAGGGTGGCGGCGTCGAGGTCGGCCATGGAGCCGATCGGGGTGTGGTGGTACGGGTGGCCGTCCGGGTAGGAGAGCGCGGTGAGCTTCTCGAAGGCGGTGCCGTACGGGACGTTGTCGTAGCGCTGGCGGCGTTCGTTCTTGACGACGGCGCGCTGGTTCTCCATGGACGTCTCGTCGAGCGCGGCGAGCAGCGAGCCCATCCGGTCGGCCTCCAGCCAGAGGGCGAGTTCCAGCTGGTGGGCGGGCATGGTCTCGTAGTAGTTGGTCCGCTCGAAGCTGGTGGTGCCGTTGAGGGAGCCGCCGGCGCCCTGGACGAGCTCGAAGTGGCCGTTGTTGGAGACGTTGGCGGAGCCCTGGAACATCAGGTGCTCGAAGAGGTGGGCCAGGCCGGTACGGCCCTTGACCTCGTGGCGGGAGCCCACGTCGTACCAGAGGCAGACTGCCGCGACGGGGGTGAGTCGGTCCTCGGAGAGGACGACGCGCAGGCCGTTGGCCAGGCGGTGCTCGGTGATGGCGATGCCTCGGCTGGAGGCGGGGGCCGGGTTGGCCATGCGCTCGGGTCCTTCCCGTCGTCGATGTCGGGGTTCGTGTGGCGTCCCCCATTGTGGTGCAACGCGTGGGGGGCGTGTTCGTGCCCGCGCGGATGCGGCGTTCGCCAGGGGCGGAAGAGGGCCGCTGACCGGGACTGTCGGCGGGAGGGTCCACAATGGGGGCGCCGTGCCCTGTCGGTCGCGCCCGGTTGACGGGTGGCGGCGACGGGACGGTGAATCAGGACGGCGCCGCCCGTGCGCCGACCGACCGACGGCCGGACGACGGCCGACGCCACTGCCAGCGACACGTAAGGGAGCCCCGCCGCGATGGCCCGCCGCAGTTCGCAGACCCCGCCGCCCGGAGACTTCGAGGAGCGGATCCTCGACGTCGACGTCGTGGACGAGATGCAGGGCTCCTTCCTGGAGTACGCCTACTCGGTGATCTACTCGCGGGCGCTGCCCGACGCGCGGGACGGTCTGAAGCCGGTGCACCGCCGGATCCTGTACCAGGCCAACGAGATGGGCCTGCGTCCGGAGCGTTCGCACGTGAAGTGCGCCCGTGTGGTCGGCGAGGTGATGGGCCGGTTGCACCCGCACGGTGACCAGTCGATCTACGACGCGGTGGTCCGGATGGCGCAGCCGTTCTCGATGCGGCTGCCGCTGATCGACGGGCACGGCAACTTCGGTTCGCTGGGCAACGACGACCCGCCGGCCGCCATGCGGTACACCGAGTCGCGGCTGACGGCGGCGTCGATGGCGCTGGTGGAGTCGATCCACGAGGACACGGTCGACTTCGGGCCGAACTACGACGGCAGCGAGCAGGAGCCGCTGGCGTTGCCGGCCGCGTTCCCGAACCTGCTGGTGAACGGCGCGACCGGGATCGCGGTGGGCATGGCGACGAACATGCCGCCGCACAACCTGTCCGAGGTGGTGGCGGCGGCCCGGCACCTGATCAAGCACCCGAGCGCTGACCTGGACACGCTGATGCGGTTCGTGCCGGGTCCGGACCTGCCGACGGGCGGGCGGATCGTGGGCCTGTCGGGGATCCGGGACGCGTACGAGAGCGGCCGTGGCACGTTCAAGATCCGGGCGACCACGGCGATCGAGTCGGTGACGGCGCGCCGCAAGGGCATCGTGGTGACCGAGCTGCCGTACAACGTCGGCCCGGAGAAGGTCATCTCGAAGATCAAGGACCTGGTCAACGCGAAGAAGCTGCAGGGCATCGCGGACGTCAAGGACCTGACCGACCGCGAGCACGGACTGCGGCTGGTGATCGAGGTGAAGAACGGCTTCGTGCCGGAGGCGCTGCTGGAGCAGCTCTACAAGTTGACGCCGATGGAGGAGACCTTCGGCATCAACAACGTGGCGCTGGTGGACGGGCAGCCGTTGACGCTGGGGCTGAAGGAGCTGTTGGAGGTCTACGTCGACCACCGGTTCACAGTGGTGCGTCGGCGCAGCGACTTCCGGCGCCGCAAGCGTGAGGAGCGACTGCACCTGGTCGAGGGCCTGTTGGTGGCCCTGGTCGACATCGACGAGGTGATCGCGATCATCCGGTCGAGTGACAACGCGCAGCAGGCGAAGGAGCGCCTGATGGAGCGCTTCTCGCTGTCGGAGACGCAGACCGGGTACATCCTGGACACCCCGCTGCGCCGGCTGACCCGGTTCGACCGGGTGGAGCTGGAGCAGGAGAAGGCGAAGCTGTCCGCGGAGATCGCGGAGCTGACCGAGATCCTGGAGTCGGACTCCAGGCTGCGCAGTGTGGTGTCGTCCGAACTGGGCGCGGTGTCCAAGCAGTTCGGGACGGAGCGGCGCACGGTGCTGCTGGAGGCGGGGGCGGCTCCGTCGGCGGCGTTGTCGGTGCCGTTGGAGGTGGCGGACGACCCGTGCCGGGTGCTGTTGTCCTCGACGGGGCTGCTGGCGCGGACGGCGGACGGCGAGCCGTTCGAGCTGTCGGAGAAGCGGGCGAAGCACGACGTGATCGTGTCGGCGGTGCCGGCCACGGCGCGGGCGGACGTGGGTGTGGTGACGTCGGCGGGCCGGGTGCTGCGGCTGCCGGTGATCGATCTGCCGGCGCTGCCGCCGATGCCGTCGCCGACGCTGGCGGGCGGGGCCGCGGTGGGCGAGTTCCTGCGGTTGGAGGCCGGGGAGCGGGTGTTGGCGTTGACCACGCTGGACGAGTCCTCGCCGGGGCTGGCGCTGGGCACGGTGCAGGGTGTGGTGAAGCGGGTGGTGCCGGAGTGGCCGGCGAACAAGGACGAGTTCGAGGTGATCGCCCTCAAGGACGGCGACGAGCTGGTGGGCGCGGTCGAACTGCGCACCGGCGAGGAGGACTTGGTGTTCATCTCCTCGGACGCCCAGTTGCTGCGCTTCCCGGCGGGGCAGGTGCGTCCGCAGGGCCGTCCGGCGGGTGGCATGGCGGGCATCAAGCTGTCGGACGGTGCCCGGGTGCTGTCCTTCACGGCGGTGGATCCGGCCGCGGACGCGGTGGTGGTCTCGGTGGCGACGGCCTCGGGCACGCTCTCCGGGGAGGAGCAGACCTCCTGGAAGGTCACGCCGTTCGAGCAGTATCCGCGCAAGGGCCGGGCGACCGGCGGGGTGCGTTGCCAGCGCTTCCTGCGTGGTGAGGACGGTCTGACGTTCGCCTGGGCGGGTGCCGCCCCGGCCCGGGCGGCCGGTGCCAAGGGCGTGCCGGTCGAGCTGCCGGAGCGGGACCCGCGCCGGGACGGTTCGGGCACTCCGGTGGCGGCGCCGATCGTGGTGGTGGCCGGCCCGGCGTGATGACGGGTCCGGGAGGGCGGGGTGCCTGCGGGCGCCCCGCCCTCCGGCGTACCCGGGGCCGTGCCGGCGTCGTACCGGGATCGGTGTCGGGATCGGTGTCGGGGCCCGTTCCCGGGCCGTTTCCGGAGCCCGGGCCGGGTGGAACCGCTGAGGGTAGCCTTGCCCGGGTGAGCACCTGTGCGACCGTGTCGCGTGAACTTTCGGAACCGCTGACCGCCACGGCGGCGGTGGCGACCACCTGGCTGCTGGTGGAGCAGAACGGCCCGTGGGGTGCGAAGGCGCTGGGTGAGAGCCACCTCGACCGGGAGACCGGCCGGGCGCTGGACGCCGCGGCGGCGGGCACCGGGGTGCGGGTGGCCCTGATCCGGCGGCCGGGCCGGCACGCGGACTGCCTGCCGACGACGCGGCACGAGGTGCTGGTGGCGCACACGGTGCCGGGCCGCGGCTGGGTGCGCCGGGCAAGGGTGGCGGATCCGGCGGAGCTGCTGGAGCTGGACTTCGCGGCGCTGGGCGCCGGCGACCACACGGGTTTCGGGGTGGATCACGTCGGCGGCCCGGTGGCGCTGGTGTGCACCAACGGCCGCCGGGACCGCTGCTGCGCACTGCTGGGCCGTCCGCTGGCGGCGGAGCTGGCGGCGGCCGGGCACAGCGAGGTCTGGGAGGTGACCCACCTGGGTGGGCACCGCTTCTCCCCCACCATGCTGGTGCTGCCGTACGGCTACGCGTACGGGCGGCTGACGTCGGAGAGTGCCAAGGAGGTGCTGGCGGCGACGGCGGCCGGGCACATGGTGCCGGAGTGGTCGCGGGGCTGCTCGGGCTGGCAGCGGCCGGGGCAGGCGGCCGAGCACGCGGTGCGGCTGGCGATCGGCGAGACCGAGGTGGACGCGCTGACCGTGACGCAGCGGCCGGACGGCGAGCGCCGCTGGCTGGTGGGGGTGCTGCACCGGGACGGGCGGGCCTGGGAGGTGGACGTGATCGAGTCGGTGAGCGAGCCGGCGCGTCCGGAGAGCTGCGGCAAGACGCCGGGGACGCCGTCGCGGATGGACGTGCTGTCGGTACGGGGCGTCTGAGCACCGTCCGAGCACCACGGCGGCCCCGCGCCCGTGGGGGTGGGCGCGGGACCGCGGTCGGAGCCGGCTCAGCCGGTGGCCTTGCCCACGAACTCCGTGGTGTACGTCCGGGACAGGTCGATCGTCCCCTCCTTGCCCTTGACGTCCGGGTGGAAGGCGGCGAGCACCGCGAGCACGGTCTTCGGGCCGTCGGCCGGCATCACCCCGTCGGTGGTGAACATCGGCAGGGTGGACTTGATCGCCGCCGCGTACTGCTCGGCGCCGCCCTGCGCGTAGTCGGCGGGCATCTTCGCGGCGATCTCCTCGGGGCTGTGGGTGGACATCCACTTGAGGGTCTTCACGAAGGCGTTGGCGAGCTTCTGGGTGGTGTCCTTGTTCTTCTCCACCCACTCGGTGTTCATGTAGAGCGAGGAGGACGGGTAGAGGCCGCCGAGCGCCTGGCGGGAGCCCTCGGGGGTGCGCAGGTCGTAGAGGATCTTGCCGAGGCCCTTGTCCAGGACGGTGGCGACGGTGGGGTCGGTGGTCATCCCGGCGTCGATGCTGCCCTGCTGGAGCGCGGCGATGAAGGTCTGCCCGGCGCCGACCGCGATCGGGCTGAACTCGCTGGCGGACGCGCCGTTCTTGACCGCGAGGTACTTGGTCAGGAAGTCGGTGGAGGAGCCGAGACCGGTGACACCGAGCTTCTTGCCCTTGAAGTCGGCGCCGGACTTGATGGCGTCGGCCTGCTTGGTGGAGACGAGTTCGACCTCGCCGGGGGCCTGGGCGAACTGCACCACGGACTCCACGTGCTTGCCCTTGGCCTGCAGATCGATGGTGTGGTCGTAGAAGCCGACGGCGCCCTGGACGTCGCCGGCCAGCAGCGCGGTGGTGGCGTTGACGCCGGCCGGCTCGGTCAGCAGCTCGACGTTGACGCCGGCCTCGGCGAAGTAGCCGAGCCGCTGGGTGAGCATCGCGGGCAGGTAGATGACCTTGTCCAGGCCGCCGACCATGATCTTGACCTTGGGTCCGTCGACCTGCTGCCCGGCCGGGGCGGCGGCGCCGTGGCCGGCGGTGGCGGCGTCGTTGGCGCAGGCGGCGAGCGGGAACAGCAGGACGGCGGCGAGGGCGGCGGCGGCTGAGCGGCGCATGGGTGGGGGTGCCTCTCTTCTCGGAAGTCTTGACGTCTTACGGGCCGCATCGGCCTCATGGGCCGTACAGGCCTCATGGGCCGTACAGGCCTCATGGGCCCTACGGGCAGCGGGAGTTCAGCGGCCGTCGCCCGAGTCGGCGGGCTTCCAGCGGAACAGCTTCTTCTCGGCGAAGGTCAGCAGTCCCTCGGTGAGCAGCGCGACCACCGCGAGGATGGTCATGGCGGCGTACACCCCGGCCGAGTTGAAGGTGCCCTGGGCGGCGGCGACCAGCAGGCCGAGGCCCTTGGTGGCGCCGATGTACTCTCCGACGATCGCGCCGATCAGCGCGAAGCCGAAGCTGACGTGCAGGCTGGTGAAGATCCAGGTGGTGGCGGCGGGGATGACCACCTGGAGGGTGACCCTGCGGTTGTCGGCGCCCAGGATGCGGGCGTTGGCGACCAGGTTGCGGTCCACCTCGCGGGCGCCCTGGAAGGCGTTGAAGAACACCGGGAAGAACACCAGCACCACCGCGGAGGCGACCTTGGAGGCCGGTCCGAGGCCGAACCAGATCAGGAAGATCGGGGCGAGCACGATCCGCGGGATGGCGTTCAGCACCTTGATGTACGGGCCGAACACGTCGGCCAGGAAGCGGATCCGGCCGAGCGCGATGCCCAGCAGCACGCCGCCGACCACGCCGATCACCCAGCCGCTGAGGGCCTCGTACAGGGTGTAGCCGATCTGCTCGCCGAGCGAGCCCTGGGCGGTGCCGTGGGTGATCCACTGCCAGATCTGGTCCCAGATCCTGGACGGCTGGGAGAAGTTGAACGGGTCGATCACCTCGGTGCGGGCGCACACCTCCCACAGGCCGAGGAAGGCGACCAGCACCGCGGCCCGGGCCGCGTAGACGGTCAACCTGCGGTTGCGGGCGGCCCGTTCGCGGGCCTCGGTCCTGCTGCTCGGGGCGGCAGGGGTCTCCGCGGTGACGGCGGACACGGTCTCAAGCGGCACGACCCGCTCCTCTCTCCCGGGTGATGCGCACCTCTTCGCCGAGCGAGGCCCAGATCTCGCGGTACAGCTCGACGAACCTCGGTTCCAGTCGGACGGCCTCCACGGTGCGCGGTCGTGGCAGGTCGACGGTGAAGACCTCCTTGACGGTGGCGGGCCCGGCCGTCATCACCACGACCCGGTCGGCGAGGGCGATGGCCTCGTCCAGGTCGTGGGTGACGAAGACGACCGACGAGCCGGTCCCCGCCCACAGCTCCAGCAGCTGGTCGGACATCAGCGCCCGGGTCTGCACGTCCAGCGCCGAGAACGGCTCGTCCATCAGCAGGATGGTCGGGTCGTTGACGAAGGTCTGGGCGAGCGCGACGCGCTTGCGCATGCCACCGGACAGCTGGTGCGGGTAGCGGTCCTCGAAGGCGGCCAGGCCGACCCGGCCCAGCCAGTCCCGAGCCCGTTCCCGGGCCTCGGCGGCGGGCACGCCGCGGAAGCGCGGCCCGGCCATCACGTTGGACAGCACGGTGCGCCAGGGGAAGACGGCGTCCTGCTGGAAGACGAACCCGACCTTCGGGTCGATCCCGCGCACGGGCTCGCCGTACACCCGGACCTCGCCCTCGGTGGGCTCCTCCAGGCCGCTGACCAGGGTCAGCGTGGTGGACTTGCCGCAGCCGGTGGGGCCGACGACGGCGACGAACTCGCCCTGGGCGACGGTCAGATCGAGATCGCGGACGGCGGTGTGCAGGGCCCCGGAGGGGGTCCGGAAGCGTTTCGTCGCGCCGGTCAGCTCGATCGCCGGGGCAGTGGTCATTCATTCCTCCCGGGTCAGTGCTTGCCCCGGAAAGGTAGGAGCGGGCCCCGCTCCGACGGGAGCCATCTGCGCGTAGTGCGACTTCTCCGCATTGAGGGGTGTTCTGCTCGTTTTGCTTCCGCTACAACTGCGGGGACGCGGGCTGACAGAAACACCCCGGAAACATAGGGTGTCCCGACCCCACCCCCGCAGCACCGACGCCACCGAGAGGAGGCCCGGATGAAGCTCCCCCACTGGCCCCGCCGGGTCTTCGCCCAGCTCCTGCTGAGCCAGACCGTCGTCACCGTCGGCGTCACCGCCGTGACCGCCGGGCTGTTCCTGGCCCCGGTCAGCAGCGAACTGGACCACGACGCGATGCAGCGGGCGCTGTCCATCGCCCAGGCCACCGCCACCGACGAGACCATCGCCCGGGCCGCCGACGCCCGGGACACCGCCACCGCGCAGCGCAACGCCGAACAGATCCGGCTGGCCACCGGCGCCAGCTTCGTCGTGGTCACCGACCTGGACGGGATCCGGCTCTCGCACACCGACCCGGGCCGGATCGGCCAGCGGGTCAGCACCGACCCCGAGCCCGCGCTCAGCGGCCGCAGCGTCACCGCGATCCAGCAGGGCACGCTGGGCCGCACCGCCCGCGGCAAGGTGCCGCTGCGCACCGCCGACGGCCGGATCGTCGGCGAGGTGTCGGTCGGCATCAGCGACGACTCGATCCGCCGCCGCCTGCTGAAGATGCTCACCGGCATCCTGCTGTGCGCCGCCGCCGGCCTGACCGCCGGCACGGTCGCCACCCTGGTGCTGGCCCGCCGGCTCAAGCGCCGTACCCACAACATCGCGCTGGCCGACATCTCCGCGCTGCTGGTCGAGCGCGAGGCGATGCTGCACGGCATCCGCGAGGGCATGGTGGCGCTGGACGAGCGGGGCGGCATCCGGCTGGCCAACGACGAGGCCCTGCGGCTGCTCGGCCTGCCCGGGGACTGCACCGGGCGCCCGATCGCCGCGGTGCTGCCGCCGGGCCGGCTGGCCGACGTGCTGACCGGGCGGATCACCGGCACCGACCTGCCGGCCGTCCGGGACGACCGGGTGCTGGTGGTCAACCGGACGGCCACCACCGAGGGCGCGGTGGTGACGCTGCGCGACCGCACCGAGCTGGAGTCGCTGGTCCGCGAGCTGGACACCACCCGCAGCCTGACCGAGGCGCTGCGGGCCCAGGACCACGAGCACGCCAACCGGATGCACACCCTGCTCGGCCTGCTCGAACTCGGCCGCCACGAACAGGCGGTGGCCTTCATCTCGGAGCAGTCCGGCTCGCACGCGGTGGTCGCCGCCCGGATCGCCGAACAGGTGCAGGACCCGCACGTGGCGGCGCTGCTGGCGGGCAAGACCGCGGTGGCGGGCGAGCGCGGGGTGCGGCTGGTGCTGGCCCCGGCCGCGCACCTGCCGGACGCGGTGGTGGACCCCCGGGCCCTGGTGACGGTGCTCGGCAACCTGATCGACAACGCGATGGACGCCCTGGCGGGGAGCGGCCGGCTGGAGGTGACCCTGGCCGCGGCCGGCTCCACCCTGCTGCTGCAGGTCGTGGACAGCGGCCCGGGCGTGCCGGAGGAACTGCGCGAGCAGATCTTCGAGGAGGGGTGGACCAGCAAGGACGCGCCCGCGCACCGTCCGCGCGGGCTGGGCCTGGCGATGGTGCGGCGGCTGGTCGAACGGACCGGCGGCCGGATCGTGCTCGACACCGGCCCGCTCGGCGGCGCCCGGTTCACCGTCGAACTGCCCGAGGCCCTGCTCACCGCTCAGCTCGTGGAGGCGTGATGATCGACGTACTCGTGGTGGACGACGACTTCCGGGTCGCGGACGTGCACGCCGCCTACGTGGCCAAGGTGCCGGGCTTCCGGGTCACCGGCACCGCCCACTCGGCCGGGGAGGCGCTGGCCGCGCTGGAGCGCCGCCCGGTGGACCTGCTGCTGCTCGACCACCACCTGCCGGACGAGACCGGCCTGGCCCTGGTCCGCCGGCTGCGGGAGCGCCAGGTGGCCTGCGACGTGATGATGGTGACCGCCGCCCGGGACGTCTCCACGGTGCACGCCGCGATGCAGCACGGCGCCCTGCAGTACCTGGTCAAACCGTTCACCTTCGCCGGACTGCGGGACAAGCTGGTCGCGTACGCGCAGCTGCGGCACGCCCTGGCCGCCCCGGCCCGGGAGGCCGGCCAGGACGAGGTCGACCGGCTGTTCGCGACCCTGCGCAGCGCCGGCCCGCCCACCGGGGCGCTGCCGAAGGGCCACTCGGCGCCCACCACCGACCTGGTGCTCGGCGTGCTGCGCCGGGCCGGCCGGCCGCTGTCCGCCCAGGAGGTCGCCGACGCCACCGGGCTGAGCCGCTCGACCGCCCAGCGCTACCTCAAACAGCTGGAGCGGGACAGCCGGCTGCGGCTGACCCTGCGCTACGGCGACACCGGCCGCCCGGAGCACCGCTACGGGCTGGCGGCCCGGAGCGCCTAGAAACGGCGGAACCCCGGCGGGCGCGGGCCCACCGGGGTTCCCCGGAGCACGACGGGGACAGGCCCTAGGCGGCGCCCGCGCCGGTGAGGGCGCGGACCTCCAGCTCGGCGAAGCGGTCCGCGTCGGCGGGCTCGGGCGAGGTGAGCGTCCCGATCCAGCCGGCCAGGAAGCCGAGCGGGATGGAGACGATCCCGGGGTTCTCCAACGGGAACCAGTGGAAGTCGACGCCGGGGAACAGCGCCACCTTGGAGCCGGAGACCACCGGTGAGAAGAACACCAGCACGATCGCCGGCACCAGCCCGCCGTACACCGCCCAGACCGCGCCCCGGGCGGTGAACCGCGACCAGAACAGGCTGTACAGCAGCACCGGCAGGTTGGAGGAGGCCGCCACCGCGAAGGCCAGGCCGACCAGGAAGGCGACGTTCAGCTGCTGGGCGTACAGGCTGATCACGATCGCGACCGCGCCGATCCCGCCGGCCGCGAACCGGGCGACCACCACCTCCTGCTGCTCGGTCGGCTTCCCGGCGGCCGCTCCCCCGTCACGGCGCGGGCGGACCCGCCAGGCGCCGGCCCAGATGTCGTGGGCGAAGGCGGCCGAGGAGGCCAGGGTCAGCCCGGCGACCACGGCCAGGATGGTGGCGAAGGCGATCGCGGAGATCAGCGCGAACAGCACCACCCCGCCGGTGCTGCCGTTGCCGCCGCCGAGCACCAGGGCGAGCAGCGGGACTGCGGTGTTCCCGGCCGAGTTGGCGTGCCGCACCTCGGCGGAGCCGACCAGCGCGGTGGCGCCCAGGCCGAGCGCGATGGCCATCAGGTAGAAGCCGCCGACCAGGCCGATCGCCCACATCGTGGAGCGCCGGGCGGCCCGGGCGGTGGGCACGGTGTAGAAGCGGGACAGGATGTGCGGCAGGCCGGCGGTGCCGAGCACCAGCGCCAGGCCGAGGCTGAAGAAGTCCAGCCGGCTGGTGAAGGTGGCGCCGTACTTGAGCCCCGGTTCGAGGTAGCGCTGTCCGGCGCCGCTGTGCCGGGCCGCCTGGCGCATCAGGTCGAAGAGGTCGCCGTGGAAGCGGACCACCAGCAGCACGGTGAGCAGCACCGAACCCGCGATCAGCAGGAAGGCCTTGACGATCTGGATCCAGGTGGTGGCCCGCATCCCGCCGATCGTGACGTAGACGATCATCAGGGCGCCGACCGCGATGATGGTCCAGGTCCGGGCCTGGGCGCTGTTGGTGCCGAGCAGCAGGGCGACCAGCGAGCCGGCGCCGACCATCTGGGCGACCAGGTAGAGCAGGGTGACCACGACGCTGGCGCCGCCCGCCGCCGCCCGCACCTTGCGGTGGCGCAGCCGCAGTTCGAGCACGTCGGCGAGGGTGTACCGGCCCGCGTTGCGGACGAGTTCGGCGACCAGCATCAGCACGACCAGCCAGGCGACCAGGAAGCCGATGCTGTAGAGCACGCCGTCGTAGCCGTACAGGGCGATCAGCCCGGCGACGCCGAGGAAGGAGGCAGCGGAGAGGTAGTCGCCGGAGAGGGCGAAGCCGTTCTGCAGCGGGGTGAAGTCGCGCCCGCCGGTGTAGAAGTCCTCGGCGGCGCTGCCCTGGCGGCCCACCCAGAGGGTGATGCCCAGGGTGACCAGGACGATGACGGCGAACAGCACGATCGCCAGGCCGTGGTGCTGGCCGGTGGGGGCGACGGGGGGCGGGGTGGCGGTGCTCAGCACGCCGCTGGTGGTCGTCATCGCAGCTGGTCCTGGGTGTCCCAGCGCAGGCCCAGGGCGGCGCGGTCGCGCTTGGTCCGGGCGTTGCGGGCGTAGAGCCAGGTGAGCAGGAAGGTGGTGGCGAACTGCAGCAGCCCGAGCACCCAGGCCACGTTGAGCGGGCCGGCCACCCGGCTGCGCATCACGCCGGGCGCGGCGGCCTCGGCGGCGACGTACATCAGGTACCAGCCGAGGAAGGCGCCGCTGGTCGGGAAGACGAACGCCCGGTAGCTGCGGCGGATGTCCTGGAAGGCCGCGCTGGCCTGGACGCTCCGGTAGACCTCGGTGCTGTCGGTGCCGCTCGCCGGTGTCGGCGCCGGCGCCTGCGGCGCGACCGGCGGGGCGGCGGCCGGGGCGGGCGGCGGCACCACGGGCGGCGCGGCCGGCGGGACGACGGGCGCGGCCACCGGCTCGGCCCCGGTGGCGGCCGGGTGGGCGGCGGCCGGACGGGTGGGCACCGGCTGGGCCGGTACGGCCGTTCGGCGGGGCACGGCAGCAGGCTCGGAGGCGGTGGCGGCGGCCGGAGCGGCCCACCAGTCGAATCGCTGCCCCTGGCCGGGACTGCTGGTCTGCTGCTGTGGCACTGCTGCTCCTGGGCCGGGCCGGGCGTTCTGACCCGAACCATCATGGAGGCCCCCGGACACCGTCCCCGACCATCGCAGATACGTTCACTCAATGAGGTGATCGATCATCTGACGGACGCTCATCCGACTACTACTGCGTACCGGTGATTCCATGCCGGAAGGCGTACGCGACGGCCTGCGCACGGTCCCGCACCGCGGTCTTGGCGAACAGGTTGTTGATGTGGGTCTTCACGGTCGCCTGGCTGACGAACAGCCGCTGGGCGATCTCGGCGTTGGAGAGCCCCTCGGCGATCAACGCGAGCACCTCCGCCTCCCGCACCGTCAACCCGTCCGGCAGCTCCCCGCCCCGCCCGGCCGACCGCTCCGGGCCCGTCCCGGCCGTCGGATCGGCCTTCGCCGGCGGCTCCGAAAGCCTTTCCAGCAAACGGAGTTGGATCTGCGGTGAGAGCCCGGCCGCACCCGCTCGGACGTCCGCGATGGCCTTGGCGATCTCCTCGCCGCCGGCGTCCTTGGTGAGGTAGCCGCGCGCCCCGGCCTGCAGCGCCGGGAACAGCGACTCGTCGTCGGCGTAGGTGGTCAGCACCACAACCTCGGTCTCCGGATGCGCGGCCCGGATCCGTCGGGTCGCCTCGACGCCGTCCACCCGCGGCATCCGCAGATCCATCAGCACCACGTCCGGGTGATGGCGGGCCACCAGGGTGACCGCCTCCTCTCCGTCCGCCGCCGCACCGACCACCTCGATGCCGGGCAGCAGCCCCAGCAGCATCACGATGCCCTCGCGCACCACCGTCTGGTCGTCCGCCACCAGCACCCTGGTGACCGCCTCGTTCATGCCGGCACCCGCAGGAACACCCGCCACCCTCCGTCCTCCGGGCCCGCCAGCAGGGTGCCGCCGAGCAGTTCCGCGCGTTCGCGCATCCCCAGCAGACCGTACCCGCTGCCGCTGTCGGCCAGTTCCGCGGCGGACGCCCCGCCCGTCGACGGACCGCGCGGCGCCCGGGTGTTGCGCACCTCCAGCTCCACCGCGCCCTCCAGGTAGCGCAGTTCGACCGAACAGCGGGCGCCCGGAGCGTGCTTGCGCACATTGGTGACCGCCTCCTGCGCCGTCCGCCGCACCGCCAACCCGGCCTCGGCGGGCAGCGGCCGGGGCGTACCGGTGACGGTCAGCGGGGCCCGCTCGCGCTCGGTCAGCTCCACCAGGAACTCCCCGACCGGGGTGAACTCCCCGCGCAGCGCGGACAGCGCCTGCCGGGTCTCGGCCAGCCCGTCCTGCGCCATCCGCCGTGCGGCGACGACCCGTTCGCGGATCTGCTCCCGGTCCGTCCCGGCATCCAGCATCAGCCGGGCCGCCTCCAGGTGGACCAGCTGCGCGGACAGGCTGTGGGCGAGCACGTCGTGGATCTCCCGGGCGATCCTGGCCCGTTCGGCGAGCGCCGCGCTCTCCGCCTCGGCGGCCCGGGCGGCCCGTTCCTGGACCAGCAGCCGGCGGGCGGCGCCGCGCGCCTCGATGTCCAGCCGGAGCAGGAACCCGAGCAGGGTGACCCCGCCGACGGTGGCCAGGACGCTGAGCCAACTCGCCCAACTGGCCGCCGCGTACGAGCCCAGCGCGGCCGCCATGGTGAGCAGCGCCGGAGCGGGCGGCAGCCGGACCACGGAGAACACCGCCAGCCCGACCCAGAGCAGGTCGGCGAGCGTGTAGGCCCGGCCCCAGTTGGCCAGCCAGGCGCCGCCGACCAGGGCGGCGGCCAGCAGGTACGAGGCCGCCGGGCGCTGCCCCCGGGTGGCCCGCAGGTACCCGGTGACGAGTACGACGGCGACGGCCAGCCCGGCCGCCGCCACCCCCACCGCCCAGCCCTCGTACCGGCCGCCGGCGAAGGTCCCCCAGCCGACCACGGCCAGCAGGACGATCCGGCCGAGCACGGTGAGGACCCGCCGCGGCAGGCTCTCGGCCTCGCGCTCCAGCCCCTCCCGGGCGGGCCAGCGGGTCCAGTACCACCCGGACAAGGGTGCCTCCTCGGTGCTCACGGCGGCGGGTCAGTGCAGGATCGCGGTCGCCCGCGCGGGCTCCAGCGTCCGGGCCCTCCAGTTGACCACGAGCGAGCGGACCAGCAGCAGGACCGCCATGCCGAGCATCAGCGAGCTGCCCGCCTGGTGCACGCCCAGGGCCGAGCCGACCGCGTACAGGCCGATCCGGATGGCGATCATCCCGCCCCAGGCGGCCAGGGTGGCCTTGGTGCCCTTGACCAGGACGGCGCCGTCGGCGGCCCGCCAGATCCGGACGGTCCAGCCCCAGACCGATCCCATCGCGACCACGGCGACCAGTCCGGCGACCAGCAGGGTGGCGGACAGCGCGGCGTGCTGGTGGTCGATGATCTGCGGGTCGCGCAGGGCGAGCGCGCCCAGGATCAGCGGCAGCAGCCAGAAGCGGCGCTCGGTGTCCAGACGCTGGACACGCATCTGGCGGGTGACCACCACGGCCACCACCGCGACGATCACGAGGAGGTTGGCGAGGGAGACCATCGGATTTCTCCGTCCGAGGAGAGGCTTGTTCTGACCTCTCCGACGCTACGGATCCGGCGCCCCGCGCTGATCGGAGCCGGGGTGGACCCCGGGTGGAACCCTCAGCACCAGGGCCCTCCACCCGTGGGTGGAGGGCCCTGGTCGTGCCGCGCCGCTACGGCGGTCAGGCGTCGATGCGCGAGCGGTCCAGGGTGGCCGCCGAGTCCACGATGAACTCCTTGCGCGGGGCGACGTCGTTGCCCATCAGCAGGTCGAAGATCCTCTCGGCCTGCTCCAGGTCGCCCAGGTTGATCCGGCGCAGGGTGCGGTGGCGCGGGTCCATGGTGGTCTCGGCCAGCTGGTCGGCGTCCATCTCGCCGAGGCCCTTGTAGCGCTGCACCGGCTCCTTCCAGCGCTGCCCCTTGCGCTGGAACTCCAGCAGGGTGGAGCGCAGCTCGGCGTCGGAGTAGGTGTAGTGGTACTTCTCCTGGCCGCGCTTGGGGTTGGTGAGCTCGATCCGGTGCAGCGGGGGAACGGCGGCGAAGACCCGGCCCTGCTCGACCATCGGCCGCATGTAGCGGTGGAAGAGGGTCAGCAGCAGGGTGCGGATGTGCGAGCCGTCGACGTCGGCGTCGGCCATGAAGATGACCCGGCCGTAGCGGGCCTGGTCGATGTCGAAGGTGCGGCCCGAGCCGGCCCCTATCACCTGGATGATCGCGGCGCACTCGGCGTTCTTGAGCATGTCGCTCACCGAGGCCTTCTGCACGTTGAGGATCTTGCCGCGGATCGGCAGCAGCGCCTGGAACTCGGAGTTGCGGGCCAGCTTGGCGGTGCCGAGCGCGGAGTCGCCCTCGACGATGAACAGTTCGCTGCGCTCGACGTCGTCGCTGCGGCAGTCGGCCAGCTTGGCGGGCAGCGAGCTGGTCTCCAGCGCGGTCTTGCGGCGCTGGGCCTCCTTGTGCTGGCGGGCGGCGACCCGGGTGCGGGCGGCCGCGACGACCTTCTCCAGCACGGACCGGGCCTGCAGCTTCTCGTCCTTCTTGGCCGAGGTGAGGAAGGCCTTGAGCTCCTTGGCGACGACGGCCGCGACGATCCGGTTGGCCGCCGAGGTGCCGAGCACCTCCTTGGTCTGGCCCTCGAACTGCGGCTCGGCGAGCCGGACGGTGACCACGGCGGTGAGGCCCTCGGTGGCGTCGTCCTTGGTGATGTCGTCCTCGGCCACGCGCAGCAGCTTGCTGGAGCGCAGCACCTCGTTGACGGTCTTGGCCAGCGAGCGCTCGAAGCCGGTGACGTGGGTGCCGCCCTTGGGGGTGGCGATGATGTTGACGAAGGAGCGCAGGGTGGTGTCGTAGCCGGTGCCCCAGCGCAGCGCGATGTCCACGCCGAGGTGCCGGGTGACCTCGGTGGGGGTCATGTGGCCGAGGTCGTCCAGGACCGGCACGGTCTCCTTGAAGGTGCCCTCGCCGCGCAGCCGGACCACGTCGCTGACCGGCTTGTCGGGGGCCAGGAACTCGCAGAATTCGGCGATGCCGCCGTCGTAGCGGAAGACCGACTCCTCGACCTGCTCGCTCTCGGTGAGCCGCTCGTCACGCACCACGATGGTCAGGCCGGGGACCAGGAAGGCGGTCTGCCGAGCGCGGTTGTGCAGGTTCTCCAGGGAGAGCTTGGCGTCCTTGAGGAAGATCTGCCGGTCGGCCCAGTAGCGGATCCGGGTGCCGGTGCGGGTCTTGGGCACCTTGCGGGTCCGGGTCGTACCGTTGGCGGGCTCGAAGGGCGCGTCCGGGCTGGTCTCGGTGAAGATGCCGGGGGTGCCGCGGCGGAAGCTGATCGCGTGGGTGTGGCCGCTGCGGTCGACCTCGACGTCGAGGCGGGCGGAGAGCGCGTTGACCACCGAGGCGCCGACGCCGTGCAGACCGCCGGAGGCCGCGTACGAGCCGCCGCCGAACTTGCCGCCCGCGTGCAGCTTGGTCATCACGACCTCGACGCCGGACAGCCCGGTCTTCGGCTCGACGTCCACCGGGATGCCGCGGCCGTTGTCGCGGACCTCCACCGAGGAGTCCGGGTGCAGGAGGACCTCGATGCGGTCGCAGTAGCCGCCCAGCGCCTCGTCGACCGAGTTGTCGATGATCTCCCAGAGGCAGTGCATCAGACCGCGGCTGTCGGTGGAGCCGATGTACATGCCGGGGCGCTTGCGGACCGCCTCCAGGCCCTCCAGGACGAGCAGGTGCCGCGCGGTGTAGTTGGAACCGTCGTCGCCGGCCAGCAGCGCGGACGGCACGGTCGTTTCGGCACTCACGCGGCACTCTCCTCGGTCAAGATCTGTCTCATCGGTCACATCCGGACGCATCCGGACCAACCGCCAGTGCAGCACGCCGCACCGACAGTCGTTGCTCTGTGTGCTCGCGCCCCTGCGACGGGTGCACAGCACGACGGGCCGGTCCCGCGCAGCTTGTACGCGCTGCGCGAACAAGGACCGCACCCGGGTGTGGGCCCCGGGGGCGCCATCTCCTCCCGGTACCACCGGTCCTGGCGGATCGTGGGGTCCGGCACAGGCTCCGGAACTGCCGTTATGCAGGCTACCGGGGCCCGGGGCGGGGCTTATGCTCCAACCCGGCAGAGGATTATGCTACGCGGACCTCGAACCCGGTCCCGATCGGGCGTTCGAGGCACGGGCGGATCCCGGCATCCGGCAGGCATGAACCACCGGCGCCCGGGGCACGTCCTCATCAACACAGCAGAATCCTCAGAGAAGAAAAGCCACGAGCGGGAACGTTTTCGGCCTGGTTGGATGTTGACCCTGGTACGACAGCTCGTCGAGCTAGAGAAGAGGCGACGTGACTACTGTTCTGACACCTGCGAGCCCGCTGACCGCGGCTGACCGCTGCGACCGCTGCGGCGCCCAGGCCTACCTGCGCGTCGTACTCGCCAGCGGCGGAGAGCTGCTCTTCTGCGCCCATCACGGCCGGAAGTTCGAGCCGGAGCTCAAGAAGATCGCCGTGGAGATACAGGACGAGAGCGGCCGTCTCAGCACCAGCACCACCGCGACGGCCGTCGACGACGAGCGCTGATCACAGGCGCCACCACCAGCAGCCAGCGTCGAGCTGTGTCCGGCCGCGCACCGCGCGCGACCGGGGAGCCGGGTGGTCGATCCCTTCGGGGGCCGACCGCCCGGCTCTGCTGTTCTCCCGACGGTTCCCCCGCGTTCGCCCGGGGCCGCCCCTCCCGGGCCGCGCGCCGGGCCGACCCCGGGCCGCCGGGTGCCGACACGACGTCAGAACGTCACCGCACCATCACCCGCGGCAACACCCCGGGCGGCGGCGGAACCTACGGCGCCGGGACCACCCTGCCGGACCCGCCCCGCCGGACCCACTCCGCCCGACTCACAGCACGGAGCGCACCGCGTCCGTGACCGAGGACACCCGGGTGTAGACCCCCGGGTGGGCCGCCTCGGCACAGCCCGTTCCCCAGGACACCAGCCCCACCAGTCGACCGGCCACCACCAGCGGGCCGCCGCTGTCGCCCTGGCAGGCGTCCTTGCCGCCTTTCTCCTCGCCCGCGCAGACCATGCCCCGGGCGTCGAACTTTCCGTCCTGCCCGCCCGGGTAGGCGTGCGCACAGGTCTGGTCCGCGACCATCGACACGTCCACCCCGCGCAGCAGCGGTGAGTAGTCGCCCCGCCCGCTGGTGTCGCCCCAGCCGTAGACCCGCGCCGCCGTCCCTGCCGCGTACGGCCCGGTCTCACCCTGGCCGACCAGCTCCAGCACCGGCCGGGAACCCTGGGACTCGGCGAGGGTGAGCACCGCGACGTCGTTCATGTTCGCGGCGTAGTTGTAGTCGGGGTGGACCCAGATCCGCTGGACGGCCACCTCCCGGCCGGACGAGCCGCGCATGTCGTCCCGGCCGACGATCACCTTGAGGCCCGGCCGGTCCACCCGGCCCTTGGCCTCGTCGTAGAAGCAGTGCGCGGCCGTGACCACCTTGGTCGGGGTGACCAGCGCGCCCCCGCAGAACTGGCCGGAACGGCCGCCGCCGAACTGCTGGCGGCTGGCCAGCGCCACGATCCACGGGTGGTCCGCGGTGGTCACGGCGTCGCCCCCGACCACCCGGCGCTGCGCCTCGGCCGGCCCGGCCGTGCCGAGGGCCACCAGCGGCACGGGCACGGCGGCGAGCAGCGCCAGCAGGGCGCCCCGCCGCCTGCGGCGGCCCGCCCGGGCGGCGGCCGGGTCGGCCCGGCGCTGGTCGGCCCGGCACGGGACGGGGTTCGGCAGGTCGGCTCGGTCCGGGTCGGTCAGCACCGTGTCTCCACAAGGCTCGGCAGCAGGCAACCGGCACAGCGTAGGTGATCGACTACACTGCGCGACCACTTACCGGCGTCCCGCCACCCGGACGAGCGACAAGCGCCACCCGGACGCTGACACACCGCCCCCGAACAGCCCGAAGGCCCGGAACCACGGGGTTCCGGGCCTTCGTCGCGTACTGCCGCCGATCGGACGGGCCGACCGGCCCGTCGATCGGTCGGGCCGATCAGTCCAGGTAGTCGCGCAGCACCTGGGAGCGCGACGGGTGGCGCAGCTTCGACATGGTCTTCGACTCGATCTGGCGGATGCGCTCACGGGTGACCCCGTACACCTTGCCGATCTCGTCGAGGGTCTTCGGCTGACCGTCGGTCAGGCCGAAGCGCATCGAGACCACGCCCGCCTCGCGCTCGGACAGGGTGTCCAGCACGGAGTGCAGCTGCTCCTGGAGCAGGGTGAAGGAGACCGCGTCGGCCGGGACGACCGCCTCGGAGTCCTCGATCAGGTCACCGAACTCGCTGTCGCCGTCCTCGCCCAGCGGGGTGTGCAGCGAGATCGGCTCACGGCCGTACTTCTGGACCTCGATGACCTTCTCGGGGGTCATGTCGAGTTCCTTGGCCAGCTCCTCCGGGGTGGGCTCGCGGCCCAGGTCCTGGAGCATCTGGCGCTGGACACGGGCCAGCTTGTTGATGACCTCGACCATGTGCACCGGGATGCGGATGGTGCGGGCCTGGTCGGCCATGGCGCGGGTGATCGCCTGGCGGATCCACCAGGTGGCGTAGGTCGAGAACTTGTAGCCCTTGGTGTAGTCGAACTTCTCGACCGCACGGATCAGACCGAGGTTGCCCTCCTGGATCAGGTCCAGGAACAGCATGCCGCGACCGGTGTAGCGCTTGGCCAGCGAGACCACCAGACGGAGGTTGGCCTCCAGCAGGTGGTTCTTGGCCCGGCGGCCGTCCTCGGCGATGATCTCCAGCTCGCGCTTGAGCTTGGGGGCGAGCTTGTCGGCCGCCGAGAGCTTGTCCTCGGCGAACAGACCGGCCTCGATGCGCTTGGCGAGCTCGACCTCCTGCTCGGCGTTGAGCAGCGGGACCTTGCCGATCTGCTTCAGGTAGTCCTTGACCGGGTCGGCGGTGGCACCGGCGACGGCGACCTGCTGGGCCGGCGCGTCGTCCTCGTCGTCGTCGGAGAGGACGAAGCCCTCCGACTCCTCCTCCGGGCCGCTCTCGGCCTCGGCCTTGTCGCCGGGCAGTGCGGCGTCCTCGAGCAGCTCCTCCTCGCCGAGCAGCTCCTCGTCGCCCTTGCCGGCCTTGCCGGCGGCGGTCTTCTTGGCGGCGGTCTTCTTGGCCGGAGCGGCGGTCTTCTTCGCCGCGGCCTTCTTCGCCGGAGCGGCCTTCTTGGCCACCGCCGCCTTCATCTCGGAGACGACGGTGGTCGTCTCCTCGACGGTGATCTCGGCGGACACGGTGGGGGCGGGCGCCGCGGCGGCCGCGACGGCCGGAGCCGCGACGGGGGCGCCGGGAGCGATCCGCACGGGCGGCTTGGTCGGGGCCGACGGGGCGGCCGGGGTCCGGGTGGTGACAGCCTTGGTGGCGGTGCGCTTGGTGGGGCTCTTGGCAGCAACGCTCTTGCGCTTGGCGCCGGCCGGTTCGGCCGCGCTGACCATGAGGTCCACCCCCTCCTCAATCAGCACCTGGTTGAGGCTGCGCATGACGTTCTTCCACTTGGTGACCGGGATCTGGTCCGCCTCGAACGCCTGGCGCACGTCGTCACCGGCGATCTGCCCCTGGGCCTTGCCCCGCTCGATGAGCGCCAGCAGAGCCGCGGACTCGGCGATCTCGGGGGGAAGCGAACGGGATGTGCTGGCCGACACGAACAACCTCTCGGACGATGAGTGGACTCGAACCCGTACCGGCCGCCCGAGCGGGCGGGGAAGGAGATCGCGCGTCGGACGCGCGGTGTCGATTCCGACCGACTCGGGCTTGAGGACTGGGTTTGCAGGACGGCAGCAGCGCCGCGGACCAACACAGCATTCTGACATGTTGGAGTATTCCGGAGCTGCTCCCGCTCAGGACACATCGCTGCTACTCGTCAAGTGTTACGCATGGCCTTCGTGTCGCGGGTCACACCGCTCGGCGCCCGCGGCCCGGGGCCGACATCCATCATCGCGCACTCCCGCCCGAGCTGATTGTCATGGACGGGGCGTTGGATGTCGAGGCGTTCCGCCCGGGGGTGGCACCGCCCGACCCGGGTCGGGGCGACGGCGCTGATCGTTCCGGAGCGGGGCGAGGGCACCGATCGTTTCGGGTCGGGATGACCGCCGATCGTTTCGGGCCGGGTGACGCCGCCCCCGCTCGGGCGGGGCCCTCGCGGCCGACGTCGTGCAGAAGCCCTCCGGCTGCGCCGTACGGCGCGACCGGAGGGCCCTGGAGGAGCGGACCGCGCCCGACGCGCCCGCTCGTGAGAACAGTCCGCTCAGTGCTCCCGGGGCGCGGGGACGGAGGGCTCCATCTCGGGGTGGACGGTGAGCAGCGCCCGCATGGCGGCCTCGCCCGCGGTGCCGTCGCCGGTGCCCAGCGCGTCCACCAGCCGGCCGTGCAGGCTGACCGAGGACTCGGAGGGGCGCTCGCAGGAGATCGTCGGACCGCCCGAGACCTGGAGGGCGCAGGAGACGATCCCGGACAGGTGCTCCAGCATCCGGTTGCCGGCCATCTGCAGGATCAGGGCGTGCAGCTCGGCATCGGCCCGGGTGTAGGTGGACAGGTCGGCCTGGGCGGCGGCGTGGCCCATGATCTCGACCAGCTCGACCAGCCGCTGCTGGACGTCCTCCCGGCCGTGACCGGCCGCGAGCCGGGCGGCCAGCGGCTCGATCGCCCAGCGGAGCTCGAACAGCTCCCGGCGCTGCTCGTCGCGCTGCGGGCCGAAGGCGCGCCACTCGATGATGTCGGGGTCCAGCAGGTTCCAGTCGCCGACCGGGCGGACCCGGGTGCCGACGTTCGGGCGGGCGCTGACCAGGCCCTTGGCCTCCAGCACGCGCAGCGACTCGCGGACGACGGTCCGGGACACCTCGAACCGCTGGCCGATCTCCTCGGGCACGAGCGGACGGTCGGCGCCCAGGTCGCCGGAGACGATCATCTGGCCGAGCTGCTGGACCAGCTGGCCGTGCAGACCGCGACCGCGGCTGCTGGTGGTCTTGCGGCCGACCCGGGCGATGTCGGACTCGGCGCCCTCCCAGCGGGGCGCCGGCGGGGTCGGCCGGTCGGCGTACGAGAAGCGGTCCAGATCGCCGGGACCGTGGATGGGCCCATCGGCGGAACGGGCGGGGGTCATGGGGTGCGCAAGGGTACTCACGCCTCCTTTGTCGGCGATCGGCAGGCGCAGCTTGAGAATTCTCGTGAAAAGCACACGAAAGGGTGATCGGCCGTGACTGGATAATTGACTTCTTATCAGGAAGAACCGCGCATTGCGGTCAGTGCTGGTCGATCTTGGTCCTTCGGGGCGGCGGGGCCCGGACGCGCGGCGGCAGCCCGTCGCGGTACCGCGAGGCACTTCGGTGCTGCGGTACTACAGCGAGCGGCGGCGGACCTGGACGAACAGGGCCGCCAGCAGCAGGGCCGCCGCGGGGGCCGCTCCCACCACGAGAAGGGCCGGATCCGTCAGCGCCGCGCTTCCGGCCGCCGTCCCGCGGACGCCGCCGTACACCCAGCCGTAGGCCCATTCGAGGCCGGACTGGAACGGCAGCAGTTCCGCCGCCCGGACCGGCCACGGGTGGCCGGTCCGGCGCAGCAGCAGGGCGACGCCCGACTCCAGCAGCGGGGGCAGCGCGCACAGCAGCAGCACCCCGGCGGTGGCGCTGCGGGTGAGCGAGGCGGTCAGCACACCGGTCCAGCCGGCCACCACGGTCAGCAGGACGAAGGCCAGCAGCGCGGCCGGCACTCCGTGCCCGGCCAGCAGCGCCAACGGGGCGAACAGCCCGGGCAGGTCGGCCGGTCCGCTCAGCCCGACGGCGCCCAGCAGCCCGGAGGCCTGGTCGGAGAGCGCGCCGGGATCCGTCCAGGCCGCCACCGTCACCCCGCCCGGCAGGGCGAGGTGCACGGCCACGGTGTCGATCAGCAGGGTGGCCAGCGCCAGCAGCGCCGCCACCGGGCCGACCACCAGCAGCTTGGCCAGCAGCAGCCGCACCCGGCGCGAGTAGGTCACCTGCGAGGCCGCCAGCCCCGGGTGGCGCACCTCGTGTCCGTAGGAGAGCGCGCCCAGCACCCCGGCACCGAGCGCCGCGAACGGCAGTGGGATCAGCGGGACGGCGGCGGTCAGCAGCCGTACCCCGGCCGGGGCGGCCAGCGGGCCGGTCGGGGCCTGGCTCGCCAGGACGGCGGCCACGACCGCGTCGCAGAGCAGGACGGCGGCGAGCAGCAGCCAGGTGGAACGCAGGCCACGCAGGCGGCGCAGCTCATAGGCCAGGACACGCACGGTTCACTCGCTCCGGTGGTCGTCGGGGGCGGCGGCGGGGGCCTTGTCGGTGCTGACGCGGCCGAGGCGGACGGTGTCGTCGGTGAGCAGGTCTGCGGCGCTCTGGCGGCGGCGCATGGGCTCGGTCTCGGTGCGGAGCGCCTCGGTTCGGTGGGGATCCGGGTGGGCGGGCTCCGGGTGGGCGGGATCGGTGCCTACGGGCTCGACCTGGAGGGGCTCCGCCGGAGAGGGCTCGGCGTGGGCGGGCTCGGCGTGGAGGGGCCGGGCGACCGGGGTGAGACGGGTGGCGGCGGCCGGCTGGTCACGGAAGAGCCGGTCGACGACGACGGCGGGGGTCGTGCGGGTCGTGGCGGCCTTGGCGGCCGGCGGCGGGGTGGTGCCCGTGGCGAGGACGGGCAGGGCAGCCGTCACGGCGGCGACGGGCAGCGCGCGGGTGCCGCGGGCCACCACCTCCTCGCGGGAGCGGCCCTCCGTCGCGGGCACGGGGACGGTGGGCTCGGGGACGGTGGGCTCGGGGACGGTGGGCTCGGGAGTGCTGGACCGGCGGTCCGGGTCGGCGCCCGACCGTGCGGCCCCCGGCGCCGATTCGTGGACCGACTCGTGGACCGACTCGTGGGACTGCTCATGGCCCCGCTCGGCTTCCGGCTGGAGGCGGAGGTGGCCGGAGCGTCCGGAGGCGACCGGCAGGGCGGTGCGGGGCGCGGGCTGTTCGACCACCCGGTCGGCCAGCTCGTGCAGCAGGATCCCGTGGCGGTAGGCGAGTTCACCGATCTCGGTGCGGTCGATGCCCGCCACCGCGAGGCCCGCGCCACCGTCCCGGCGGACCTCGGCGCCTTGGCCGACCAGCAGGTCCGCCAGTCGCGCCATCTGGGGTCCGCGGACGGCGACCTCGGGGCTGAGCCTGGTCCGGCAGAACTCCGCGACCGGCTGGTCGGCCATCATGCGGCCGTGGTCCAGGGTGACCACCCGGTCCGCGAGTTGCCCTGCTTCCCGCGGGGTCCGGGTGGTCACCAGCACCGTTCCGCCCGCGACGGCGAAGGAGCGCAGGAAGGAGTGGAACCACTCGACGTTGCGCGGGGACAGACCCTCGGTCGGCGCGTCCAGCAGCAGTGTGCCGGGATCGCCGAGCAGCGCCGCGGCCAGCGAGAGCCGGCGGTGCATGCCCGGTGAGAAGGTGCGCAGCCGCTGCCCGGCGACGGCGGCCAGCCGGGTCTGCTCCAGCAGTTCGTCGGCCCGTCGCGCCGAAACACCGACGGCCGCCGCCAGCATCCGCAGGTGGCCGCGCGCCTTGCGCCCCGGGTTGCCGGCCACCGCCGCGGCCCCCTCCCCCGGCCCGGGCAGCAGCACGCCGACCTCGCGCTCGGGCCGGCGGATCCGGCGGTAGGGGCGGCCGTCGAAGAGGGTGATGCCCTGGCCCCGTTCGAGTTCGAGCATCAACCGCAGGGCGGTGGACTTCCCGGCCCCCTCGTCACCGAGCAGGACCGTCACCATCCCGGGCCGGGCGTCGAAGGTCAGATCGAGGACGGCCGGCGGCGCGCCCTTGCGATGGACCTTGGTCAGTCCGGTGATCTGGATCATCGCTGGCTGCTCCCGTGCCCTCGGCCGACCTGCTCGACGCCAGCACATTAGGGGTCAGCACCGCAGATTCCGGGCATTACCGAACCGCCACGGGCCCACCGCCTGCCCACCTCACCCGATCAGGGGACAATCCGATCCTGCGATTCACGGGCTCGGACGGTCCGACGCGCCGTCGGCGCCTGCCCCGGAGGCCGGTGGCTACGTCGCCAGAAAGGCCGCGGCCCCGGCCGGGAGCGGCTGGCCGGCGCACTGCTGCTGGAAGTCCTCGGCGGCGGCCCTGCCCTCTTGCGCGAGCAGGGCGAGCTGCTCCTGCTCTGCGTCCAGCGTCTCCTGCACCGACGCGATCGTCGCCGGGGCGGCGTGCGCGGCCTTCAGGGCGGCCAGCTGCTCCTCGGTCCGGTCGGTGGTCATGGTGAGGCTCTTGAAGTCCGCCACCAGTTTCACGATGCCGTCCCGCCGGGCGGCGCACGGGTTGTCCGCGGTCATCACGGGGCTCCCAGGGTCCGATGGCCTTCGGCCCGGCGGCCGAAGCGTCCACCGACACTGTGCGCCGGGCTCGGGCCGTCGGCCCCCGGGCCGGGGCCGTTCGACGGCACGCGCGGACGGCCGTCCGGGCCGCAGGGTGTTCAGGAATCCGGGCGGAGCATGGGCGGGTTGAGGACGGTTGCGCCACCGGCGGTGAAGAGCTGAGCCGGACGCCCGCCCTGACGGGTGGTGGTGCCGCCCGAGGGGAGGAGGAAACCGGGGGTGCCGGTGACCTTGCGGTGGAAGTTCCGCGGATCCAGAGCCACGCCCCAGACGGCCTCGTAGACCCGGCGCAGCTCGCCCACGGTGAACTCGGTCGGGCAGAAGGCGGTGGCCAGGGAGGAGTACTCGATCTTGGACCGGGCGCGCTCCACGCCGTCGGCGAGGATCAGGCCGTGGTCGAAGGCCAGCGGGACCCCGTCGGCCGGGCTCTCGCCGAGGAGCTCGCCGACCGGGGCCCAGCGCGCGCTGCTGGCGTCGCCACCGGCCCTGGGGGTCGGGAGGTCGGGGGCGAGCACCAGGTAGGCGACGCTGACCACGCGCATCCGGGGGTCGCGCTGCGGGTGACCGTAGGTGGCGAGCTGCTCCAAGTGGGCGCCGGCCGCACCGGGGCCGACCGCCTCGTGGCCGGGGGCGGAGTGGGCGCGCAGCCCGGTCTCCTCGGCCAGCTCGCGGGAGGCCGCCTCGGCCAGGCCCTCGTCCGGACGGACGAAGCCGCCGGGCAGCGCCCAGTACCCCTGGTAGGGCGGCTCACCCCGTCTGACCAGCAGGGCGCAGAGCAAGTGGTCGCGCACCGTCAGAACCACCAGGTCAACCGTGACAGCGAAGGGCGGGAAGGCCGACGGATCGTAGCGCGACATGGCGACGATCATAGTCGTCTCTCTGACGATAAGCACAGGCCCGTTCACGGAGCGCGCAGCACCGGTGACCGGGGCCGCCCGGGGCGCGGGCTCGCGCCCCGGGAGTCGACCGGCCGGGGCGCCGGCCTGGCCGGATGTCAGCGGGCGACCAGTTGCAGGTCCGCGGAGGCCTCCTCGACCATCGCCACCCCGATCCGGCTCACCCGGACCGAGAAGGGTTCGCCCGCCACCCGCAGGCCGGTCAGTTCGAGCTCGCCGAGCGGGGCGGTGCTGGCCGGGCGCACCAGGACACGGCCGCCCGGAACGTCCGGCCGGACTCCGGCGAGCGCGAACACCGCGTGAACGGCTCCGGCCGCGGAGACCGCCGCCGGGCGGCAGGCGGCGGGATGGGGCACCGGTGGACTGCCGGGGGTGCGCTGCTCCCCGGCGTACATCTCCGGCAGCCGGCCCTCGAAGTGGGCGGACGCGGCGAGCAGACCCTCCAGCAGGGCGCGGGCCTCGTTCTCGTGGCCCGCCTCGGCGAGTCCGGCGATCGCCAGCGCCGTCTCGTGGATCCGCACCGCGCCGCCCCGGTGGCCCAGCGGGTTGAAGCGCGGGGACTTGGCGCTGAGCGTCCGGAGGCCCCAGCCGCTGTCCAGCTCGGGCGTGACCAGGCGCTGGGCGAACAGCCTGGTCTGTTCGCGGTCCAGCAGGCTCTCGTGCCGGCCGCCGTCGGCGGCGAGCCCGGTGTCGAGCAGGTGCACCAGCGAGGAGGCGAGGGCGGGCAGCGGTTGGCCGCCCGGGGCCAGCCCGGCGGCGGGGCGGCCGCCGGAGAGGTCGTCGATCCAGAACCGCTCGCGGAAGCGCCCGCGCAGGTCGGCGGCCCAGCTCCGCCAGTCCCCGGCCCCCGGCCTGGCGAAGGACTCCAGCAGTTCGGCACCGTGCAGGGCGGCGCGGTGGGCCTGCGCCTGGACCTCCGCGCGGGCGGCCACCGGCTGGACGGCCCGGTCCTCCACCGGACGGCTGAGGTCGGTGACGAAGCCGTCGACCAAGCCCTCGCGCAGGGCGGCCAGGGCCCGTTCGGCGGCCGGGAGCAGCTCGGCGACCTCCGCCCGGGGCAGGCCCCAACGCCAGGCCTCGGCCAGCACCGTGACGAACAGCAGGGTGGCCTCGGTGGCCGTGCAGGTGGGCGGCAGCTCGGGGCCGCCGTGCCGCAGCGCACCGGGCAGCAGCCCCTCGGCGCGGCCGGGGGCGGGAGCGAGCTGCTGGCGGCGGGCCAGCGCGCGCAGGGTGCCGGCGGCGAGCCGGGTGCCGAGCGGGAGGGTCAGCCGGGCGGCCCACAGCGCGTCGGCCGGGGCCAGGCCGAAGCGCCAGGGCGCGCCGGAGGCCGGGTAGAGGTCGGTCGGGCGGTCCGGGTCGGCGAACAGCAGCCCGCCGAGGGCGTCCAGCGAACGGTCGACCAGCAGCGCGGCCCGCGGGTCGTCGCTGCGCACCTCCGGTTCGGCCCAGGGCAGCGGGACGCCCGTGCCGCGCCCACCGGGCGGCCGCGGGCCACCGGGGACGCTCTCCAGTTCGGCGCGCAGCTCGACCGACCAGCGGGCGCCGGGCTGGACCTCCAAGTCCCAGCGAAGCACTCCGGCCCCGGCCAGGACGGCGTGCGGCGAGGGCTTGGCGCTGACCACGGCGCTGTGCACCGGGCCGGACCAGCGCAGTCCGGCGGACTGCACCTGGCCGGGCAGGTCGGGCGGGCGGTGCCCGGCGGCGATCTCGGCGACCGGGCCGAGGTCCGTACCGAGGGCGATCTCCAGCGGCAGCCGGGCGGGCCGGGCCCCGGTGTTGCGGACGGTGACCGTCTCAACGCCGTCGGCGTGGCGCAGCCGCTCGACGGTGAGCGCCGGGTCCGGGTCGAGGTCGCCGGGGAGGCGGACGGCGCCGAGGAAGCGGGCCTGGGCGGTGCTGGTCAGGGTGCCCTGGAGTGGCAGCGGTTCCATGCCGCCCAGCCGCAGTTCCATCCGGGCCAGCACCCGGACGCCGTTGCGGTAGAAGCCGTGCAGGCCGTGGCCGCGCAGTTGGCCGTCCGGGCCGGAGGCGGCCATCGCGGGGGCGTTGACGCAGAGCAGCGTGTGGTGGACGGCCGGGGGCTGCGGGCGCGGCGGGGGCACGGTGCGTCCGGGGCCGACGGGGGCGCCGACGGGCGCGGCCACCGGGACCTGGTCGGGTCGGCCGGGCGGTCTGGGCGCGCCGACCACGCTCTCGGCCGGCATGGCCTGCAGTGGCCTCATGGCGGTCACCGGACTCTCCTCCCCTCGGCGGTCCGGTGGCCGGTCAGGCCGGTGGGCCGCGAGCATGCTCGATCGCGTGCTGATGGTGCCTGGCCGACGGGGCCTTCCCGTCGGCGGGTGTGCCGTGTCTGGCCGTACCCGGCGGTGGGTCGTGCCATGCGGTGGCGGCACCGGACCGGTACCGGCGCGCCGCGCCCTCGCCTTCGGACACGTCATGGTGCCCGGCACACCGTCAGGTCCGGCAACCCGGCCTGACGGTGACGCTCCGCCCGCGACGACCCGCCCCCGCGGCCCGCATCGGACGAGCCGATGGGCCGCACCCGGCCGGTCCACCGCGCCGGACGACCGGCCGCCCGGGAACCGGGCTGCGGCCGGACACCGACCGGGCACAGGCCCCCCGGGGTGAACGCCGCACACCGCCGCCAGGTCACGCCCGCCCTGACCGCCCATTGGTCGCGTTCGGCGGGCCGGACCGTCGCACCGCCCCTGTCGAGCCGTCACGGAAGCCTCCGCCGGGCCCCGAGGCCGTCCGTCCCCGGAACTCGGCGCCGGTCGGGCCGGGGCCCGGTCGCGACCGAGGGCCCGGTCCGGTCCGGTCCGGTCAATCGAGGCGGTCGAACCTGTGCTCGACCGCGGTCAGGATACGGTGCGAGGGTCGCGGCGCCTGTACCCGGTGACCCCGCGAACCGCGACGCAACCGCTGTGACCAGCAGAGACCGAGGAGTTGCATGTCCACCGTCAGCAAGCTGCCCGGGATTGTCACGACCGACCACGTCTTCCAGGTCCCGCTCGACCACACCTCCCCGGAGGGGGAGCAGATAGAGGTCTACGCCCGCGAGGTGGTGGCCGCCGGCCGCGAGCAGGACGACTTGCCCTGGCTGCTCTTCCTCCAGGGCGGGCCCGGCGGCAAGGCCCCCCGCCCGCTCGGCCGGGACAACTGGCTGGACCGCTCCCTGGACGACTACCGGGTGCTGCTGCTCGACCAACGCGGCACCGGGCGGTCCACGCCGGCCACCCGGCAGACCCTCGCCCGGCGCGGCGGACCGCAGCAGCAGGCGGACTACCTGGCCAACTTCCGCGCGGACTCGATCGTGCGGGACGCCGAACTGATCCGTCACCGGCTGCTCGGCGCCGACCGCCGCTGGAGCGTGCTCGGCCAGAGCTTCGGCGGCTTCTGCGCCCTCACCTACCTCTCCTTCGCTCCCGAAGGCCTGACCGAGGTCTTCCTCACCGGCGGCCTCTCCGGCCTGGACCGTTCGGCCGACGACGTGTACCGCGCCGCCTACCCGCGCGTCGTCCGCAAGAACGAGGACCACTACGCCCGCTTCCCGCAGGACGTCGAGGCCGTGCGCCGGATCGCCGCCCACCTCGCCGACTCCCCCGCGACCCTGCCCGACGGCGGGCTGCTCACCGTCGAAGCCTTCCAGGTGCTCGGGCTGGGGTTCGTCGGCGGCAGCGGTTCCGGATCGCTGCACCACCTGCTGGAGGAGGCCTGGGTGGAGGGCCCGGCGGGTGCCGAGCTCTCCGACACCTTCCTGGCCGGTGTGCAGGCCCGGCTCTCCTTCGCCGAGAACCCGCTGTACGCCGTGCTGCACGAATCGATCTACGGCCAGCGTTCGGTGGACCAGGGCGGCACGGCCTGGGCCGCCGAGCGGGTCCGCAAGGAGTACCCGCAGTTCGACGCCCGGGCGGCGCTGGAGTCCGGCGCACCGGTGCTGTTCACCGGGGAGATGATCTACCCCTGGATGTTCGAGACCGACCCGGCGCTGCGCCCGCTGAAGGAGACCGCGGAGCTGCTCGCCGCCCGCACCGACTGGCCGGACCTCTACGACCCCGCGCGGCTGGCCGACAACACCGTGCCCGTCGTGGCGACCGTCTACCACGACGACATGTGCGTGGACACGGCCCACTCGCTGGAGACCGCCCGCGCGGTGCGCGGCCTGCGGGTCTGGGTCACCAACGAGTGGGAGCACGACGGCCTGCGGGTGAGCGGCGGCAAGGTGATGGACCGACTGATCAAGATGGCCCACGGCGAGGCGTAGCGGCCTTCCGGCCGGTGGGGCGGCGAGTGGTTCAGTGCGCACCGCGAACCCCTCTCGCCGCCCGCCGGGTGCTCCGGCACCGGTGGACCCCGGTGCCGGAGCGGACCGCTGCCGCCGAGGCACAGGCCCCCGCCCGGCCGAGCCGAACTCCCCGGGCGGGCCTGCCCTGCACCGCCGGACCGCACCCGGGCGCCGGAAGCACCGCGACCGGTCCGGTGCCCCTCGCGTCCACACCCGGCTCACCGGAGTGCCCGGGAGCGTCGGGACCGCGATCGGCCGGGGCCGACCCCGTGGAGGCGCCCTTCCGCCGACCGCCCCGTCGCCGTCGGCGAGCGCCGCCCGGGGCCCGGCCCGGCCCCGGCGGTGACTCCGGCCCGCCGTCGGTCACGGGGCCGGACTCGGGCTCAGGGCCGGACTCAGGACCGGACTCAGGCCCGGCCGCACGCTCCTCGCGCCGCCTCCGTTGGGCTTCGACGGCGGCCAGCAACGCCCCCGGCGCCATGCCGTCGTTCATGGACTCGTACAGCAGCTCGGCCAGCAGGTAGCCCGGGGACAGCCGCAGGACGTGGCCGAGCACCACCCGGGCGGTGGCCGTGTCCCCCGCGACCCAGGAGGCCCAGGCCAGCAGGGTGAGCGGGGCCACCGCGCACCCCTCGTACGGCGGCACCGCGCGCCGGGCGAGGAAGCGCCAGAGCCGCTCGGCGGGGGCGAGCTCGGCGGGCCGGACGTACTCGACGCCGCGGTCCCGGGTGAGGCGGTCCCGCAGGGCGAACAGCAGCCGGGCCGTCCGTTCCTCGTCGAGCTCCCGGGCGCCGGCCGCGAACTCGGCGAAGGCCTGCTCCAGCAGTTCGAGGCCCTGCTCCCGGGTCACGGCCCCGGCCCGCGGCTCGGCGCCCACCAGCGCCTCGCGCTGCGCGGCGTCCTCCGGCGGGCCGACCGGGGCCAACCCGCCGACGATCGCCTTCCGACTGCCGCGCGGCACCAGGCCGGCCACCGTCGCGGCGGCGGCCGCCGGGCCCGGATCGGGCCCCCGCCGCACCGGGTTGCCCGCCGGATCGCAGCACCCCTCCCGGCGGCAGAGGAAGGACCACCAGCGGCCGGCCGAGACGCACAGCGACTCCTTGACCGGCACTCCCCTGCGCCCGAAGGCCGCGCGCAACTGGTCGGCCAGCGGACGCAGGCCCTCCACCGGCGGCGGGGCGTGCGCCGGAACCGGATCCTGGCAGAGGTAGAGGAGCACTTCGAGCGGCCGGCCGCCGTGCCGCTCGGAGAGGGCGAGCAGCAGGGCCGCCGTCTCCTCCGCCGCGGCGGGCCACTCCGCGGGCGAGACCGGGAGGTCCGCCCGGATGACCCCGCCCTGGTGCAGGTCGGGGCCCTGGAGGCCGACCGCGACGATGCTGTCGTCGGGGTAGAACCCCAGGAGGTAGGGCAGCAGTTCGGCCATGTCGGCCGGACCGCGCATGACGACCGGCCGCTGCTCGGAAGCGGGGCCGAGGGACAGGGTGACGTGTTCGTTGTTCATCGCGTTCATGGCCGCAAGCGTGGACGCCGTCCGCCGCCGACCCCGGAATTTTCTTTTTTCCTGTGGATAACTCGGCCCGCGAATTTTCGTTCGCCCATTCGGAGCACGCCAAACCCACTCCGGTCAGTGAATTTCAGCAGCCGTTCAGCGGATCAGCGAATGAAATCCACTCCACCTTCCGCTTCGCCGTCCAGGCCGCATTCGCCGCTTGTCGGCGGCATGGGGTTACATCGACGCCATGCAGCAGCCCGACATCCACAGCACCGAAACCGCCGACCGCGCCGAGGTCCGGGCGCGGGCCGAGGCCGTCCTGCGCGAACTGGCCGGTCCCACCGCCAGCCTGCGCGAGGACCAGTGGACGGCCATCGAGGCCCTCGTGGTCGACCACCGCCGCGCCCTGGTCGTCCAGCGCACCGGCTGGGGGAAGTCCGCGGTCTACTTCATCGCCACCGCACTGCTCCGCGCCCGCGGCGCCGGACCGACAGTGATCGTCTCCCCGCTGCTCGCCCTGATGCGCAACCAGGTCGAGTCGGCGGCCCGGGCCGGGATCCACGCCCGGACCATCAACTCGGCCAACACCGAGGAGTGGGACGAGATCCAGGCCGAGGTCGCCGCCGGGAAGGTCGACATCCTGCTGGTCAGCCCGGAGCGGCTGAACAACCCGGACTTCCGCGACCAGGTGCTGCCCAAGCTCGCCGCCTCCACCGGCCTGCTGGTGGTCGACGAGGCCCACTGCATCTCCGACTGGGGCCACGACTTCCGCCCGGACTACCGCCGGCTGCGCACCATGCTCGCCGACCTGACGCCCGGCGTCCCGGTGCTGGCCACCACCGCGACCGCCAACGCCCGGGTCACCGCGGACGTCGCCGAGCAGCTCGGCACCGGCACCACCGACGAGCGTGCCCTGGTGCTGCGCGGTCCGCTCGACCGGGAGAGCCTCACCCTGGGCGTGCTCGCCCTGCCGGACCCCGCGCACCGGCTCGCCTGGCTGGCCGACCACCTCGACCGGCTCCCCGGCTCGGGCATCGTCTACACCCTGACGGTGGCCGCCGCCGAGGAGGTGACGGCCTTCCTGCGCGAGCGCGGCTTCCCGGTGGCCTCCTACTCCGGCCGCACCGAGGACGCCGAGCGCCGCACCGCCGAGGCCGACCTGCTCGCCAACCGGGTCAAGGCGCTGGTCGCCACCTCCGCGCTCGGCATGGGCTTCGACAAGCCCGACCTCGGCTTCGTCGTCCACCTGGGCTCGCCCAGCTCGCCGATCGCCTACTACCAGCAGGTCGGCCGCGCCGGGCGCGGGGTGGACCGGGCCGAGGTGCTGCTGCTGCCCGGGCGCGAGGACGAGGCGATCTGGCGCTACTTCGCCTCGCTCGCCTTCCCGCCGGAGGAGCAGGTGCGGCGCACCATCGACGCCCTGGCCGAGGCCGGCCGACCGCTCTCCACCGCCGCCCTGGAGCCCCGGGTCGACCTGCGCCGGGCCCGGCTGGAGACCATGCTCAAGGTGCTGGACGTGGACGGCGCCGTCCGCCGGGTCAAGGGCGGGTGGACGGCCACCGGGCAGAGCTGGGAGTACGACACCGCCCGGTACGCCAAGGTCGCCGCCTCCCGGGAGGCGGAACAGCGGGCGATGCGCGACTATGCGGCGTCCACCGGCTGCCGGATGGAGTTCCTGCGCCGCCAGCTGGACGACGAGCAGGCCGTGCCGTGCGGGCGGTGCGACAACTGCGTGGGGCCGCTGCACACCCCGGAGGTCACCGCCGAGACCCTGGCAGCGGCCCGGGCTGCGCTCGGCCGCCCGGGCGTGAGCTTCGAGCCGCGGCGGCTCTGGCCGACCGGGATGGAGGCGCTCGGCGTGCCGCTCAAGGGCCGGATCCCGGTGGGCGAGCAGGCGGAGACCGGCCGGGCGCTCGGCCGGCTGTCCGACATCGGCTGGGGCAACCGGTTGCGCACCCTGCTCGCCGAGCAGGCGCCGGACGTGCCGGTGCCCGGCGAGGCGGTCAACGCGCTGGTGGCGGTGCTGGCCGACTGGGCGCGCGGCCCCGGCGGCTGGGCCGGGCCCGCCACCACGGAGGGCACCCGGCTGGAGCGTCCGGTCGGCGTGGTGACCATGGCCTCCTCGACCCGCCCCCAGCTGGTGGGCAGCCTCGGCGCACGGATCGCCGAGATCGGGCGGATGCCGCTGCTCGGCCGGATCGAGTACGCCGGTGGACTGCCCCCGCACGGGGCCCGCAGCAACAGCGCCCAGCGGCTGCACTCGCTGGCCGGAGCGCTCGTCCTGCCGCCGGAGTTGGAGCAGGCGGTGGCGGCCGCGGGCGGGCCGGTGCTGCTGGTGGACGACCTCGTGGACTCGGGGTGGACGGTCACCGTGGCCGCCCGGCTGCTGCGTCGGGCCGGGGCCGGCGCGGTGCTGCCGCTGGTGCTGGCCGTGCAGGGGTGACCGGACAGGGGTGACCGGGTGGCGGCCGAGCGCCGCCCACCCGGCCGCCTTCACTCGAATGGCCTAACGGAAAGGAGCCCGCAGAGCGATTTCGATCACACCGGAGACCCGACCCGAGAAAGGAGTGCCCATCATGTCGACAACGGTTCGCGATGCTCTTCACGCGGTGTGGATCAAGGCCGGACGGCACCTGAAGCTCGCTCGGGCCGCCGTGGAACATATCCGGCAGAACATGGGCTATCGGGTGGCGTTCATCATTTCATCGTTGCCGCTCCGGCCTCGTTGCCCCGAGAATTGGGAGGTACCCGAAACCCGGTCCACCGGACCCGCCCTCCGGCGTACCCAGGCACCCGCCTGCCCACGGGTCAGGAAGGAGGATCGTGATCAACGGTATCGGCCGAGGTCAGCATCCCCTCTCCGGGAGGTCGGCGCCGAGACGGCAGCTGGACCTGGAGACCTGGACCGCCTCGGAGATCCCGTTGCTGCGCGATCCGCGCGAATTCGTGCTGGAACTGCACCAACGCCACCTGCCCCAGCCCGGCACGGTCGTGGTGGCCGTCCTGGACGCGCTCCACCACCTCGCCGCCTCGGCCTCGTTCACGCCCTGGCCACACGACACCGACGGCTGGCAGCACCGGAACGCGCTGCTGACGCACCTGCGCCGGATCACCCCGCACGACCTGCGCCTGCCCGAGCCGACCCGGACAGCCGTGCTGCTGCGCTGCCGCGACGGCGCGCCCGGCTGGACGGAGCAGGACGGCGCCTGGATGTGGGCACTGCGGGACGCGGCCGGGCTGCACGGGCTGCGGTGCGGCTCGTACGTCGGGCTCACCCCGACGGGCTGGCAGATCCTCGGAGACGGACGGGGCGGGCGCAATCCGCACGCGGGTTCGTGGGCGGACGGCCCGGTGCACACCGTGACGGAGCTGCCGCCGCGCTCGGTACTGGACGAAGCTCCACGCAGCCAGCGCGCCCGCCAGCAAGCCGTCGAACAGGCCAAGCGGGCCGACGCTCCGCAGCGTTCCCCGCAGTCCGAGCCGCCGTGGATCCCGGCCCGGGTCAACGCCGTCCGACCGGGCCGCCGCACCGGCACGCGCTGAGCGGCCCCGGGCGACCGTCCGAGGACACGCCCGGAACAGGACCCCTGGCGCCACAGCGAGGCGGCACGCCGAGGACGGGCTCCGGGCCCGGCACTGTACGGCGCCGGGCCCGGAGTGGACGAGGACTGGCGGCGCTCCGGTCAGGCCTTGACCGGGCGCCCCGGCGCGACTCCGGCCGACGAGGCGGCGGCCGGCCCGGCCTCCCCGCAGACCACCAGCAGGGCGGTGGCGCGGCCGAGCGCCTCGGTGTACGCCTCCGCGGCCCGGGCGGGCGAACCGCCGTTGACCACCAGGACGACCACCTCGCGGCGGGCCGGCCGGGTCAGTGCGGCGTCCGCGTAGAACACGTCCCCGCCCTCGGTGAGCTGCGCCCAGTAGCGCTGCTCACCGAAGGAGAGCTCGTGCTGCTGCCAGGGGTGCGCCTCGCCGACGGTCAACACCAGGAT
The DNA here is from genome assembly GCF_040303245.1 of Kitasatospora sp. NPDC096077. Taxonomy (NCBI): domain Bacteria; kingdom Bacillati; phylum Actinomycetota; class Actinomycetes; order Kitasatosporales; family Streptomycetaceae; genus Kitasatospora; species Kitasatospora sp. NPDC096077. Next base: position 83,848 of record NZ_JBEOSV010000016.1, on the reverse strand, counting down.
CTCGCCCGGGTTGCGGCCCGAGTCGAGCAACAGGTCGACCGTCCCATCGGCGCGTTCGAGCGCCTCGGCCGGGACGGCGGCGATGCGCCGGACCTCGACCTGCGGGACGGCGGGGGCCGGGCGGCGCGGTGCCGGTCCGGGCTTGGGGATCAGGCGCGGCGGACCCGAGCGGTCGGCACGCGGCGGTGCCGGGCGAGGCGCCGAACGCGGGCCGGGCACCGGGAGCGGCGCGGCGGCAGTGGTGGTGGGTGCGGTGGGCGCGCCGCCGGTGGCAGGCGCGTGGAGGGCTTGTGCGTCCGACTCGCGGGGGAAGGGAACGCCGGGGCCCGGGAGGCTCTCGTGAATCTCCGGCTCCTCGGGGAAGACAGGCATACCCGGATATCTATCAAATGCCGGTCGAACGCGCACGGGCGCCCCACCTATTGGGCACCAAGCATCCGCGACCCCACCGGGGCAATTCCAGACGGACCGTCAGAAACCGAGCGTCAACTGTTCGTCGGCGGATCCCTGGCCCGCGCCCGGAATGTCCCGACCGCGCTTCAGATGACGCCACCGGGGCAGCGCGTCCAAGTACGACCAGGAGAGCCGGTGGTGCTCGGTGGGGCCGAGTTCCTCCAGCGCGGCGCGGTGCACCGGGGACGGATAGCCGGCATTGTCCGCGAAGCCGTACTCCGGGCAGTCCTCGCCCAATTCGGCCATCAGTCCGTCGCGGTGGACCTTGGCGAGCACCGAGGCGGCGGAGACGCAGATGCAGGACTGATCGCCCTTGATCACCGTGCGGACCCGCCAGGGGCCGCCTAGGTAGTCGTGCTTGCCGTCCAGGATCACCGCGTCGGGCTCGACCGGAAGGGCCCCCAGCGCGCGGACCGCGGCCAGTCGCAGCGCCGCCGTCATGCCGAGTTCGTCGCACTCCTGCGGCGAGGCGTGACCGAGCGCGTACGCGGTGACCCAGTCGGCGAGCACCGGTGCGAGGGCCTGGCGGCGCAGTTCGGTGAGCAGCTTGGAGTCGGTGAGCCCCTCCGGCGGCTTGCGCAGGCCGGTGACGGCCGCGCCGACGGTGACCGGTCCGGCCCAGGCACCGCGGCCCACCTCGTCCAGCCCGACCACGATCTTGGCGCCGGCCCGGCGGAGGGAGCGTTCGACGGAGTGCGTCGGCGGGACGATGGGCATCACGGACTCCGTTCGGCAAAGCAGCCCCGTGGGGCGGAACAGCCCGATCGGCGCGAGGCGGCCCGGTCGGGCCGGGCAACCCGCTGGGCGGGCGGCCCGCACCGGTGGGGCGGTCTCCAGCCTAAGCCCGCCGACGGGCACCCGGTCCCGCCCGGCCCCTGAGCCCGGCCACTGCCGCAACGACGGCGACCAGGGCGACCGGCGACCGGCGACCGGCGACCGGCGATCAAGGTCACCGCAGCCACGGCGCCCGGCCGACGGCCTTACGGCTGCCGGACCATCGGGATCAGCACGTCGTCCACCAGCCGGACCGCGTAGTCGGGGGCCGGCCCCTGGTCGGAGACCTTGACCTGGTACATCAGCATGGCCGGGACGACGTCGGCGACCAGCGGGGCGACCGCGCCGGGCCGGACGTCGCCGCGCTCGACGCCCCGGCGGAGGATGTCCAGGATGGTGTCCTTGGTCGGTTCGATCACCCGCTGCGCAATGAAGTCCTTGAACACCTCGGCCTGTTGGTGCGAGAGCTCCGCCATCAGCGTGTGCAGCGCAGCGCCCGCCCGGGAGCAGATCGCGTCCGTGAACAGCTCGATGAGGTGCAGCAACTCGGCCCGGGCGGACCCGAGATCAGGGATCCCGTGGAGGCGTGGCAGAGTGGAGTCCAGGGCGTCGATGACGAGTTCGACCTTCGACGCCCAACGCCGGTAGAGCGCGGCCTTCCCGGTCCGCGCCGCACCGGCGACGCCTTCCATCGTCAGTCGCGCGTATCCGCCGGAGGTGAGCTGGTCGAGCGCGGCCTCGAAGATCGCGTTCTCCAATTCCTTCCCCCGCCGCCGCACCGGACGCGCCAACGCCTCCCGGACGGCCCGCCCCCGACACCGGGGGTCCGGCTCCACGGCGGACCCGCCAGACTTCTCCGACCGGCCGGACTTCTCCGGCGCCCCCGACGCCCCGGGTTCCGCAGGTACCGGTGACGACGGGCCCGCATCCGCCGGTCGGGCGGACGCCCGGTCCACCGACAGGCGTCGCATCAATCGCTCCATCCCCACCATCCTTAAGGAACGCTTGCGTTCACTATCAAGCCCAGGCTATCGTCCAGATTAGTGAACGGCACCGTTCCTTCCTAGCCTGCGTCGCCACGCAGCAGCACCTTCGGGCCCGCGAACCACAGCGCGGCCGACGCATCACCGCACCGATATGCCTGCGCACCGCCGTACCGACGCACTGCTGCACCCACGCACCGCCGTACCAACGCACCGCCGTACCCACGCACCCACAGCACCGAGCACGTAGCCAGCAGGGGGCACATTCGTGGCTATCACCGACACGCTCAGCAAGAACTCACCACCGAAGGGCGGCGAGGGCCGGGGGAAGGGCATCACCCTGACCGTCATCGCGGCCACCCAGCTCATGGTGGTGCTCGACGCGACCATCGTGAACATCGCGCTGCCGCACATCAAGGACGCGCTGAACTTCTCCACCACCGACCTGTCCTGGGTCATCAACGCCTACACCCTGACCTTCGGCGGCCTGCTGCTGCTCGGCGGTCGCGCGGGTGACATCCTCGGCCGCCGCCGGGTGTTCATCTTCGGCACCCTGCTGTTCGGTCTGGCCTCGCTGCTGGGCGGCTTCGCCCAGGACAGCACGCTGCTGCTGGCCGCCCGCGCCCTCCAGGGCATCGGTGGCGCGATCTGTTCACCGACGGCCTTCGCCCTGATCGCCACCAACTTCGAGGAGGGACCGGCCCGCAACAAGGCGTTCGGGGTCTTCTCGGCCGTGGCCGGTTCGGGCGCCGCGATCGGCCTGCTGGCCGGCGGTCTGCTCACCGAGTACCTGAACTGGCGCTGGGTGTTCTTCGTCAATGTGCCGATCGCCGTCCTGATCGCGATCGCCGCGCCGCGCTACATCGCCGAGTCCGAGCGCCACCCGGGCCGCTTCGACCTGCCCGGGGCCTTCGCCTCGACACTCGGCCTGGTCGGCCTGGTCTACGGCTTCATCCGGGCCGCCAACCCGGACTACGGCTGGTCGGACGGTCTGACGATCGGCTCCTTCGTCGGCGGCGCGGTCCTGCTGGTCGCCTTCTTCGTGATCGAGCGGCGCACCGGCCAACCGATCACCCCGCTGCACCTGTTCGCCAACCGCAACCGCACCGGCGGCCTGGTGATGATGCTCTGCCTGGCCGCGGCCATGTTCGGCATCTTCTTCTACGTGGTCCTGTTCGTGCAGGGACCGCTGGGCTACAGCCCGCTCAAGGCGGGCGTGTCGTTCCTGCCGATCAGCGTGTCGATCATCATCGCCGCGCAGATCGCGTCCGCCCTCCAGGCCAAGTACGGCCCGAAGCCGTTCATGGCGGGCGGCGCGCTGCTGGTCACCATCGGCCTCACCTGGCTGACCCAGATCCACAAGGACAGCGGCTACCTCGACGGCGTGCTCGCCCCCACGGTGATCTTCGGCTTCGGGATGGGCCTGATCTTCGTCCCGGTGATGCTGATCGCGGTCGCGGGCGTCCCCGGCGAGGAGACCGGCGCCGCCTCGGGCCTGCTCAACTCGATGCAGCAGATCGGCGGTTCGCTCGGACTCTCGATCCTCACCACGGTCTTCGCGCACTACGCCGTGCCCGAGGCCAAGGCGCAGATGCCCGCGTTCCTGCACTCGGCCTCACCGGACCAACTGGCGTACCTGCAGGACAAGCACGACTTCCCGCCGGGTTCGGACGCCGCCAACTCGGTGCTCGCCCAGGGCATTTCGCACGGGTTCATCGTGGGCGCGGCGCTCGCCGCGGTCGCGCTGCTGGTCGCGATCTTCGCGATCAAGGCGAAGGCCGGCCCCCGCCGCCCCGGCGTGCGCGCGGGCGGGGCTATCCACCGCCCCACCCCGCCCCCGCCCCGGGCGGGCGGGGCCCGCCGCGCCCCCGGCCGGCCCGGCCGCTTTCCCACCCCGTCCCCCGGCAGGCGCCCACCCGAGCCGCCCCGGAGCCACCCCACTCCAGCCGCCGACCCGACCGGTGCCACCCTGACCGGTGCCACCGCTACCAGCTCGACCCCGACACCAATCCGGCCCGCTCGCAGGGCCCCCGCCCCGACACCGGCACCTCCACCAGCGGCCGGTCCGCCAGGACCCGCCGGGCCTCGGACACCGAGCCGCCGGCCGCGTACCAGGGCCTGGTGTCCCGATCCAGCTCACGCCGGATCAACTGCAGCGCACAGGACCGCTTCGGCTCGGGGAGCCGGTCCAGGGCGGGGACCGCGTCGGCCGAGAGCTCACGGACGTTGCGCAGGTCGATCAGGTGCGAGCGCTCGTACCGGGCCACGTTCTGCTCCGCGATCATCGCGTCCGGCCCCATCAGCCCGTACACCGCGACGGTGAGCATGCCGCTGAGGACGACCGCCCGGGGCAGCCAGCCGGCACCACTGCGGGTGAGTCCGGCGGTGATCAGCAGCAGGAAGACGACGCCCAGCCAGATCTCGACCACCAGCACCCACAGTCGCAGCCTGGTGAGCCCGGAGGCGTCCACGTAGAACCACATCCGGCCGAGCGCCGAGGCGACCACGACCAGCGCGAGCAGACAGAGCAGTCCGAGCAGGATCCGCGCGATCCGACGGTCGCCGGGCGTGGTGCGCGGAGCCCAGCGGTGGGCGACGGCCACCACGACCAGGGTCAGCACGGTGATCACGCTCAGCTGCCAGAAGCCCTGCCGGGCGTACGCGGAACGGCTCATCCCGGTGCTGCTCAGCACGGCGTCCGCGCCGCCGAGCACCACCACGGCCTGGATCACCGCGAAGACACCGAACATCAGGTCGAGCGCGATCAGTGGCAGCGCCCACTCCAGCCGACGCCGCTCCCGCCCCGGGCGGACCGCCAGACGGTCCCAGCGGCGCGGACCGGCCCCGATCCGCGCGAAGCCCAGCGCGGTGACCACCCCGGCGGCGAACAACAGCGTCCGCAGCGGAAGTTGCCCGATGTCGAGACTGGGGGTCAGCCCGGCCAGCAGATCAGCCATGGCGGCGTCGGCACTGGCGAACAGCAGACCGAAAACGGTCAGCAGGACGGCCGCGACCGCGATCGCCTTGAGCACCGGGACGATCCGGCCCCGACCGGGCAGCGCCCGCCCCCGCAGGCCGTCCCAGAGCCAGTCCACCCCCGGCACCACCTGCCAGAGGAGCGCGGGCAGCGCGAACAGCACCCCAGGCCAGCGGCGGCCGCCGTGCAGGGCGAGCGAGGCCAGGCCGAGCGCGCCGGCGGCGGCCAGCAGGGCGGGCCAGCCCGCGTCCCAGCAGGCCGGGACGGCGAGCAGGACGAGGGCCAGCAGGCTCCAGACGGCCGTCCAGGGCCGGATCCGGCGGCCGGCCGTGCGGGCCGTCAGACCGGCCGCGACGGCCGTGGCGGCGCCGCAGATCAGCAGGTTGGCCCCCACGCCGCCGTACAGCAGCCAGGCCGTCAGCAGGCCGACGAGCAGGGCAGGCAGGAGGACCCGGGGCGTGGCCGCCGCCCGCCGCTCGGGGTCGGTGGCGCGCAGCCACTCCCCGGCCGACGGCCCGGGGTCCCGCGGCGGGCGGGGCGCGGCCCAGGGCCGGTAGGGGCCGCCGGGCCGGTACAGGTCACCGGGCTGGTACGGATCACCGGACCGGTAGGGGCCGCCGGGCCGGTTCGGGTCGAAGGGCACGCCTTGGCCGAACGGCACTCCCTCGCCGGACGGCGACGGCGGGCCGGGCGTGGACTGCGGCCCGGACGGCGACTGCGGGCCGGACGTGGGCTGCGGATCGGTCGGGGCAGGCGTGGACGGGCCTGGCATGAGTACCCCTCGGTGGTCGGCGGGCAGGCGGAAGCCGCCCTCCGGGCGGTCCGCGGCGGGCGCGCTCGACGCCGCTGCCGCAGCCGACTGTAGACGATTCTGAACAGGTTCAAAAGTTACTTCTGAACGCGTTCAGATCATCCCGGCCACCCGCCCTCCCCTCCTAGCCCTTCACCGACCCCGCCAGCAGTCCGCGGACGAAGTACCGCTGCAGGCTGAAGAAGACGATCAGCGGCACGATGATCGACAGGAAGGCCCCGGCCGTCAGCAGCTCCCAGCGCCCGCCGAGCGAACCGGACAGCTGCGCCAGCCGGACCGTCATCGGCGCCACCTCCGGTGTCCCGCCCGCGAAGGTGAGGGCGACCAGCAGGTCGTTCCAGACCCACAGGAACTGGAAGATCGCGAACGAGGCCAGCGCCGGGGCGCACAGCGGCAGCACGATCGAGCGGAAGATCTTGAAGTGCGAGGCGCCGTCCACCACCGCCGCCTCCATCAGATCCCGCGGCAGCTGGGCGATGAAGTTGTGCAGCAGGAAGACCGCCAGCGGCATCGCGAACATGGTGTGCGCCAGCCAGACCGGCGCGTAGCTGCCCTTCAGGTCCAGCGCCGGGATCAGCGTCAGCGAACCCAGGTGCGCGCCGCTGGAGAAGAGTCGCAGCAGCGGGATCAGCGCCATCTGGAGCGGCACCACCTGGAGCGCGAAGACGGTGAAGAACACCGTGTCGCTCCCCCGGAACCGCACCCAGGCCAGCGCGTACGCCGCCATCGCCGCGAGCACCAGCGGGAAGAGGGTGGCCGGGATGCTGATCGCCAGCGAGTTCACCAGGAAGGGCATCAGGCCGGTGGAGCCGCCGGAGCCGCCCTCGAACAGCACCGCGTGATAGTTGCCGAGGCCGAAGTCCGGGTGCAGCAGGGCGTTCCACCAGCCGTCGGTGGTGACGTCCTGCTTGGGCCGCAGCGAGGTCACCAGCAGGCCGAGGGTCGGGATCGTCCAGAGCACCGTCATCGCGATCACGAACACCGAGGCCAACGGGCTGCTGAAGGCCTTCCGCACCGGATTGCCCCGGCGGGCGGTCACCGCATCACTCACCGCACCTCACGCTCCCTGCGCAGCTGGACGATGTTGTAGGCCACCAACGGCAGCACCGCGAGGAACAGCAGGACCGCGAGGGCGCCGCCCCGCCCGTCGTTGAACTGCACGAAGGACTGCGAGTACATCTCGTTGGCCAGCACCTGGGTGCCGAAGTTGCCCCCGGTCATGGTGCGGACGATGTCGAAGGCCTTCAGCGTGATGATCATGACGGTGGTCAGGACGACCATCACCGTCGTACGGATCATCGGCACGGTGACGTGCCAGAACAGCCGCACGCCGGTCGCGCCGTCCAGCCGGGCCGCCTCCACCACCTCGTCCGGGATCGCCTTGATCGCCGCCGACAGCACCACCATCGCGAAGCCGGTCTGCACCCAGACCATCACGGCCATCAGCAGGAAGGTGTTCAGCGGCTGGCTGAGCAGCCAGTTCGGCGGGTCCGACCAGCCCACCGCATGGGCGAGCTGGCTGAGCAGGCCGATCTGCGGCTGGTCCTTGCCGCGGGCCTCGTAGACGAACTTGAAGATGATCGAGGCGCCGACCAGCGAGATCGCCATCGGCATGAAGATCAGCGACTTGTACACCGCCTGGCCGCGCATCCGGTCCACCAGCAGCGCCAGCACCAGGCCGAGACCGGTCGCCGCCAGCGGGGCGACCACCAGCCACAGCAGGGTGGTGAGCAGCACCTGGCGCACCGAGTCGGTGGTGAAGGCCCAGCCGAAGTTCTCCCCGCCGACGAAGGCGCTGCCGTCCGCGCTGTGCAGGCTCAGGTAGACCGTGCGGATCAGCGGCGCCACCAGGCCGACCACCAGCAGCACCACGGCCGGGCCGAGGAACACCAGGACGGCCAGCGGTCGGGCCAGTCGGCCCCGGGCCCGGCCGGCCACCAGGAAGACCACCAGCAGGATGCCGAGGAAGCCCGCGATCGCGCCGAGGCTGTTGCCGAACTTGACCGCCGCGTCGCCCCAGGAGCCGACGGCCAGGGAGGCGGCGGCCGGCGGGGAGCCGGATACGGACATGACTGCACGTCCCTTCGGTTCGTCCGGTGGGATGCGAAGACGGGGAAGCGGAAGCGAGGAAACGGAGACGGGGAAGCGGAGGCGGGGAAGCGAAGGGAGGGAAGCGGGGAAACGGGGGCGGAAGGGGGCGGGCGGTGCGGGTGGGTGGCCCCGCACCGCCCTCGACAGGTGGTCCCCAAGTCCCCCGGGCGGCGGACTACTTCGGCCAGGCTGCGTCGATGTCGCCGGCGACCTTCTGGATCGACTGCCCCTCGGCGAACCAGGCGGTCAGCGACTTCCACTCCTGCCCGGAGCCGACCGCCGCCGGCATCATGTCGGAGGCGTCGAACCGGAAGGTCGCGCTCGGGTCGGTCAGCGCCTCCGCCGAGAGCTTGTCGATCGGGTCGGTGTAGAGGCTCTTGTCCACGCCCTGGTTGGCCGAGACCCAGCCGCTCGCGGTCTTCACCCGGCTGCTCGCCCAGTCCGAGCTGGACAGGTAGTTCTGCACCGCCTGCACCTCGGGCCGGCCGGAGAACGCGGCCAGGAACTCACCGCCGCCCTCGACCGGGTTGGCGATCGCCGGGTTGACGGCGGGCAGGTGGAAGGCGAAGACGTCGCCGTCGGGAGCGACCTTGGTGCCCTTGGGCCACTGCGCCTCGTAGAACGAGGCCTGCTGGAGCATCGCGCACTTGCCGGTGAGGATCGGCGCGCCCGCGTCCTGGAAGGTGGTGGTGGCGATCGACTTGACGTCGCCGTAACCGCCGTTGACCCAGGCCGGGTTGAGCATCCAGCCGGCAACGGTCTGCATCGCCGCGGTGATCTTCTGGTCGGAGAACTTCACCTGGTGGCCGACCCACTGGTCGTACACGTCACCGCCGTACGTGCCCAGCACCACCTCCTCCAGCCAGTCGGTGGCCGGCCAGCCGGTGGCCGTGCCGGAGGCGATGCCGCCGCACCAGGGCTTGGCGCCGCCGGCCTTGGCGATCCGGTCGCTGAGCGCCATCAGATCGGCCCAGGTCTTCGGCACCTCGTAGCCGGCCGCCTGGAAGGTCTTCGGCGAGTACCAGACCAGCGACTTCATGTTGGCGCTCATCGGCGCGGCGTAGAAGGTGCCGTCGACCGAGCCGTAGGTCTTCCAGACCGGGCTCCACTTGTCCTGGTTGGCGACGGTCTGCGCGGGCGGCTTGACCACCTTGCCGCTTTTGACCATCTGCCCCAGCAGGCCCGGCTGCGGGATGATCGCAAAGTCCGGGGCGTTGCCGCCGGCCACCCGGACCGGCAGCTGGGACTCGAAGTCGTTGGAGCCCTCGTAGCTGATCTTGATCCCGGTGCACTTGTCGAACTCGGCCCAGGACTTCTCCAGGTTGTCCGACTCCGGGCTGAGGATGGAGGCGAACATCGTCACGGTGGTGCCCGAATGCCCCGCGTACGGCTGGTACTTGGCACAGTCGCCGGTCAGCGTCTGGGCCGCGCCGCCGCCACCGCCCGAACCGCCGGAGCTGTTCGAGCAGGCCGCGGTCAGGGCCAGCGCCGCCAGCAGGGCGGGTACGGCCACCGGTCGACGGCGGGAACTCGTGGACGGCGCGGTCGGGTTGAGGGTCAATGCGGTCCTCCTCGCCAGGGCGTGCTGCCTCGGACGGGCTGCCTCGGGTGGGCTGAACGACATTGCGCTGTACCGGAGATGGGCGTACGGGATCGCTGGACGAGCAGGTGGCCGAACCGGTTCGACGACGTTAACGCAGCCTTCCGCCGCCGCCAAGGTCCATGGTCGACCTTCCCGTACCGGTGCCCCGACGGACGCCTCCGAAACCGGCGGCCACCGGCCGGGAACGCCGCAGCCACCGGCCGGGAACGCCGCGACGACCGGCCTGAAACGCCACAGCCACCCACCGGGAACGCCACGGCCCCGCCCGGGAACCGGACGGGGCCGCACCCCGACGCACGGTCGGGGAGGGGGTCACCAGAGCCGGACGGGCAGCTCCAGCAGGCTGTTCACCACCAGCGAGGGGCTCGGCCGCAGCTCCCCGTCCGGCACCGCCGGCGACAGGCCGGGGAAGCGCTCGAACAGGGCCGGCAGCGCGACCGCCGCCTCCAGCCGGGCCAGCGGCGAGCCCGGGCAGACGTGCGGACCGTGACCGAAGGACAGGTGGCGGCTCGGGTCCCGGGTGATGTCGAACAGCTCCGCCGTCACCCCGTGCTGCAGCGGGTCCCGGCCGATCGCGTTGTACGAGACCAGCACCGGCTCACCCGCCGGGATCACCACCTCGTCGACCGCGATGTCCTCGGCGGCGAAGCGGAACAGGAAGTTGCTGGTCGGCGGCGTCCAGCGGAGCGACTCCTCGACCACCGCGTCCCAGGACACCTCGCCCGCCCGCACCAGCGCCAGCTGGTCCGGGTGCGCCAGCAGCGCCCGGACCGCGTTGCAGATCAGGTTGACCGTGGTCTCGTGGCCGGCCGCGATGATCACCCGCAGGGTGGCCGCCGCCTCCGCGTCGGTGAGCGCCCCGCCCTCGGTGTCCGCCGCCAGCAGCACGCTCGCCAGGTCCTCGCCCGGCACCGAACGGCGCTGTGCCACCAGGCCGTTGACGAAGGCGTTCAGCCCGGCGACGGTCGCCTGGATGCCCGCCGGGTCCGGCTTGACGCCGAAGAACCGCTCGTACAGGTCACGCAGCAGGGCGTGGTCGGACTCCGGGACGCCCAGCAGCGAGCAGATCACCGTCATCGGCAGCGGGAAGGCGAAGGCCGACTTCAGGTCGACCTCCGGCTCCCCCGCCGCCAGGGCGTCCAGCAGCGCACCGGTGATCTCCGCCACGCGCGGGCGCATCAGCTCGACCCGGCGCGGGGTGAAGGCCTGGGCGACCAGCGCGCGCAGTCGGCGGTGTTCGGCGCCGTCGGTGGTCACCATGCTCGGACCGGGCACCGCCAGGCCGATCAGCGGCCAGGTCTTCGGCACCTCGCCGCGCTGGTAGGCCGCCCAGTGCCGGGCGTCCTTCACCAGCCGGGCGTCGGTGAGCAGGTCGCGCGCGGCCGCGTGCCGGGTGACCGCCCAGGCGGCGACCCCGCCGGGCAGCACGACCGGCACCGCCGGGCCGGCAGCCCGCAGCAGGGCGCCCTCGGCGGCGTTGTCACGGGCCAGCGGGTCGAGGGCTATCGGAGCCGGGGCAGCGGTCATCGGCGTCAACTCTCTTGCTAATTACGGAACTTCGAACGATTGTGCACGTCCTGTGGATCTTGGCTGGCCCGGCCTGGATCCGCAAGACGTCCACTGCGAACAATGCGCCGACTCTCGACGCGGAGCGCTCGTGGAGCCCCCGTAGAACGCTCGTGGAACGCTCGTGGAACACCTCGAACCCCCGCAGCCAGGCAGCCGACGGGAGTCCGAGGACGGGCCCTAGTAGCCCGGGGTGAACGCGACCGGCAGCGCGACAAGCCCGCGCACCCAGGCCGAGGGCCGCCACACCAGCGCGTGCTCGGCCACCGCCAACCGCAGGTCCGGCAGCCGGTCCAACAGCACCTCGATCGCCGTGGTGGCGATCACCTCCGCCGTCTCCTGCGCCGGGAACGGACAGCCGTGCTCACCGTACGAGTAGCTCATGTGCGCCCGGTTCCCCTCCGCCGGACGGCCGTCGGCCTCCCGCACCGCCGGGTCCGCGTTGGCCCCGGCGAAGCCGAGCAGCAGCATGTCCCCCTCGGCGATCCGCTGACCGCCGAGCTGGGTGTCCCGCACCGCCCAACGGCCGGCGAAGATCTGGGTCGGGGTGTCCTCCCAGAGCGCCTCGTTGAGCGCCTGGCTGATGCTGCGCCGCCCACCGGCCAGCGAGGCGGCGAACCGCTCGTCGGTCAGCATCAGCCGCAGCGCATTGGAGATCCAGTACGAACTGGGCTGGTGACCGGCGATCAGCAGCACCCGCAGGTCGCGCATCACCTCGTCCCGGGTCAGCTCCGCCGGGTGCGCCAGCATCCGCGAGGCCACGTCGGCCCCCGGGTGCTCGGTCTTCTCCTCGACCAGCGCGAGCATCAGCTCCAGCAGCCGCTGGGCGCCGGCCGGGGCGTCCGCGCCGCCGTCCAGCATCGCCAGCAGCGCCGTGATCAGCTGCGGCGCCTGCTCCTCGTCCAGGCCCAGCACCCGACACAGCACCAGCAGCGGCATCCGGTGCGCGTACTCGGCGACCAGGTCCGCCTCACCGCGCCCGGCGAACTCGTCGATCAGCCCGTCGGCGATCTCCTCGGCGTGCTTGCGCAGCTCGTACGGGTCGATCCCGGCCAGCGCGTCGGTGACCGCCCGGGACCGACGGACGTGCGCCTCGCCCTCGGCGTAGAGGATCGACGGCACCGGGGCCATCATCGGCTTCAGCGGCCAGTCGGCGGGCAGGGTCTCCCAGGCGTGCCAACGGCCGGAGTCCCGGCCGAACAGCTGCGGCTGGCCGGTGACCTGCTGCAGCTCCCGGTAGCCGATGACCAGCCAGGCCGGCACGCCGCCGGCCAGCTCGACCGGGGCGACCGGGCCGTGCGCGGCGCGCAGCTCGCGGTAGAGCTGGGCCGGGTCGGTCTGGAAGCGCGGCCCGTACAGCGGCGTGGCGCCGGCGTGCGCCGGGCAGCCCGGGGGCGGGGTGACGGCGGGCTCGGTCACGGGGTGCTCTCCTCGTAGATCGCGTCGGGGGCGCCGGCGGGGGCGGTGGGCACGGCCTCGACGGGGGCGGCGGGGACGACGGGGACAGCGGGGCCGGCCGGCGGATCGATCCCGGCCAGCGCCTCGGGCCCGGCCCCGGCGAGGGCGGCCAGGTGGTGGACCAGTGCGATCAGCACCCGCTTGCCGGACTCCCGGTCACGGGCGTCGCAGTCCACCATCGGTACCTCCGGCGGCAGGTCCAGGGCCTCCCGGACCTGCTCCAGGGTGTGGCCGGGCTCGCCGAAGTTGTTCCGGGCGACGATGAACGGCGTGCCGTGGTGCTCCAGCCGGTCGATCGCGTACCAGGACTCCTCCAGCCGCCGGGTGTCCACCAGGACGACCGCTCCCAGGGCGCCGCTGAACAGCCGGTCCCAGAGGAACCAGAAGCGCTCCTGCCCGGGCGCGCCGAACAGGTAGAGCACCTGCCGCTCGGACAGCGTGATCCGGCCGAAGTCGAAAGCGACCGTGGTGGAGCGCTTGCCCCAGCTGCCGGCCGGGTCGATGCCCTCCCCCGCCCGGGTCATCACCTCCTCGGTGTTCAGCGGGCGGATCTCGCTGACCGAGCCGACCAGGGTGGTCTTGCCCACCCCGAAGCCGCCGACCACGACGATCTTCAGCGCGTTGTCGGCGGTCGCCCGTAGCGGGGTGCGCGCCGCGGGTCGGGCGTCCCGGAGGTCAGAGCCGTTGGAGGCCATGCAGCACCTGCTTCAGCGTGTCGAGGTCGGGCAGCCGGGCCTTGTTCGGCGCGAACCTGGGGTGGCGGGCGGTGACCGCGCCGGACTCCAGCAGGTCGCCGAGCAGGATCTTCACCACCGAGACCGGCAGCGAGAGCTCCGCCGCCACCTCCACGACGGCGGTCGGGGCCTCGCACATCCGCAGGATCCGGGCGTGCTCCGACTGCATCCCCGGCGCCGGCTGCCGCTCCGCGACGATCAGGGTGACCAGGTCGAAGGCGTTCTCCGGGGAACGGCTGCGGCCCCCGGTGATGGTGTAGAGGCGGTCCGGGTCGTCGTCGCGGCCCGGCAGCACCGGCCCGGCGGTCATATCCCGGCGCTCCCTCGCCCGGTGCCCCCGACGGCGTCCGCTTCCGCCTCCGCTTCCGTTTCCGCACCGGGCTCGGCTGCCGCGGCCCGGGCGGGCGCGCTGAGGTGGATGCCGATCTGCTCGATCAGGCCGTGCATGTTGTGGCCGACCACGCCCACGTCCGCGTCGTCGTCGGTGACCACCGCGAGGTGCGCGCCCTCACCGGCCGCCACGATGCACAGGATGCCGCCGTGGAACTCGGTCATCGACTGCCGCACGCCGCCGGTGCCGTCCCCGAACTCGATCGAGGCGCCGTGCGCCAGGCTCTGCAGCCCGGAGGCGATCGCGGACAGCTGGTCGGCCTGGTCGGCGCTCAGCCCGGCGGTGTGGCAGAGCTTGAGGCCGTCGGCGGACAGCACCAGGGCGTGCCGGGTGCCGGGGGTTGCCGCCAGCAGGTTTTCCAACAGCCAGTCGAGGTCGCGTTCGGTGGCGCTGCTCATCAGGAGTCCTTCTCGGTGACGGGGGAAGCGTCGGGCGTGGTGTCGGGGGCCGTGGCCGGGGTCGGCGTCGCCCCGGGCGCGGGCAGGGCCGGCTGGGCGGCCGTGCGGAAGGCGCCGAACCGGGCGGCGGCGCGCGCCGCGTCGGTCCGTACGGGCTTCGCGGCCGGGGCCGCCACGGTGGTGGTGGTCAGCGTCTGCCCGCGGCGGCGCTGCGGCAGGCCGCTGTCGGTCATCCGGGCGGGCACCGGCGGGGTCTGGGCGGGGACGGTGGGGGCACCGGTCACACCGGGCGTGCGGGGAGCGCCGGGGGTACCCGGTACGGCGGTCGCACTCGGCGCGGGCGGCGGGAAGGCGGGCGGCAGGGAGGCGCTCGGCAGAGAGGCGCTCGGCAGGGAGGCGGGCGCCGGGCGGGCGGGGGTGAGCGCCGGGCGCACGGACTCCACGACGGGCGCGGAAGCCCGGACGGAAGCGGGCTCGGGAGCCGCGGCGGGCGCCACGGCCGCGTGGGTGACCAGCTGCTGCGGGATCAGCATCACCACCCCGGTGCCACCGCGCGCCGACGGCCGGAAGGAGATCTGCAGCCCGTGCTTGCGCGCCAGCACGCCGACCACCGCGAGGCCGAGCCGGGTACCGGCGGACAGCGTGGCGAGGTCCAACGGCTCGGCGGAGACGGCCCGTTCGGCCCGACGCAGCCAACTGTCGCTCAGGCCCAGCCCGCTGTCCTCGACGGTGACCGCCAGACCGGCCGGCACCTCCTCGACGTAGACGTGCACCTCGGCCGGCGGGGCGGAGAAGTTGGTGGCGTTGTCCAGCAGTTCGGCCAGCGCGTGCATCACGCCCTCGGCCGCGAAGCCGGCCACCGCGGCGGTGCTGGCGTTGTGCAGCCGGACGCGCTGGTAGGCGCCGATCCGGCCGAGCGCGCCGCGCAGCACCGACTCGACCGCGATCGGCTTGGCCCAGCGGCGGCCGGAGCGGGCACCGGTGAGCACCGCGATGCCGTCGGCCATCCGGCCCGCCTGGGCGGTCGAGTGGTCCAGGCGCAGCAGGTCGCCGAGGACCTCCTCGTCGTGCCGGTGCTGCATCTCGCGCAGTTCGGCGTGCATGCTCGTGGCCAGCGCCTGGACCCGGCCGGCGGCGGTCGCGCAGACCGCCAGCGCGGCGGCCCGCAGCCGCTCGCCGCGGCCGATCTCCTCGCCGACCGCGCGCAGCAGCGCGTACTGGGGGTGCTTGCGGTGAGCGGCCAGCGCGCTGTCCACGGCCGCGCCCCCGCGCAACTTCTTCACCACCTCGGGCAGGACGCCCTCGGGGATCCGGTCCAGCTCGGCCCGCTCGGCGGCGGACCGCTCCCGCTCCGCCTCGGCCCCGACCCGCTCGGTGTCGAGCTCGGCGCGCAGCCGGGCCAGCTCGGCGTGCGCGGCGGTGAGGTCGGTCTCGACCCGGACCTGCTCGGCGCGGGCGGCGTCCCGTTCGGCGAACGCGGCGACGGCCCGGTCCAGGGCGGCCGTCTCGGCCTGCCGGGCGCTGCCGGCGATGACCAGCGCGGCCCGGGTCTCCTCGTGCTGGGCGGCCAGGTCCTCGGTCAGCCGGCGGGAGCGTTCGGCGCCGCTCGCGGCCAGGCCGACCACGATCAGCCAGAGCACGGCGACCGCCGCCACCGCGACGGCGGTGAGCGGCTGGTGGGCGCCCAGGGCCCGGCCGATGCCGACCGGCGCGGCGACCAGCGCCAGCAGGACGGCGGCCGTGGTCAGGGCGGCGGTGCGTGGCGCGGGTCGACGGCGCGGCCGACCGTCGGGGCTGGTGGCTTCTCTCATCGGGGCGGTCCTCGGCAACGTCGGCGGGCGGCAGCGCGGGCGGCGGGTCGGCGACGGTTGCGGCCGCCGACAGCTGGTCGGGCGCATACCAGACCGCCCGGTGGCGTCGCGAAACGCCTCCGGGCGGCTGATCGGTTCACGCTTTCGGCCGATCATATCGATTCAGACATTGGCCTCAACCCGCTAGTTGACGGTCAATCTCCTTCATTCACGCCGAGTACACCGCACGGCGGCCCATTCCACTTGGGCCTGCCGGCCGGCCTGCCCCGTCCCACGCCCGCCCGACCTCGCGGTTCAGGCCAGTTCGGCCTCCACCGCCCGCCGTACGGCCGACGGGTCCAGCCCGTGGTCGGCGATCACCAGCACCCCGAGCCCCTCCCCCTCACGGAGCAGCCCGAGCAGCAGGTGCCCCACGGCGATCTCCTTCGACTTCAGCCGCAGCGCCTCCCGCAGGGACAGCTCCAGCGTCTTCTTCGCCGGGGGCGAGAACGGGATGTGCCCGCCCACGGAGCCGCCGGAGCGGAACCGACCCCAGCGCTTCCGCTCCTCCTCCGGCGGGTCGTCCAGCGCGCCCTCGCCGAAGGCCGCCTCGACCGCCGCCCGCACCGCGTCGAGGTCGACCCCGATCGTGGCCAGGACCTGCTGGTCCCCCTTCCCCCGCAGGCGGCGCACGGCCTGCCGCGCGGCCTCCTGGTCCAGCCCGGCCTCCGCCAGCACGGCGAGGGCCGGGTCCTCCGGCTGCTCCAGGATCCCCAGCAGGAGGTGCTCGGAGCCGACCCGGTCGTGCCCCAGTTGCCTCGCCTCCTCCTGCGCGATCACCACAGCCCGCCGGGCTCCGCGGGTGAATCGTTCGAACATCGCTCAGCCTCCGTCCTCGCCCTTGCCGGGCCCCCGTCGTGCGTGCTTCTTGTGCACCGCCTGCCTGGTCACCCCGAGACAGACCGCGATGTCCTGCCAGGACCAGCCCTGCGACCGGGCATTGCCCACCTGCAGGGCCTCCAGACGGTCCGCCAGGTCCCGCAGGGCGCGGACCGCCCGGAGCCCCACGGCGGGGTCACGACTGCTCGCGGCGGCCGCGAGCTCTCCGCTCTCGCTCATGGTGTCAACCATGGTTGACACCTACAGGATTGTCAACCACGGTTGACAATCCCGCGGCGGGAAACACCCAGCGGGAACGAACGGCAGGAACGAGCGGCGGGAAACGCGCGCGACGACTGAACGGCCGGGCCGCTCACCCGAACCGTCGTGCCAAGGCCTGCTCGAAGCTCCCCTCCTCCACCGCCCGCTCCGGCGCCGTGAGCCCACCCGCCCGCAACGCCCGCCCCAACGCTCCCGGCAGCGGCAGCGGCACCAGCACCCGCCGCCGGCCCGCCGCCCGCAGGTACGCCTCGGCCAGTTCCCGGTACGACCGCACCCGCGGCCCGGCCACCTCCGGCGCGAACCCGGCCGGTTCCCGCCCCACCAGCCCGGCGACCCGCACCGCCACCTCCCGCACCTCCACCGGCTGGATCCGGGCCCCGCTCACCACCGGGAACACCGGCAGCCGCGCGCTCAGGTCGAAGGCCTTCAGCACCAGGTCGTGGAACTGCGTCGCCCGCAGCACCGTCCACCCCAGCCCGGACTCCCGCACCACCCGCTCGCAGCCGAGCTTCGCCCGGTAGTACGCGAGCGGCACCCGGTCGATCCCCACGATCGACACGTACACCAGGTGCCCCACCCCGGCCCGCCGGGCCTCCGCCACCAGCCGCCCGACCGCCGCCACGTCCTGCTTCCCCTGCGTGGTCGCGCAGTCCACCACCGTCCCCACCCCGGCGAGCGCCTCCGCCAGCCCCGCCCCGGTCACCAGGTCGCCCACCACCCACTCGACCCCGTCCCCCGCCGCCCGCGCCCGCCGGCTCAACCCCCGCACCGCCACCCCGCGCGCCACCAGCAGCCGCACCACCTCCCGTCCCAACGTCCCCGTCGCCCCGGTCACCAGCACCGTCCCGACCATCACCGCACCACTCCTCCCGGAAGACCCCGTCCCCCTACGGACCGGACAGCACCCGCGTTCGTGACATCGGAGCCCGAGGGAGCGTCCCGAACCGTCCGAGCCCGCCGGTCCGCTGTTCGGATGCGGTGGCAGTTCGCACATACGACCTCACACTTGGCGATCTCCGCCGCGACCTCGGCCCACGGCTTCCGCTCAGCAATCAACTGGGCGACATTGGCCGATTTGGTGCCGCGCACGTGGTCCCAGTCGAGCCCCCGCGCCCACTCGTTCCAACCGCAATCGGCACACCCGCGCGCAAGCTTCAGCCGATCGTTCCGGGACTGGAACTCCACCACCCGCGCCCAGGACGGTGGCAGCCGACCAGCCGCTCGCGGGCTCTGCCGCATAGTCCGCGCCCGATGACAACGGGCGCACCGGACCTCACACTTGGCGAGCTCGGCCAGCAATCGGTCCTTGGCGACGCACAACTGCACGAGCCTGGACACCGTCCCGGCCTTCTGGGCCGGGACCAGGTGGTCCGGGTCAAGTGCACGCACGTCCGCGTAGCCGCAATCCACGCACCCGCCGGCCTTCCACTCCGTCACCACGGACTGCAGCCGTGCCCTCGACCGGCTGAGGTCGTGCCCCGACCCGAGCCGCTTCCGGCGGTCCCGCTGCCGTTCCAGCGCGACCGCCCGAACTTCCGGCTGCTTCCACTTCTCCCGCCGGGCACGGTTCGCGGCCTCCCGGGCCCCGGGGCTCGCCGCCCGCTCCCGGACGGCCCGCCTGCACTCACCCTGCAAGCCACTCCGCTTGCTCGCATTCCTCGGGAACTCGGCTGCCGCCTGGAAGTCCTGACAGGCCGGGCACCAGATCGGGGTGTCCGGGGTGATCTCCGCCGCCGAGGGGCGACGCGGCGCACGCTTCATGTTTCCGGTCGTCATACCCGCAGCCAAACAACCCCGACTGACAAAAAGGCGGGGCGAGGACCGTGAAGTCCTCGCCCCGCCTCAGCTTTTCACCTCATCGGGTGAAACCGGCGTGCAACCTGATCAGCTGCAGCCGCTGGTGGAGCCGCAGCCCTCGCAGAGGTAGCAGCTGCCGGCGCGGCGCATCTTGGTGCCGCAGGAGAAGCAGAGCGGCGCGTCGGCGTTGAGGCCGAGCTGGATCTCCATCAGCTCCGTGGAGTTGTGGGCCTGCTTCGGGGCCGCCTTGGGGGCCTCGACGGCCGCCGGGGCGGGCGCCGGCTTCGCGGCGGCGACCGGGGCGGACTGGGCGAGCGACTCGGTGTCGAGCTCCTCGGCCTCCAGCGGCTCGTAGGAGCCGGTCTCCAGGTGCCGGGTGCGCTCCTCGACGGAGTGGATGCCGAGCGCCGAGCGGGTCTCGAACGGCAGGAAGTCCAGCGCCAGGCGGCGGAAGATGTAGTCGACGATCGACTGGGCCATCCGCACGTCCGGGTCGTCGGTCAGACCGGCCGGCTCGAAGCGCATGTTGGTGAACTTGGAGACGTAGGTCTCCAGCGGCACGCCGTACTGCAGGCCGACCGAGACGGCGATGGAGAAGGCGTCCATCATGCCCGCGAGGGTCGAGCCCTGCTTGGACATCTTCAGGAAGACCTCGCCGAGGCCGTCGTCCGGGTAGGAGTTGGCGGTCATGTAGCCCTCGGCGCCGCCGACCGTGAAGGACGTGGTGATGCCGGGACGGCCCTTGGGCAGGCGCTTGCGGACCGGGCGGTACTCGACGACCTTCTCGACCACGGCGGCCGGGGCCTCCTCGGCCTTGGCCTCGGAGTCCTTCTTCTTCGCCGAGAGCGGCTGGCCGACCTTCGAGTTTTCGCGGTAGATGGCGAGCGCCTTGACGCCCATCTTCCACGCCTCGAAGTAGATCTCCTCGACGTCCTCGACGGTCGCCGCGACGGGCATGTTCACGGTCTTGGAGATGGCACCGGAGATCCACGGCTGGATCGCCGCCATCATCCGCACGTGGCCCATCGGGGAGATGGAGCGCTCGCCCATCGCGCAGTCGAACACCTCGTAGTGCTCGGCCTTCAGGCCGGGCGCGTCCACCACGTTGCCCTGCTCGGCGATGTGGGCGACGATCGCCTCGATCTGCTCGTCCTGGTAGCCGAGGCGCTTGAGGGCGCGCGGGACGGTGCCGTTGACGATCTGCATCGAGCCGCCGCCGACCAGCTTCTTGAACTTGACCAGGGCGAGGTCGGGCTCGACGCCGGTGGTGTCGCAGTCCATCATCAGGCCGATGGTGCCGGTCGGGGCGAGCACCGAGGCCTGGGCGTTGCGGAAGCCGTTCTGGGCGCCGACGCGCAGCACGTCCTGCCAGGACTTGTTGGCCGCGAGCCAGACCGGGGCGTCCAGGTCGTCGAAGGTGACGGCGTCCAGCGAGGCGTCGGCGTGCTGCTTCATGACCTGCCGGTGGGCGGCCGCGTTGCGGGCGTAGCCGTCGTACGGGCCGACCACGCCGGCGAGTTCGGCGCCGCGGCGGTAGGCGGTGCCGGTCATCAGCGAGGTGATGGCGCCGGCCAGGGCGCGGCCGCCCTCGCTGTCGTAGGCGTGGCCGGTGGCCATCAGCAGGGCGCCGAGGTTGGCGTAGCCGATGCCGAGCTGGCGGTAGGCGCGGGTGGTCTCGCCGATCTTCTCGGTGGGGAAGTCGGCGAAGCAGATGGAGATGTCCATCGCGGTGATGACCAGCTCGACGACCTTGGCGAAGCGCTCCGCGTCGAAGGAGTCGTCGTCGCGGAGGAACTTCATCAGGTTCAGCGAGGCGAGGTTGCAGCTGGAGTTGTCCAGGTGCATGTACTCCGAGCACGGGTTGGACGCGTTGATGCGGCCGGACTCGGGGCAGGTGTGCCAGTGGTTGATGGTCGAGTCGTACTGGATGCCGGGGTCGGCGCAGGCCCAGGCGGCCTCGGCCATCTTGCGGAACAGCTTCTTGGCGTCGACGGTCTCGATGACCTCGCCGGTCATCCGGGCGCGCAGGCCGAATTCGGTGCCGTTCTCGACGGCGGTCATGAATTCGTCGTTGACGCGGACCGAGTTGTTGGCGTTCTGGTACTGGACGGACGTGATGTCGTCGCCGCCGAGGTCCATGTCGAAGCCCGCGTCGCGCAGGGCGCGGATCTTCTCCTCCTCCTTCACCTTGGTCTCGATGAAGGCCTCGACGTCGGGGTGGTCGACGTCGAGCACGACCATCTTGGCCGCGCGGCGGGTGGCGCCGCCGGACTTGATGGTGCCGGCCGAGGCGTCGGCGCCGCGCATGAAGGAGACCGGGCCGGAGGCGTTGCCGCCGGAGGACAGCAGTTCCTTGGAGGAGCGGATGCGGGAGAGGTTGAGGCCGGCGCCGGAGCCGCCCTTGAAGATCATGCCCTCTTCCTTGTACCAGTCGAGGATCGACTCCATGGAGTCGTCGACGGACAGGATGAAGCAGGCGCTGACCTGCTGGGGCTGCTTGGTGCCGACGTTGAACCAGACCGGCGAGTTGAAGCTGAACACCTGGTGGAGGAGGGCGTGGGTCAGCTCGTGCTCGAAGATCTCGGCGTCGTCCTGGCCGGCGAAGTAGCCGTGCTTCTCGCCGGCCGCGCGGTAGGTGAGCACCACGCGGTCGATGATCTGCTTGAGGCTCCACTCGCGCTGCGGGGTGCCGACGGCGCCGCGGAAGTACTTGGACGTGACGATGTTGACGGCGTTGACCGACCAGAAGTCGGGGAACTCGACGCCGCGCTGCTCGAAGTTGATCGAGCCGTCGCGCCAGTTGGTCATGACGACGTCGCGCCGTTCCCAGCGGACCGCGTCGTACGGGTGCACGCCAGGGGTGGTGTGGATGCGCTCCATCCGGAGGCCGCCCTTCGGCGCCTTGGCGCCCTTGGCCGCGGCCTTCTCGGACTTCGACCCGCGTGCGGAACCGCTCGTGGTGTCTGTCACTTCTCTCCTCCTCCTGGGCAAACGCCCGAAGTGCCCTGAAAAGTCCGGGCACCGCTGGTTCGTTCTTCCGGTGTGCGGGCAGGCGGAGACCCCGCCCGCTTTCGCACGGTTCGTGGTGTTCTGTGCCCGGATTCCGGGCACGCGGGGGCCCACGCGGGGCCGCTGTGGCGCGGAAGGCCCGAGGGGGGCCTCTGCGTGTGGTGGTGTTTCGGTACGGGTGGGCCCTCGGGGCCCGGGCGCGCCTCCTAGGGCGCGGCGGCGGCGACGGGCACGCAGGTGCCGTCCGCCTCGGGGTCGGGTCGCTCGGCGCGGAGTTCCGCGATGGCGGCCTCGAAGTCCTCGAGTCCGTCGTACGCCTGGTACACGCTGGCGAAGCGCAGGTAGGCGACCACGTCGAGCTCCTTGAGCGGGCCGAGTATGGCCAGCCCCACGTCGTGGGTGGTCAGCTCGGCACTGCCGCTGGCGCGCACGCACTCCTCGACCCGCTGGCCGAGCTGGGCGAGGGCGTCCTCGGTGACCGGGCGGCCCTGGCAGGCCTTGCGGACCCCGGTGATGACCTTCTGCCGGGAGAAGGGTTCGGTGACGCCGCTGCGCTTGACGACCATGAGCGCGGCCGTCTCCACCGTGGTGAAACGGCGGCCACAGTCCGGGCACTGACGACGCCGGCGAATGCAGCTGCCGTCCTCGGTGGTCCGGCTGTCGACAACGCGGCTGTCGGAGTGCCGGCAGAACGGGCAGTGCACCTCGGGATCCCTCCCTGGCAGGACGTGCGGACTTGTCGAGTCTATGCGATGCGCCCCCCGCCTCGGCAAGCCGATCACGGGGCGCGACCACTAGTACTGGGCACGACGAGGACTCTAGCCACTACATCTAGGCCTCAGGGGGAGGTGACACCCCTGGCGTGTCGGTGCCGATTAGACTTCCGGGGTCGACATCCGGTCGAACATTTACTCGATGTACAACAAAGCCTTGATCGAGTCAGCCAACTCCCGAATAATTCACTCGAACGTGTGTTTGGCGCAACCTTTCGATAGGAGGTGCGTTGGGCTGGAAAAGGGAGAGGACAGCCGTCGAGAGGGGCCGCCGTGAACACCATCGAAACCAACACCATCCCGGTGCAGGAACACTCCCAGTTCAAGGTGGGGCAGCGCACCACGAATCAGCAGAGCGTGGACATCAGCATGGACCGTAGCGAAGACCACCGCCTCTCCGGCCCGGCCGTCTCCACCGCCGGCCGCGTCCCCGACCAGCCGATCGAGCACTCCCCCACGATGGACGACTCCCACCCCTCCCCGGCCCGCTCGCTGCCCGGCCGCCCCCCCGGCATCCGGACCGACGAGGCCGGCCTCACCGAGCGCCAGCGCCGGGTGATCGAGGTCATCCGGGACTCCGTCCAGCGCCGCGGCTACCCGCCGTCCATGCGCGAGATCGGCCAGGCCGTGGGCCTGTCCAGCACCTCCTCGGTCGCCCACCAGCTGATGGCCCTGGAGCGCAAGGGGTTCCTCCGCCGGGACCCGCACCGCCCGCGCGCCTACGAGGTCCGCGGCGTCGAGGTGGCCCGCCCCAACACCGCCGAGACGGCCGGGCGCCCCTCCACCTCCTACGTGCCGCTGGTCGGCCGGATCGCCGCCGGCGGCCCGATCCTGGCCGAGCAGACGGTCGAGGACGTCTTCCCGCTGCCCCGCCAGCTGGTCGGCGAGGGCGAGCTGTTCGCCCTGACCGTGCGCGGCGACTCGATGATCGAGGCGGCCATCTGCGACGGCGACTGGGTCACCGTGCGCCGCCAGCCGGTCGCCGAGAACGGCGACATCGTGGCCGCGATGATCGACGGCGAGGCCACCGTCAAGCGGCTCAAGCGCGAGGACGGCCGGATCTGGCTGATGCCCCACAACCCGGCGTACGAGCCGATCAACGGCGACAACGCCACCATCCTGGGCAAGGTCGTCGCGGTCCTGCGCCGGCTCTGACCCCGAGGGCCGCCGGAGGCCGTCGCGCGGCCTCCGCAGCGCGTCCAGGCCGCACCCACCGCCGCCCGCACCACCGGAGAGGGGCTCCACCGCGACAGCGGGGAGCCCCTCCGGGCGTTCCCGGGCGACGCCTCGGCCCCGCCCGGGCAGCGGCTCAGCCCCGCTTCACCACCGGCCGCACCGGCGACGCCGAGGCGTCGATCGCCGCCAGCGAGCGGCGCACCTGGTTGCGGTCCGTGGTGTACCAGAAGTCCGGCATCGAGGACCGGAAGAAGCCCCCGTACCGCTTGGTCTCCACCCGCGGATCCAGCACCGCGACCACGCCCCGGTCGTCCGCCGCGCGCACCAGCCGGCCCGCGCCCTGTGCCATCAGCAGCGCCGCGTGCGTCGCCGCGACCGCCATGAAGCCGTTCCCGCCGTGCTGTTCGACGTCCTTCTGGCGGGCGCTCATCAGCGGGTCGTCCGGCCGCGGGAACGGGATCCGGTCCATCACGACCAGCTGGCAGGCCGAACCGGGCACGTCCACGCCCTGCCAGAGCGAGAGCGTGCCGAACAGGCAGGTGGTGGCATCCGAGGCGAACTCGCGGATCAACTCGCCCAGGGTGTCCTCCCCCTGGAGCAGGATCCGGTGGTCCAGCCGCTCCCGCATCGCCTCGGCGGCGGTCTGGGCGCCGCGCATCGAGGAGAACAGACCCAGCGTCCGCCCGCCGGCCGCGCCGATCAGCTCGGCCAACTCGTCCAGCATGTCCGGCCGTTCGGGATCGCGCCCGGGGTCGGCGAGGTGCTTGGCGACGTACAGGATGCCCTGCTTGGGGTACTTGAACGGCGAGCCGACGTCGATCCCCCGCCAGTACGGCACGGCCTCCTCGCCGAGCCCGGAGCCGGAGCCGGAGCCGGACTCCGGGTTGTCGCCGGGCGTGCGCCCGTCCGGCAGCCTGGTCTCCTTGGGCAGGCCCAGCGAGCCGGCCACCCCGTTGAAGTCCCCGCCGAGCTTGAGCGTGGCCGAGGTGAGCACGACCGAGCGCTCCTTGTACAGGCCCTCGCGCAGCAGCCCGGACACGCTCAGCGGCGCGACCCGCAGCGAGGCGGTGCCCAGCCCGTAGCGGTCGCTGCGCTCGATCCAGATCACGTCGTACTCGGAGTCCTCCAGCAGCCGCTCGGCGGTCTCGTGCACGGTCTCGGCCGAGGCCATGGCCTGCTTGCGCACCGCGTCCTCGTCGCTGAGGCCCTTGTCCCTGGTCTCGCCGAGCGAGCTGATCACCTGCCGGGCGGCGTCCCGGATCGCGGTGACCGCGTAGGCCAGGTACTCGGGCAGCTCCTCGACCCGGCCGGGCTGGGCGGTCTCCATCAGGCCGTGGTAGTTCTCGGCGGCGGCCTGCAGCAGGTCGACGGCCTTCTCGTTGGCCAGCCGGGCGGCCCGCTTCACCGCCCGGTTGACGGCGCCGACGGTGAGCTCGGCGGTGGCCGCGCCGGTGACCCGGTTGACCAGCTCGTGCGCCTCGTCCACGATCAGCAGCCCGTGCTCGGGCAGCACCGGGGCGCCCTCGATCGCGTCGATCGCGAGCATCGCGTGGTTGGTGACCACCACGTCCGCGAGCTTGGCGCGCTCCCGCGCCTGCTCCGCGAAGCACTCCTGCCCGTACGCGCAGCGGGTCGCGCCCAGGCACTCCTTGGAGTTGACCGACAGCTGCGCCCAGGCCTTGTCCGAGACGCCGGGGCTCATGTCGTCCCGGTCGCCGGTCTCGGTCTCGTCGGCCCAGTCGCGCAGCCGCAGCACCTCCTGCCCGAGCTTGCCGGAGGGGCCGCCGAGCGCGTCCACCGGGTCGAACAGGCCCTCGCCCTCGTCGCTCGGGGTGCCCTCGTTGGCGCGGTGCAGGCACAGGTAGTTGGAGCGGCCCTTGAGCATCGCGTACAGCGGGCGGCGGCGCAGCACCGGGTGCAGCGCCTCGACCGTGCGCGGCAAGTCCCGCTCCACCAGCTGGCGTTGCAGCGCCAGGGTGGCGGTGGCGACCACCACGCGGTCGCCGTGGGCGAGCGCGGGCACCAGGTAGGCGAGGGACTTGCCGGTGCCGGTGCCGGCCTGGACGAGCAGGTGCTCGGCGTGGTCGACGGCGTCGGCGACGGCCTCGGCCATCCGCAGCTGGCCGGGGCGCTCGACGCCGCCGACGGACTCGACCGCGGCGTGCAGCAGCTCGGGGATCCGCGAGCGCGGGACGGCGACGGCTTCCTCGGCCTCGTCGCCGAGGACCGTCGCCCGCTGGGATTCAAGGTCGTGGGATTCGGAGTCGTTCGTCATGACCCTCCCAGCCTACGGGGCGGGGGTGACAATCCGGTCCCGTTGCCCCGGAAGGCGCACCTCCACACCGACCAGGGCGTTCGGCACCGTGCCGTGCCGGACGGCGTGCGGGCGGTGCGGGCGGTCCTGGTAGCCGTCCATGACCAGCCGGTTGCGGTTGAGGCAGAGCCGGTCGATCCGCGGCTGGAACAGGTCGAACAGCTCGAAGCGCTCGCGCAGCTCGGGGAAGCGGTCCTGGTAGCGGTGGATCTCGGCGCGCAGCAGGGCCCAGAACTCGGTCTCGGCCAGGCTGGCCTGAGCCTCCAGGAGCGGGGCGAGGTAGCGGAGGACGCCGATGAACAGCCCGGAGTGGATGAACTGGCAGAGCCCCTGGGGGTCGTCCCGGAGCAGCACGTCGGCGACCTCGGCGGGCAGCCCGCGCAGTTCGGGGAGGTCCTGGTCGCTGAGGTTGACGTCGTCGACGAAGTCCTTGACCGCCAGCCGGGTAGGGGTGTCGCGCTCGTCGAAGACCACGATGGCGTTCTCGCCGTGCGGGGAGAAGACCAGTCCGTAGCGGTAGAGGAAGTGCAGCAGCGGCGGCAGCAGCGCGGCGAACAGCCGGGCGGTCCAGCGGGCGGGGGTGAGGCCGGAGCGGGCGATCAGCTCGACGGCGAGGGCGCGCCCGTCGGAGCCGGTCTGCAGCAGGGCGGCGAGGGTGCGGGCGCGTTCGTCGGCGGCGAGGAAGGGGCCGAGCGGTTCGCGCCAGATCGCGCCGAGCAGCTCCTTGTACTGGTACGGCGAGTCGGGCATCTCGCGGTAGAGCGGGTGGTCGACGGTGATGGAGGCGATCTCGCCGAGCAGGATCACCCGGCACTCCTCCCGCAGGTACGGGTCGGCGTCGCGCAGCCCGTGCAGCCAGGCGGTGACGGCGGGCGCGGCGAGGGTGCGTTCGACCGGCAGGCCGCGCCAGACCAGGGTGTTGAGGATGGACAGCGGCAGTTTGACGGTGCAGCGCCCGGGGTGGGCGGTGTTGAAGAAGGAGCGGATGGACTGCTGCGGCAGCCGCGGGTCGCCGTCCGAGGGCAGCGGGACGATCTCGCCCGAGGCGATCCAGGGCGCGAACAGCGTCAGCACCGTCTCGTCCCACTGCCAGGGGTGGACCGGCAGCAGCAGGTAGTCGTCGGCGTCCGCGCCGAGCGGGGCGCGCAGCGCGTCGACGTCGTCCAGCTCGCGGGCGTAGAGCTGCTCGGGGCGTTCCAGGCCGGGCACCCCGCGGTACTCGGCGAGCCGGCGGTGGACGGCGATCCAGGGCAGCGGGCGGGGGCTGCGGGCCTCCGGGGCCCAGCGGGCGGCGTCGGTGCCGGAGAAGCCGATCCGGCCCTTGTTGGGGACGATCCACGGGTGGCCGCCCTGGCGGCCCTCCAGTGCGGGGTGGTCGAGCTCGGCGAGTTCGGCGGCGGTGAGCGCGGTGGCGAGCTGACGGGCGTCGGCGGTGAGGGTGGCGGAGAGCTCGCGGACCAGGTGGGCGGTGGTCTCGCCGCGCATCCCGAGGGCGTCCCGGGCGTACGGGAGGAAGCGCAGCGGGTCGAGGCCGTCCGGGCGGGAGCAGCGGATCGACTCGGGGTCGACCTGCCAGCCGTCGTAGGCACCGCGCCGGGCGGCGAAGCGGTACTCGGCCTCGGGCAGCTTCAGCAGGTACTCGCCGTCGAGGGCTCCCGGGACGGGTCGGAGCAGTTCCTCGTAGGAGAACTCGCCGAGCATCTTGGCCAGCAGGGCGCGGCCGGCCCGCTGCCAGTGCCCGGCGGTGAGGTGCGGGGGCAGGTAGAGCGGCGGTTCAGCGGCCGACGGTTGCGGCACGGGTCAGCTCCTGGGGGCGGGGGACGACGGGGGTCTGCTCGGACTTCAGGGCAACGGGCACGGCGGGGACGTCGGAAGCGACCGGCGCGGGCGGCGCGAAGCCGGTCCAGGCGGTGCGGCCGGGCAGCCGGTGGACGGTCCGACCGGTGACGGCGTTGAGGATCACGGCGGCCCGGTGGGCGCCGAGGCCGAGGTCCGGGGTGCCGACGCCGTGGGTGTGCAGCTCGGCGTTCTGGACGTAGAGCCCCCCGGCGAGCTCCGGCCGGGTGGCGACCCGGTGGTCGAGGTCGACCCGGTAGCGCCCGGACTCGTCCCAGTCGATCAGGTCGGCGAGCGGTTCGAGCGCGGCCGGGCGAGCGGCCCGGTAGCCGGTGGCGAGCACCACGGCGTCGGTGCGCAGCAGGTGCTCGGCGCCCGAGTCGGTGTGCCGGCAGCGCAGTTCGAGGCCGCCGCAGGGCCCCGGCCGGGCCTCGGTGACGGCGGTGCCGGGGGTGATCTCGACCGGGGCGGCGTCGATCGGGCGGCCGATGGTGCGTTCGTAGAGGTGGTCGTGGATCTCGGCCAGGGTCTCGGCGCTGGCGGCCTTGTGCAGCTGCCACTGGGCGCTGACCAGGGCGTCCCGGGCCGGACCGGGCAGGCCGTGGAAGTAGCGGGTGTAGTCGGGGGTGAAGTGCTCCAGGCCGAGCTTGGAGTACTCCATGGGGGCGAGCGCCCTGGTCCGGGTGAGCCAGCGCAGCCGGACGCCGTCGCCCGCGTGGCGGCGGAGCAGGTCGAGGAAGACCTCGGCGCCGGACTGCCCGCTGCCGACCACGGTGATGTCCCGGGCACCGGCCAGGTCGGCCCGGCGGTCCAGGTACGCGGCGGAGTGGAAGACCCGCGGGCGGTCCGCCAGCCCGGCGAAGGCCTCGGGCAGCACCGGCCGGGTGCCGACGCCGAGCGCGAGGTTGCGGGCCCGCACGGTGGAGCGCCGGCCGGTCGCGGTGTCGGTCAACTCGACCCGGAACAGCGGGCCTTCCCGGTGCAGGGCGGTGACCTCGGTGCCGAAGCGGCAGTTGGGCAGCCGCTCGGCGGCCCAGCGGCAGTAGTGGTCGTACTCCCGGCGGGGCAATTGGAAGCGTTCGGCGAAGTAGAACGGGAACAGCCGGTCCTGGGCGCGCAGGTAGTTGAGGAAGGACCACGGGTTGGTCGGGTCCACCAGTGAGACCAGGTCGGCGAGGAACGGGACCTGCATCCGGGCGCCGTCCACCAGCATGCCGTGGTGCCAGCGGAACTCCGGGCGCTGGTCGCAGAAGAGCGTGCGCAGGCCGGTCACGGGCTCGGCGAGGGCGGCGAGCGAGAGGTTGAACGGGCCGATGCCGACGCCGAGCAGGTCGTACGGAGGGGGTGTCGAGGTGTCCACAGGGTTGTCCTAGGCAGGGGGTGAGTCGCGGTCGCGGACCATCAGGGCGGCGCGCTTGTCGGGCAGGTCGAGTTCGGCGGCGGCCCGGAAGCCGGCCCGTTCGAAGGCCCGGACCGAGCGCCGGTTCCGGACGTCCGGTTCGGCCACCACCCGTCGGCAGTCGGCTCTCCGGCGGAGGATCAGGTCGGCGACGGCGGCCAGCAGCGGGGCGCCCAGTCCCCGGCCGCGGCTGGTGGCCGGGCCGAGCAGCAGGTGCACGCCGGTGTCGTGCGGGCTCGCCGGGTAGTGCCCGGCGAGCGGGTCGAGGTCGGCGCGGTAGACCTCCCAGTAGCTCATCGGCGCGCCGTCGAGCAGGCCGAGGCAGGGCACGCTGCGTCCGTCGCCGTCGAGTTGGGCCCGGACGTGCCGCTCGGTGACGGCGGGCGGTCCGGCGAGCGTCCAGAACTCGTCGACCTCGGGGTCGTTCATCCACCCGGCGAGCAGGTCCAGGTCGGCGGGCAGCCGGACCGGGACGAGCCGGAACCGCCCGGCCGGGGTGGGGACTTCGCCCCACCCGGGCAGGTCGTCCAACATCAGGCCCCCGCGAGCGGGTTGGCGATGTCCACGTACACGGACTGGGTGGCGACCGGGCCGACCAGCTCGTCCAGGCCGTTGATCCGGGTGAGCAGGTTGGCCTTGCAGGGCAGGGTGGGCGCGTCCAGCAGCAGCGCGGGCAGCGTCGAGCCGGTGGCGGCCGCGCGCGGGCCGGCCAGGAACCGGCGCAGTCCGGCCAGCAGCACCGCCTCGTCGGCCAGCCCCTGGGAGCCGAGGGCGCCGATCAGCCCGAGCACGTGGTTGATGCCGAGGTAGTAGGCGAAGTGGTGGTCGATGACCGGGTCCGGCAGGAAGGTGTCGCTGTGCTCGCCGAGTCCGGGCAGCCGGGCGGTGAGCCGTTCGGCGGCGCTCTCCCGGAAGTAGTAGCCCTGGTTGTCGCGGTAGCGGCCGCCGTTGGGCCAGCCCTCGGCGTCCAGCAGCACGATGCTGTTCTGCTGGTGCGCCTCCAGGGCGATGCCGCCCCGGCCGTCCAGCCAGAGGACGGGCAGCACCACGGCGTCCAGGTAGCGCAGGAACCATTCGGCGGCCACGGTGCGCAGCGGGCGGCCGGTGCGGGCGGCCAGCGAGCGCAGGACGTCGCCGAGCCCGGACGGCACGGTGCCGCCCGCCGGGCCACTGTCGGCCCCGCCGCCCGAGCCGGGCCCGGCACTCAGGCCCGTCCCCGCACTCAGGCCCGGCTCCGCGCCCAGGCCCGGCTCCGCGCCCAGGCCGGTCAAGCGGCTCCCGCCCGGCTGCTCGGCGATCAGCCCGGCCACGCACAGCGCACGCTCGGTGGGCGCGAACGGTTGGACGCGCAGCACGGTGTCCAGGCCGCCCGGGTCCCCGAGGCCGGGGTGGTCGACGCCGATCCAGGCCGGGTCGCGGACGATGTCGAAGCCGGGGTGGGCGGCCCGCCACTCGGCGGCGAGCCCGCTCTCCAGCAGCCGGTGCACCTCCACGCCGCGGTGGAGTTCCTTGCGCAGGTTCTCCCGGCGGGAGTTGGTGATCCGCAGCCCGAGCGAGAGCTTGAGCATCCAGGGTGTGCCGGGCCGATAGACGGTGCGCACCGAGGAGGTGGGGTACCAGGGCTCGCCGGCCGGGCCGAGGTCGTGCAGCAGTCCGTCGGCGAGCAGCGCGGCGACGGCGGGGCGGTGGGCGAGTTCGCGGGCCTGCCAGGGGTGCAGCGGCAGGGCGGCGGTGCCGGGCGGCAGGGCGGCGTGGTCGCCGAGCAGGTCGGCGGTGATCCGGTCGGCGCTCCGGGCGACGGCGGAGTCGGCAGCGAGCAGGACGCGGTCCACGGCGTACCAGTGCACCTGGAAGGAGCCGTGCAGTTCGGGCGAGTAGGCGGCGCTCTGGGCCGGGCCGAGGCCGTCGCGGCTCTTCGGCGTGGGGTGCAGCGGGTGGCCGAGCAGCAGGGCCTGTTCGGCGGCGAGGAACCGCGAGCGCTCGGGTCCGCCGGGGTCGGCGGCGGTGCGGTGGTGGGCGAGGATCTCGGCGGTGCGCACGACCGAGTCGGCGACCCGGGCGGCGAGTTCGGCGACCTGCCCGGGGTCAGGCCGGTCGGCGGCCACGGCGGCGAGCAGGGCGGCGGCGGTGACGGCGTCCACCGGGGACTCGGCGGTACCCTGCCCGGCCGAGAGGGTGGCCGGCCCGAAGCGGTGCCAGCCGCCGGACGACCAGTAGCGGACCGGGGCGGTGAGCCGGGCGGCGCCGCCGAGGACGTCGATCCGCAGTCGGCCGTCCGGTCCGGGGCGGGTGCCGGTCTCCCGGGCCCAGCAGCGCAACAGGGCTTCCAAGGCGGCTTGTTCGGCGGCGACGGCGGGGTCGGGGTGCAGCAGCGGGTCGGGCCCGGCGGCCCGGTCCGCGGCCGGCGGCGGTACGGGTGGGGCTCCGGTGAGGGCGGTGCTCAAGGCTGCTCCTTGGTGCGCGTGGGGGTGCGGACGCGCGCTGGTTGGTGGAGGGGTTCGGCGGGCGCTCGCACCGTCGCGTCAGGTAAGGGTTACCTATCTCTGACGAGTGATCACAAGGACGGCTCACTCGTCCGGGTGAAGATCGGGGATAGTGCGCCAGCGGGCGGGGCGGCCCTGCTGTGCGAACGCGGCGGCGTCGGACGCCGACCGGAACCGGCGCACCCCGAAGGGGCGTCGACGAACCGTCGAAGCGGACGCCGGGGAACCGCCGGCGTCCGCCCCCGCGGCGCATCCGTCCCGCATCACGGATCGGTGACCTCCGGTCAACCCCGGAACCCGGGGGGCGGCCACCGCCGTCCTGTACGGCGATGGAAGACTCCAGGGCGGCGAGCCGCCGCACCGAAGCCCGACCGAACACAGGGGGAAGCGCACCGATGCCACCGATCCACCGGTCAGTCCTGGCCGCCGCCCTGGCCACCGGAACGCTGCTGGCCGTCAGCGCCTGCGGGCCGGACGGCTCGCCGGGCGCCGCCGACACCCCGGCCCCGCCGCCCGCGGCGAGCGTGAGCGCCTCCACCACTCCCGGCGGCGGTGTGATCGGCGGGATCACCCTGCCGTCCGGCCTCCCGACCAGCCTGCTGGAGGGCCTGCCGAAGAGCTGGGACGACCTGAAGAAGTGGAAGTACGACGACTGGGACAAGTGGGCGTCCAAGCACGTCTTCAACAACCCGGTGGTGAAGGACTTCTGGGACCCGGACAAGATGGGCGACGCCAAGCCCGCCGACCCGGCCCCGCCCACCGCCAAGCCGGCCCCGTCCACCCCGAAGCCCGCCACCGACGACGGCGTGACCGACCCGGAGCCGCCGGTGGTCAAGGCCGTCCAGGTGCCCCGCCCGTACCTCAAGCAGCCCTCCGGGAAGGTGTTCTTCTCCGCCCAGGGCGGCCGCGGCAACTGCTCGGCGACGGTGATCGCCGACCCCCAGCACCCGGGCAAGAGCAACCTGGTCTGGACGGCCGCGCACTGCGTGCACGAGGGCAAGGGCGGCGACTTCTACAAGGACCTGGTCTTCGTCCCCGCCTACAACAACTCCGGTGCCTCCAGCGGCGGCAAGAAGGCCCCGCTGTCCGAGCTGGCCCCGCTCGGCACCTGGTGGGCCGACCAGGTGGTCACCTCGCCGCAGTGGATGGTCGAGGGCGGCCCGACCGGTGACGCCGCCAATCAGTACGACTTCGCCGTGATGCGGGTGCACAACCAGAACGACGCCGGCAAGTCCCTGGAGGAGACGGTGGGTTCGGCCGTCCCGGTGTGGTTCGACGCGCCCCGCGACCAGCTCAAGGTCTCGGCCGTCGGCTACCCGCTGGTCAAGCCGTTCGACGGCCAGGAGCTGTACAAGTGCGACGGCGGCAAGCCGACCCGGCTGTCCTTCGACCCCAAGCGCCCGACCATGCTGACCATCGGCTGCAACATGACCCAGGGCGCCAGCGGCGGCGGCTGGTTCGCCACCATGCCGGACGGGAAGACCGCCCTGGTCAGCAACACGTCGATCGGCACCCAGGGACACACCTCGCTGAGCGGCCCGTACCTGGAGACGGTCGCCCGACAGGCCCTGGACTGGATCTCCAGGAAGCAGTGACCGGCACCACCACGAGGGACTCCTCAGCTTGCGCACCATCGGCACCACCCGCACCTCCGGCACCGCCCCCCGGGGCCGGCGGGCCGTCACGGCCGGCGCCGCGCTGCTCGCCGCCCTGACCCTCAGCGCGGCCGCGTGCGGGCCGGACGGCCCGGCTGCTCCGGCCACCCCGCCCGCGGCCCTGCCGAAGGCGGCGCCGACCAGCCTGGGCGACCTGAGCGGCTGGAAGCTGGAGGACTGGGCCCGGTACGTCACCGACAGCGGTTCCCCCGCCCCGGCGGCCCCGGGCTACTGGACCACCGCTCGGACGGAGGCCGCCAAGGCCCGCCCCACCCCCGAGTACGCGCTGACCGCGCCCACCCCGGCCACCGTCCAGCGGGACGCCCCGCCGGCCGCCGTCCAGGCCCGGCCGCAACCGCACCCGTACGGCCCGGACTCCGCCCTGGTCGGCAAGCTGCTGATGACCACCGCGCAGGGCGACGCGGTCTGCTCCGGCACGGTGGTCGCCGACCCGCTCACCCCGGGCCGGAGCAACCTGGTCTACACCGCCGCGCACTGCCTGCACGACGGCAAGGGCGGCGGCTGGGTGCGGAACCTGACCTTCGCCCCCGCCTACAACCGGGACGGACAGGCGGGCAACCGGGACGGCGGGGCGGCCCGCGGCAAGCCGTACGACGACAAGCAGGCCGCCCCGTACGGCCGCTGGACGGCGGTGCGCGCGCTGGTCTCGCCGACCTGGCTGCAGGAGGGCGGCGTCGGCGCCCACGACCAGTACGACTACGGGATCGTCCGGGTGCGGCCCGAGTCCGGCTCCGGCCCGTCCCTGGAGGAGGCGGTCGGCGGTTCCGTCCCGGTCTGGTTCAACGCCCCGGCCGAGCAGATCACCTCGGCCACCGTGTTCGGCTACCCGGTCGAGCGTCCCTTCGACGGGACGGAGCTGCAGCGCTGCGACTCCCCCGTCGCGCCGGGCCGGCTGTCCTTCGACCGGACCCGTCCGCCGATGTACGTGCTCGGCTGCACCATGACCGGCGGGGCGGGCGGCGGCGGCTGGTTCATCACCAAGGACGGCAAGCCCAACCTGGTCAGCGTCAGCTCGATCGGCAACCGCAACCCGGTCGGCTACCTGGCCGGGCCGTCCCTCCAGGACCAGGCGAAGCAGGCCTTCGACTACTTCGCCAAGAACGTGAAGTAGCCCCCGGACGCGAACGTCCGGGGGCTGCTTCCTCCAGCCGGTCAGCCCCGCAGGGCCACCGCGAAGTACTCCAGCTCGGCGGCCAGCTCGGCCGGCACCTTGGCGTGCAGCAGCGTGCCCTCGGCGGTGTGCTCGGCGGCGAGCAGCTCGCCCTCCTTGTGCACCCGGGAGACCAGCGCGCCCTGGGTGTAGGGCACCAGGGCCCGCACCTCGACGGCCGGACGCGGCAGTTCGTCGTCGATGAGCTGCAGCAGCTCCTCGATGCCCGCGCCGGTGCGGGCCGACACCACGATGGCGTGCGGCTCGCGGCGCAGCAGGCGCTGCAGCACGTGCGGGTCGGCGGCGTCCGCCTTGTTGATCACCACGATCTCGGGCACGTTCTGTGCGTCGACCGAGACGACGACCTCGCGGACGGCCGCCAGCTGGGTCTCCGGCTCGGGGTGCGAGCCGTCCACCACGTGCAGGATGAGATCGGCGTCGGCGACCTCCTCCATGGTCGAGCGGAAGGCCTCGACCAGGTGGTGCGGCAGGTGCCGGACGAAGCCGACGGTGTCGGCCAGGGTGTAGAGCCGCCCGCTCGGGGTCTGGGCCCGGCGCACGGTCGGGTCCAGGGTGGCGAACAGCGAGTTCTCCACCAGCACGCCCGCGCCGGTGAGCCGGTTGAGCAGGGAGGACTTGCCGGCGTTGGTGTACCCGGCGATGGCCACGGACGGCACCTGGTGGCGCTTGCGCTCCTGGCGCTTGGTGTCGCGGCCCTTCTTCATGTCGGCGATCTCCTTGCGGAGCTTCGCCATCTTCTCGCGGATCCGACGCCGGTCGGTCTCGATCTTGGTCTCACCGGGACCACGGGTGGCCATGCCGCCACCGGAGGAGCCTGAGCCACCGCCACCCATCTGCCGGGACAGCGACTGACCCCAGCCGCGCAGGCGCGGCAGCATGTACTGCATCTGCGCGAGCGAGACCTGCGCCTTGCCCTCCCGGGACTTGGCGTGCTGGGCGAAGATGTCCAGGATCAGGGCCGTCCGGTCGACGACCTTGACCTTGACCACGTCCTCCAGCTGGATCAGCTGGCCGGGGGTGAGCTCACCGTCGCAGACCACGGTGTCGGCGCCGGTGGAGGCGACGATGTCGCGCAGCTCCTTCGCCTTGCCGGAGCCGATGTAGGTGGCCGCGTCGGGCTTGTCGCGGCGCTGGATGACACCGTCCAGCACCTCGGAGCCGGCCGTCTCGGCGAGCGCGGCGAGCTCGGCCATCGAGTTCTCCGCCTCCTCCAGGGTGCCGTCGGTCCAGACGCCGACGAGCACCACGCGCTCCAGGCGGAGCTGGCGGTACTCGACCTCGGTGACGTCCTGGAGTTCGGTGGAGAGGCCGGCGACCCGGCGCAGGGCGGCGCGCTCACTGCGGTCGTACTGGTCGCCGTCGTAGTTGTGGCCGAGGTCCTCGTCGATGGCCGCGAGGTCCTCGTCCATGAGGGCTTCCGCCCGCAGACCGTCGAGGCGGCGCGGGGCGTCGGCGTGGTCGCGGGTGTCGAACGTGGAGGTCATTCTGTCCTTTGGTCGCTGGGCTGCTGCGGCGGGGCCCCTGCTTCCCATCCCGGGCTCCTCAGCCCTGAGAACGCCGTGGACCGGCCGTGAATTCCCCATGATGGTCGCACGCCCGGTGCGGGCGGGTCATCCCCATTTCCCCCGGAGCGCCGCCTCCGAGCCCCCTTCTCGCCCCTCCGGGCTCCCCTGCCCGCCGTCCGGACCGCCGTCCCGGCCCTCCGGGCCCCCGTCCCGGCCCGCCCGGCCCCCCTCACGGGTCCGGGCGCCCTCCGGCGCGTGCGGGCGGCTCACGTCGTACACCCCGGAGACCCGGAGCATCGCCCGCATCAGCGCGGGCAGCGCGCCCGGCTCGGGCAGCTCGACGGAGTAGGTGTGCCGGACCCGCAGCTCCTGCGGCGGCTCGACCTCGGCGGAGACGATGCCGACGCCCGCGGCGGAGATCGCCGCCGTGAGGTCGGCGAGCAGCCGGGGCCGGTTCAGCGCCTCGGCCCGCAGGGTCACCCGGTGCCCGGCGGCCGGGGCGTCCTCCGACCGCCAGCGGACCTCCAGCTCGGTCCGCCCGTCGGCGCGCAGCCGCTGCCCGGCGGGGCAGCCGGTGCGGTGCACGGCCACCGCACCGCCGCGGATCGGGTAGCCGGCCACCGCGTCCGGGGGGACGGGCGTGCAGCAGCGGGCCAGCCGCACCGGCGCCCCGGGCCGGCCGGCCACCGCGACCGGGGCGGCCCGGCGCTCGCCGGCCCGGTGCGCGGCCGGGGCGGGCTGGTGGGCGGCCGGGCCGGTGCGTACCACCGGTAGCCGGGCCGGGTGGTCGGCCAGCCAGCGTTCGATGGCCAGCCGGGCGGCGGGGGTGCGGGCGTGCGCCAGCCACTCCGGGGACGGGCCGGAGGGCTGTGCCGCGCCCCCGGCCGGGAGGTTCTCGGTGAGCACCGCGAGCACGTCGCCGTCCTGGAGCGGGGTGGACAGCGCGGTGAGCCGGCCGTTGACCCGGGCGCCGATACATCGGTGGCCGGTCTCCTCACCGAGCAGGTAGGCGGCGTCCACGCAGCTGGCCCCGGCCCTCAGCTGAAGCGTTTCACCGCTCTCCGTCACCACGGTGATCTCGCGGTCGCCGGCCAGGTCGGCGGTGAGCGCGGACCAGAAGGCGTCCGGGTCGGGGGTCTCCTGCTGCCACTCCAGCAGCCGGCTGAGCCAGCCGGGCCGGGCCGGGTCGGTGCGGTCCAGCTCGTCGGCGTCCTGGCCCGGGCCGGCCGGGGACGGGTCGCCGAGCGCGACCACCCCGGTCTCCGCCACCTCGTGCATCCGCCGGGTCCGGACCAGCACCTCGACCACCGCGCCGCCGTCCAGCGCCACCGCGGTGTGCAGCGACTGGTAGAGGTTGAACTTGGGGGCGGCCACGAAGTCCTTGAACTCCCCGGGCAGCGGCGTCCAGCAGGTGTGCAGCTCGCCGAGCACCGCGTAGCAGTCGGCGTTCTCCTCGACCACCACCAGCA
Organism: Kitasatospora sp. NPDC096077; assembly: GCF_040303245.1. Classification (NCBI taxonomy): domain Bacteria; kingdom Bacillati; phylum Actinomycetota; class Actinomycetes; order Kitasatosporales; family Streptomycetaceae; genus Kitasatospora; species Kitasatospora sp. NPDC096077. The sequence goes on along the minus strand of NZ_JBEOSV010000016.1, from coordinate 46,050 downwards.
GCCGCCCGAAGTCGGCCGGCTGGGGTTCCTGCGGCCGCCCGTCCCGCCCCGGCGCGGCGGCCCGCTTGAGCAGCACCCGGTGCAGCGAGACGCAGTGCCGGGGCCGGACCGTCACCTCGGCGGCGACCCCGGTCTCGGCCAGCTGGCGGGCCAGCTGCCGGGCGAAGGGCTCCAGCAGGGCGTCCGGAAGGGCCTCGTGACCGGCCATCAGACCGCGGGTGCGGGCGTGCTCCTCGGGGTGCAGGGTGGCGAAGACGATGTCCTCCAGCTCCGCCTTCAGCACCTGGATGCCGAGCCGCTCCGCCAGCGGGATCAGCACGTCCCGGGTGACCTTGGCGATCCGCACCTGGCTGGCCGGCTTCATGTGCCGGATGGTGCGCATGTTGTGCAGCCGGTCGGCGAGCTTGATCACCATCACCCGGACGTCGTCCCCGGTGGCGACCAGCATCTTGCGGAAGGTCTCGGCCTCGGCGGCGGCACCGAAGTCGACCTTCTCCAGTTTCGTCACCCCGTCGACCAGGTAGGCGACTTCGGGCCCGAACCCGGCACCCACCTGGTCCAGCGTCAACTCGGTGTCCTCGACCGTGTCGTGGAGCAGCGAGGCGACCAAGGTGGTTGTCCCGGCGCCGAGTTGGGCCAGGATCATGGTGACGGCCAGCGGGTGGGTGATGTACGGCTCGCCGCTCTTGCGCTTCTGGCCACGGTGGCTGGCCTCGGCCAGCCGGTAGGCCCGGGCCAGCAGCGCGAGGTCGGCCTGCGGATGGTGCCGCCGGTGCACCTGGACCAGCGGCTCCAGCGCGTCCGGCACCGGTTGGCGGCCGGTGGCCAGCAGGGCGGCCCGCCCGGCCCGGCCGAGGGCGGCCCGGCCCAGCTCGCCGAGCGGCCGCCTGGGCCCGGCCTGTCGCGTGCTCGTCGGCTGCCCCGCGATGGGCTGCCCGGCTGAGATGGTCATCGGCACCTCCGGCAACGGTCGCCGGGCGCTCCCCCTCCCCGTCGGGGTGATCGACCCGGTGGTCCATGCTACCGAGCAGAGCACGTTCCGCGACGCCGTGATTCCCGTCCGCGACCGGTATCACCCGATCGGGGGGATTCGTCGCCGTACGAAGTGGGCAAACCGGGCCGTCACCGCCCCACTGCTACCGGCCGAGCGACTCCCACCAGCGCGCGTCCAGCCGGCCCTCGGCCACGATCACGGCCGGCCCGGTCATCTCCACCCGGCCGTCCGGGTGCTCGGTGATCACCAGCCGGCCGCCCAGCACGTCCACCGTGTAGGCGACCGCCGCGCCGGTGACCGCCGGGTCCACGCCGTCCCGGCGGATCGCCGCCACCGCGACGGCGCAGGCGCCGGTGCCGCAGGAGCGGGTCTCGCCGGAGCCGCGCTCGTGCACCCGCATCGCGACGTGCCGGGGGCCGCGGTCCACCACGAACTCGACGTTGACGCCCTCCGGGTAGGCGCCCGCCGGGCTGGTGAGCGGGGCGGTGTACAGGTCCCCGGCGTGGTCCAGGCTCTCCACGAAGGCCACCGCGTGCGGGTTGCCCATGTTGACGTTCAGGGCCGGCCAGCGCCGCCCGCCGACCGCGACCTCGATGCCGTCCGGTCCGGGCAGCTTCGCCCGGCCCATGTCGATGGTGACGTCGCCGGGCGTGCCGTCCGCGGCGTCCTCGGCGACCCTCGCGGTGAGCACCCCGGAGCGGGTCGCGATCGCCAGCTCACCCACCTTGGCCAGGCCCGCCTCGACCAGGAAGCGGGCGAAGACCCGCAGACCGTTGCCGCACATCTCGGCGATGCTGCCGTCGGAGTTGCGGTAGTCCATGAACCACTCGGCCCGGTCGGCCTGGTCCGCGGCGGCCGGGTCGGCGGCCGCGCGCACCACGCGCAGCAGCCCGTCGCCACCGATGCCGGCCCGTCGGTCGCACAGCGCGGCGACGGCCTCCGGGCCGATCTCCAGCACGCCGTCCGGGTCCGGCACGATCACGAAGTCGTTCTGGGTGCCGTGCCCCTTGAAGAAGGGGAGGCCGGCCCGCTGAGGAGAGGATGCGCTCACGCCCCCGATGGTACTGATACTCGCCCGCTCGCCTCCGGGGCGCTCTCGTCCGGTGCCGACGGTCGGCGCTCCCTCGCTCCTCCCTTTCGGCACCGGCGCGCCCCTTCGGCTCGGGGCGGGTCACCGGGGGTTCGGCCCGGGCACCGCGGTCAGCGGAGGTAGGCGACCCGCCAGACCGCGAGCGCGCAGGCGGCCAGTGCGATCAGGGTGTAGACCGCGATGGCCTTCCAGCCGGCCCGCTGCCCGGAGCCCCGGCGCGGCAGCCCCGGCCACTTGTAGCCGGCGTGCCGGGCCGCCATCGCGCCCCAGCCGAACGAGGCCGCGGTGAACAGCAGCCCGAGCATCCCGATCATGGTGGCCCGCGCCCCGGCCGAGCCGAAGGCGAGCGGGAAGGCGAACATCAGCGAGCCGAGGGTGCCGAGCAGCGCGATCGGCAGGGTCTGCCACCAGCGGAGCCGGCGCAGCGGCCGGATCTCCCGCTCGTGCACCGCGGCGTCCGGCGGGGTGCGGGTGTCCAGCGCGGGCACCGCGGCCGCGTACGAGGTCGGCGCCTCCAGGCCGGTCAGCACGGGAAGGTCCCCCCTGGTCGACTCGTCGAACTCCTCGGCCGGTGCGGTGACGCTCCCGCTCTGGCCGGGTTCGGGGCCGGTACCCGTCGACACACGGCCTCCCCTGACAGTTCGACACGAGCGGACTCGCGGCCGGGCACGGTCGACCCGCGCGGGCCGACCCTTATGGCATCGATGATGGCATGTCCAGAGGGGACGTTCGGGGCCTGACCGGGGTCCTCGGGTGATCCGTGGCCATCACGTGATCGGGCCGTGACCCCCGGTGTGTCCTGCACGGTCACCTGCGCGCGCAGGTGCACCGCCGAATTGGCCGGAACAGGACCTATGCGGCCGGAACTCCCTGACGTTCGATCAGTTCGAGGGACCGGTCCAGCAGCTCGACCGGGTCGGTACCGGCCGGTCGGGAGAGCCAGTGGATGCGGTCGTCCCGGCGGAACCAGGACTCCTGGCGGCGGGCGAAGCGCTTGGTGGCCCGGACGGTCTCGGCCCGGGCCTCGTCCTCGGTGCACCCGCCGGCGAAGTGGTCGAGCACCTGCTGGTAGCCGAGCGCCCGGGAGGCGGTCAGGCCGTCCCGCAGACCGACCCGCTCCAGCTCCCGCACCTCGTCCAGCAGCCCGTCCCGCCACATCCGGTCGACCCGCAGGGTGATCCGCTCGTCCAGCTCGGGGCGGGGCACCGCGACGCCGATCTGCACCGCGTCGTACACCGCGGTGTTGGTCGGCAGGTTGGCCGTGAACGGCTGACCGGTGATCTCGATGACCTCCAGGGCGCGGACGATCCGCCGGCCGTTGGAGGTCAGGATCGCCTCGGCGGCCGCCGGGTCCAGCTCGGCCAGCCGCCGGTGCAGCGCGTACGGGCCGGCCTGGTCCAGCTCGGCCTCCAGCCGGGCGCGCACCGCCGGGTCGGTGCCGGGGAACTCCATCTCGTCGATCGCGGCCCGGACGTACAGCCCGGAGCCGCCGACCAGGACGGCGCTGCGCCCGGCCGCGAGCAGCCGGTCGATCTCGGCCCGGGCCAGCCGCTGGTACTCGGCGACGCTGGCGGCCTCGGTGACGTCCCAGACGTCCAGCAGGTGGTGCGGCACTCCCCCGCGCTCGGCGGTGGTCAGCTTCGCGGTGCCGATGTCCATGCCCCGGTACAGCTGCATCGAGTCGGTGTTGATCACCTCGCCGTCGAGGCTGCGGGCGATGGCGACGGCCAGGTCGGACTTTCCGGCGGCGGTCGCGCCGACGATGCTGATCACACGGGAGCTGCTCACCGCTCCAGTCTCCCAAACCGTCGCCGTTGCCGGGGCCGCCGCCGGGGCCGCGGCCGCGGGCACCGCCGTCGCCCGACCGGGGCGGCCACCCTGGCCGGGCTGCCCCGCGGCCCGGACTGCGCGAGGATATGACTGTTTCCCGGACTGCCTCCGGCCCGTTCCGCACCCGACCCGGTTTTTGCGAACGCTTTACCAGTCCCGTGCGTTGTGCAGGAGACAGGGAACGAAGGAGATCACCATGGGCCTGATGGACAACCTCAAGGGCAAGGCCGAGGAGCTCAAGGAGAAGGCCAGCGAGCTCGCGGGCAAGCACAACGACCAGATCGACCAGATCGTGGACAAGGCCGGCGGCGCGATCGACAAGGCGACCAAGGGCAAGTACAGCGACAAGATCGAGCACGGCACGGGCAAGGCCAAGGACGCGGTGGGCGACTTCGCCCACAAGCCGAAGCCGACGGACGAGGAGGACGGGACCCCGCGGCCCCCGCAGTCCTGAGGCTCAGCTCCAGGACGCCACGAAGTACCCGACCCCGTACGGCGCGTCCTGGTACCCCAGCCGCGCGGTCAGGCCGGCGCCCTCGGCGGCACCCGCCAGCACCTGCCAGGGCGCCCGGCCCTCGGCCTTGAGCTCGGCGGCCAGCGCCGGGTCCAGTGCGGCCAGCGCGGGCAGGTCTGCCGTGCCCAGGGCGGCCGCCAGGGCCGCGTCGTAGCCCTCGGCCCGCTCGTCCAGGTAGCCGGGCGCCTTCAGCGAACGGCAGGCGCTGCCGTCGCCGAGGACCAGCAGGGCGACCCGGTCGGCGAGACCGGCCAGGCCCTGGCCGAGCCCGAGCATCCGGTCGGCGGGGGCGTCCGCGGGCACCGCGCAGGCGTGCGTCGGCAGGGTCACCCCGGCGCGCTCCAGCAGCCAGGCGCCGACGGTGAGCGAGGGCGCCAGCTCCGGCCCCTCGACCCGCCCGCCGGGCAGCTTGGCGACCAGCGGCACCCCGTAGCGGTGGAAGGAGCCGGCCCCGCCCTCGGTCCACACCTCGGCGTCCGGCCCGGTGCCGACCACCACGACCAGCTCGGGCCCGGCCGCGACCAGCGCCGCCAGCGCCTGGTCGCAGGCGGCGCGCAGCCCGTCCAGCTCGGGCGCGGCCCCGGCGGCGACCTCGGGGACGAGCAGCGGCGGACAGGGGCACACGGCGGCGGCTACCAGCATGTCGATCACTCTAGCCGGGAAGCGGAACGGCCCCGCGGGACCGGCGTGGGCGTGGAAGCCCCCACCGGGAAGCGGAACGGCCCGGCAGGAGCTCGGAAGCTCCCACCGGGCCGCCCGTCAGGGCACGCGGGTCAGTCGCCGCAGCAGGCGCCGCCCGCCGGGGCGGCCAGCGGCAGCTGGGCCGGGGCGCCGATGCCCGGCAGGCCGAGCATGACGCCGACCGGCTTGTCGGCGGGCTTGGCCTGGCGCTTCTCCCAGGCGTCGCCGGCCCGGGTGCGGCGCACCCCGAGGGCGGGGCCCTCGGCCAGCAGGTGGTGCGGGGCGGCGTAGGTGATCTCGACGGTCACCACGTCGCCGGGGCGCACCGGCTCCGTCGGCTTGCTGAAGTGCACCAGCCGGTTGTCCGGGGCACGACCGGAGAGCCGCTGGGTCCGGTCGTCCTTCTTGCCCTCGCCCTCGGCGACCAGGATCTCCAGGGTGCGGCCGACCTGCTTCTTGTTCTCGTCCCAGGAGATCTCCTCCTGGAGCGTGATCAGCCGGTCGTAGCGGGCCTGGACGACCTCCTTCGGCACCTGGTCCGCCATCTCCGCGGCGGGGGTGCCGGGGCGCTTGGAGTACTGGAAGGTGAAGGCGTTGGTGAAGCGGGCCTCGCGGACAACGTGCATCGTCTCCTCGAAGTCCTCCTCGGTCTCGCCGGGGAAGCCCACGATGATGTCGGTGGAGATGGCCGCGTCGGGCATCGCCTCCCGGACCTTGCGGATGATCCCCAGGAAGCGGTCCTGCCGGTAGGAGCGGCGCATCGCCTTGAGGACGCGGTCCGAGCCGGACTGCAGCGGCATGTGCAGCTGGTGCATCACGCTCGGGGTCTCGGCCATCGCGGCGATCACGTCGTCGGTGAAGTCGCGCGGGTGCGGCGAGGTGAAGCGGATCCGCTCCAGGCCCTCGATCTGGCCGGCGGCGCGCAGCAGCTTGGAGAAGGCCTCGCGGTCGCCCAGGTCGGAGCCGTAGGCGTTGACGTTCTGGCCGAGCAGGGTCACCTCGATGACGCCCTCGTCCACCAGCGCCTCGATCTCGGCGAGGACGTCGCCGGGGCGGCGGTCCTCCTCCTTGCCGCGCAGCGCCGGGACGATGCAGAAGGTGCAGGTGTTGTTGCAGCCGACCGAGATGGCGACCCAGGCGGCGTACGCGGACTCGCGGCGGGTGGGCAGCGTGGAGGGGAAGGTCTCCAGCGACTCCAGGATCTCGACCTGGGCCTTGCGCTCGACCGCGGCCCGCTCCAGCAGGGCCGGCAGGTGCCCGATGTTGTGGGTGCCGAACACCACGTCGACCCAGGGGGCTCGCTTGACGATGGACTCGCGGTCCTTCTGGGCCAGGCAGCCGCCGACGGCGATCTGCATGCCCTGGTGGCGGCTCTTGACCGGCGCGAGCTGCCCGAGGTTGCCGTACAGCTTGTTGTCGGCGTTCTCGCGCACCGCGCAGGTGTTGAACACCACCAGGTCCGGGTCGCCCTCCGACCCGGCCTTGACGTAGCCCGCGTCCTCCAGCAGGCCGGACAGCCGCTCGGAGTCGTGGACGTTCATCTGACAGCCGTGCGTGACGACCTTGTAGCTCTTCAATCCGCTCTCACCGCTCACCAGACCAGGGTACGGGCAGCCGCGAGCGGGTTTTTCCGGATCTTCACCGAGCGGCCGCGGAGCTTTCCACGCTCCGTTCCCCTCCCGTTCGGCCGGAGCGCCTGGCAGTATCCCTGCATGGCCCCCACCGATCCGTCCCGACTCGGCGCCGCCGTCCGCCGCGCGGCCCGCAGCCCGCTGTGGCGGACGGTTCTGGCGCTGGCGCTGCTGGTGGCCGGGCTGGGCGGCTGGTGGCTGTCGGCGGCCCGTTCGCCCGGGTACCCGCGCGGGGAGACCCGTTTCGCGACCGGCGTCCCGCGCGGCGTCTACGACCGGTACGGGCAGCTGCTGCAGTCCCACGTCTCGCAGACCATGCCCGGGGTGCGGCTGGCCCTGGACAGCTCCGAGGGCTCGGTGGACAACCTCACCCGGGTGGTCAAGGGCCAGGACACCTTCGCCATCGCCACCGCCGACGCGGTCGCCGCCTACCAGGGCGAGGGCAAGGGGAAACTGCGGGCGATCGCCCGACTGTACGACGACTACCTGCAGCTGATCGTCCCGGAGGACTCGCGGGTGCGCCGCACCGCCGACCTCAAGGGGCTGCGGGTCGGCATCGGCCTGCCGCAGTCCGGGGTGAACCTGGTGACCCGGCGGCTGCTGACGGCGGCCGGCCTGGACCCGGACCACGACATCACCCCGGTCCCGGGCGGCGTCAGCGACGGCTCCGACGAGCTGCGCGCGGGGAAGATCGACGCCTTCTTCTGGTCCGGCGGCCTGCCGACCAGCGCCCTCACCGACCTCTCCGAGCACATGCGGATCCGGATCGTCCCGCTGGCCGACCTCGCCGGGTCGCTGCACCGGACGGAGGGCGACGGGATGGACGCCTACCGGGCGGCCACCATGCCCAAGGGCACCTACCCGAACGCCGAGCCCAAGGACGCCGTCGCCACCATGGCGGTGCCCAACCTGCTGGTCACCCGGGACGACGTGGACCCGGGGCTGGTCGAGGGGATGACCCGGGCGGTGATCGACAGCCGGGACCAGATCGGCGCCCAGGTGCACGCCGCCCAGCTGGTCGACCTGCGCACCGCCGTCTACACCGATCCGCTCCCGCTGCACGAGGGCGCGGCGCGCTACTACCGCTCGGTGAAGCCCTGAGGCCCTGATGCCCTGAGGCCCCGCGCCCCTGACGCCCTGAGGCCCCGCAGCCCTGGAGCTCTAGGAGTGCCCCGGCCGCGGCACCGCCAGGGTCACCGCGAGCCCGGTCGGCCTGACCGGAGCGAAGCCCAGCGAGCCGCCGCCGGCCGCCAGCAGGGTGCGGGCGATCGACAGTCCCAGCCCCGAGCCGTCCACGTTCTGGTGCCGCGCGCTGCGCCAGAACCGGTCCCCGGCCCGGGCCAGCTCGTCCTCGGTCAGCCCCGGCCCGGCGTCGGTGACGGTCACCGCGACCTCGTCCCGGCGCACCGAGACCCGCAGTCGCACCTGGCTGCCGGTCGGCCCGAACTTGAGCGCGTTGTCCAGGACGGCGTCCAGCGCGGAGCCGAAGCCGATCGGGTCCGCCATGCCGATCGCCATCGCCGGGCCGTCCCAGCGCAGCTCGATCCCGCGCTGCTCGGCGACCGGCCGCCAGCCGTCCACCCGGGCCAGGGTCAGCTGGGCCAGGTCGGTCTGCTCGGGTTCCGGACGGGCGTGCTCGGCGGTGGCCAGGCCGAGCAGGTCGTCCAGCACCCGGGCCAGCCGGGTGCCCTCCTCCCGGACGCCGCTGAGCTCCTCCTCGTGGCCCTCGGGCAGCTCCAGGCCGAGCACCTCGACCCGCAGCAGCAGGGCCGAGAGCGGGTTGCGCAGCTGGTGCGAGGCGTCCGCGACGAACGCCTTCTGCTGGTCCAGGGCGTGCACCACGTGGTCCGCCATCTCGTTGAACGAGCGTGCCAGCCGCTGGAGTTCGGGCGGTCCGCCGCCGGGCGCGACCCGGGCCGCCATCTGCCCGGTGGCGATGTCGTGGGTGGCCCGGTCGAGGGTGCGCACCGGGCGCAGCACCCACTCGGTGAGCCGGACGGCCAGCAGCACCGCGACGGCCATCGCGGCCGCCTCGCCGCCGGCCAGCACCAGCCACTTGTGCAGCACCCGGGCCCGTACCGCCCCGGTCGGGGACTCGCTCAGCACCACCGCGACCACGTCGCCGTCGCGCACCACCGGGGCGGCGACGATGATCGTCCGGTCCTCGGTCCACGGCCAGACCTGCGGCGGGTTGTGGCTGCGCCGCCCGTCCAGCGCCTCCTGGAAGGCCTGGGCGCCCCAGCCGACGGCGGGCACCCGCCAGTCGCGGGGCGCGACCGCGATCGGCATGCCGTCGCGCTGGAAGATGCCCAGCCGCACGCCGTACAGGTCGTAGTAGCGCTGGACCTCGGTGGTGATCGCGTGCCGCCGGCCGGCGTCGCCGGGGGCGTCCTGCGGGTCGGCCTTGAGGGCGGAGTCCAGGGCGGCCGCCCCGGAGGTGGGCAGGTCCTGGGCGAAGCGGGCGGCGTCGTCGAGCCGGTCGACCACCACCCGGGTCTGCTCGGCCGCCGCGAACGCCGCCGCGAGCGGCAGCCCCAGGGCGGCCAGGACGCACAGCATGAGGGCGATCAGGATGCCGAGCAGGCGGGTGCGCACGTGCGGTCAGTGCTCCGCGGGGGCGGACGGGGCCCGGTCGGCCGCGGTGGTGGTCGGGGAGTCGGGGATCAGCCGGTAGCCGACGCCGCGCACGGCCTCGACCAGGCCGGGCAGCGCCAGCTTGTTGCGCAGCGAGCCGATGTGCACCTCCAGGGTGCGGCCGTTGCCCTCCCAGCCGCTGCGCCAGACCTCGCTGAAGATCTGCTCGCGCCGGTAGACCACGCCGGGGCTCTGGGCGAGCAGCGCCAGCAGGTCGAACTCCTTGCGGGTGAGCGGCACGTCACGGCCGTCCACGCTGACCCGGCGGCGCTCCCGGTCGATCCGGATGCCGCGGGACTCCAGCGGGCCGCGCTGCTGCGGTACGGCGTCGGGCGCGGGCACCGCCACCGAGGACGGCTGGGCGCCGCGGCGGGCCACCGCGTGGATGCGGGCGAGCAGCTCGCCCATGTCGTACGGCTTGGTGACGTAGTCGTCGGCGCCCAGGTTGAGGCCGTGGATCCGGGAGCGGATGTCGGCCCGGGCGGTCACCATGATCACCGGCACGCCGCTGCCGGCCCTGATCCGGCTGCACACCTCGAAGCCGTCGCGGTCGGGCAGCCCGAGGTCGAGCAGCACGACCCGGTACGGCTCGTTGCCGTCCGGCACCAGGGCGTCCAGCGCCTCGTGCCCGCTACGGGCGTGCCGCACCTGGAAGCCGTGCCGGCCGAGCACCGCGACCAGTGCCGCGGCCACGCGTTCGTCGTCCTCGACGAGCAGCAGTCGCATCCTGTTCTCCTCCTCTCCCCACGTGGTCACCGGGCTGTTCGTTCGGGGCCCGGTCCTGCGCAGTATGGGCCAGTGCGCGGCCCTGCGCCAGGTTCGGCCGCGGACCGGGCCCGTGGGGGACGGTCGGCACCGGCTCGGTTTCCCGCTGTGACATGCCCCGTCGACGCCGTCGCGAACACGGCGTACGCACCACGTGGCCGTTTCGTGATGCTCAAGTTCCGCTCAGATCGGCTGACGGGGCCCGGTCAGCGCTCCTATGGTCACCCCACCAGGGGCCGCGGCTCCGCCGGTCGCGGCCCCCGGATTCGCACCACCACTGCCCGCCAAGGGAGTTGGGCCTTCCGGTCCGGTGCTGGCGGGTGGTATTCGACAGTTCGACACAGAGGGAGCCAGGCGCGATGACCGAAAGCCCGGTCGAGGACTACACCCCCGCAGCCGCCCCGCTGGTCGTGCTGAGCAAGGTCAACAAGCACTTCGGGGCGCTGCACGTGCTCCAGGACATCGACCTGGAGATCGAGCAGGGCGAGGTGGTCGTGCTGATCGGCCCGTCCGGGTCCGGCAAGTCCACGCTCTGCCGCACCATCAACCGGCTGGAGACGATCGACTCCGGCACGATCACCCTGTCCGGCCGCCCGCTGCCCGCCGAGGGCCGGGAGCTGGCCAAGCTCCGCGCCGAGGTCGGCATGGTGTTCCAGGGCTTCAACCTGTTCGCGCACAAGACCGTGCTGGAGAACGTGGTCCTGGCCCAGGTCAAGGTGCGCAAGGTGGTCCGTTCGCACGCCGAGAAGACCGCCCGTGAACTGCTGGACCGGGTCGGCGTCGGCGCCCAGGCGGACAAGTTCCCGGCCCAGCTCTCCGGTGGCCAGCAGCAGCGGGTGGCGATCGCCCGCGCGCTGGCGATGAAGCCGAAGGTGATGCTCTTCGACGAGCCGACCTCGGCACTCGACCCGGAGATGGTCAACGAGGTGCTGGAGGTCATGCGCCAACTGGCCGCCGACGGCATGACGATGGTCGTGGTCACCCACGAGATGGGCTTCGCCCGCTCCGCCGCCAACCGGGTGCTGTTCATGGCCGACGGGAAGATCGTCGAGCAGAACACCCCGGACGCCTTCTTCACCGCGCCGCGCTCCGAGCGCGCCAAGGACTTCCTCTCGAAGATCCTCCACCACTGACGCTTCGAGACCCGCGGGTCCACGGCCGGCGACCACGCCGGCCGGCCCTGCCCCGTGCACGACTTCCAGACGCCAGAGCCCGGTTGACGCCGCGGCCCAGCCCCCAGGAGAACAACCCTCATGAGGACTTCCCGCACCCTCGCCGTGGCGCTCTGCGCCGTCGCGCTCACCGCCACCGCCGCCTGCGGCAAGGACGGCACGCCCGCCTCCAACGCGGCGAGCGCCAGCAACGCCCCGGCGCTGCCGACCTACACGGTCAAGACCGACGTCAAGGTCGACTCCCCGGTCATCGCCGAGGCCAAGAAGCGCGGCCAGCTGATCATCGGCGCCAAGGCCGACCAGCCGAACCTCGGCTGGGAGGACGTCGCCAGCGGCGACCGCAGCGGCTTCGACATCGAGATCGCCAAGATGGTCGCCGCCGACCTCGGCTTCACCCCGCAGCAGATCAAGTGGCAGACCCTGGTCTCCTCGCAGCGCGAGCCGGCCATCGCCAAGGGCCAGATCGACTTCTACGTCGGCACCTACAGCATCAACGACGAGCGCAAGAAGACCGTCTCCTTCGCCGGCCCGTACTACATCGCCGGCCAGGACTTCCTGGTGAAGAGCGACAACACCTCGATCACCGGCCCGGAGAGCATCAGCGGCAAGAACATCTGCACCGCCACCGGCTCGACCTCGATCCAGAACATCAAGCAGTACAACCCGAAGATCACCCAGTTCGACACCTACTCGGCCTGCGTCGAGAAGCTGATGTCGGGCGAGGTCGACGCGGTCACCACCGACGACGCGATCCTCAAGGGCTACGCCTCCAAGTACGCCCCCAAGCTCAAGGTGGTCGGCAAGCCGTTCACCAAGGAGAACTACGGCGTCGGCCTGAACAAGGACGACAAGGTGCTGCGCGACGCGATCAGCGACGCCCTCAAGGCCCACGAGGACAACGGCGACTGGAAGAAGGCCTACGACGCGACCCTGGGCGCGTCCGGCTCGGCCGCCCCGGCGATCCCGACCCTCGACCGCTACTGATCCCCTTCCCGCTCCCGACCGACCGTTCCGACCATCTGTGAGAGGAGGGCCGCCGGATGGGGTTCCTGTTCGAGCAGGACAACTTCGCGTTGTTCCGCGACGGCTTCCTGCAGACGCTCGAACTGAGCGCACTGAGCTCGCTGCTCGCCCTGCTGCTGGGCACCCTGCTGGCGGCCTTCCGGGTCTCCCCGGTACCGGCCCTGCGCGCCTTCGGCACCGTCTGGGTGACGCTGTTCCGCAACACCCCGCTGACCCTGCTGTTCTTCGCCGTCACCTTCGGCCTGCCGCCGCTCGGTGTGCACTTCAGCTACCTCACCTTCGCGGTGCTGGCGCTCGGCGGCTACACCGCCTCGTTCGTCTGCGAGGTGATCCGCTCCGGCATCAACACCGTGCCGCTCGGCCAGGCGGAGGCGGCCCGCAGCCTCGGCATGAACTTCTTCCAGACCGTCACCCTGGTCGTCCTGCCGCAGGCCGCCCGGACCGTGCTGGCGCCGATGAGCAGCGTGTTCATCGCGCTGCCGAGGAACTCGGCGATCGCCGGCGCGTTCAGCGTCGCCGAGCTGTACAGCGCCCAGCAGACCTTCTCCGAGCGCGGCTACTCGATCTTCTCGATCTTCTTCTGGGTGGCCTGCGCCTACCTGCTGATCAGCGCGACGGTCGCCACCCTCTTCCGCTTCCTGGAATCCCGACTGGCGGTGGCCCGATGAAGTTCTTCAACCGCCCGGCGACGGCCAGTGTCCTCTACGACACCCCCGGCCCGAACGCCCGAGCCCGCTACCGCCTCTTCGGCGCGCTCTCGGTCCTCGGCATCGCCGGACTGCTCTGGTACGTGATCTCCGCGCTCGCCGACAACGGCCAGTTCGACCCCGACCTGTGGGACGCGTTCCAGTACAACTACGTCCAGCAGATGATCCTGGACGGCCTGCTGGCCACCCTGAAGGCCTTCGGCCTGGCGGCGGTCTTCTCGCTCACCCTGGGCTCGCTGCTGGCCGCCGGGCAGCTGTCCGACCACCGGCCGGTCCGCTGGGTCTGCACCTCGGTCGTCCAGTTCTTCCGGGCGATGCCGCTGCTGATCCTGATCGTCGCGCTCTACTACGCGTTCTTCGCCAAGAACCCGATGTGGGCCCTGGTGCTCGGCCTCACCCTCTACAACGGTGCGGTCCAGGCCGAGATCATCCGCAGCGGCGTCAACGCCGTCCCGCGCGGCCAGGGCGAGGCGGCGTACGCCCTCGGGATGCGCAAGACCCAGGTGATGTCCGGCATCCTGGTGCCGCAGGCCGTCCGCTCGATGCTGCCGTCGATGATCGGTCAGCTGGTGGTCACCCTCAAGGACACCTCGCTGGGCTTCGTCATCACGTACAACGAGCTGCTCTTCATGGGCAAGAAGATCGCCAGCCAGCCGCTGAACGCCGCGGGCTTCCCGTACATCCCCGTGGTCCTGGTGATCGCGCCGATCTACATCATCCTGTGCCTCCTGCTGACCGCGCTCGCGCGGTGGATCGAAGCACGTGGCCGTCGCGGCGCGAACCGGCGCACTTCAGCTGCTGCTTGACGGACACCCAGGCGAACTGTTGCATTGCTCTTCGTGACACCTCCCGGGAGCATCCACGCGGCATATGCGGCAGCGGTAACTGACGCCGGCCCATGGTCCGGTTCGTGCCCGGAGGTCCCCGCATGGATCCGGTGATCGTGGTCGGGGCCGGACCGGTCGGTCTGGCCCTAGCCCTCGCACTCGCCCGGCACGAGGTGCCGACCGTCGTCCTGGACGAGGGCTCCGGGCTCTGCCCCGAGGGCCCCCGGAGCGTCGTCCTCGGCGCCGACACGGCCGCCTTCCTGACCCGGATCGGCTACTCCCGGGCCGTCTCCGACTCGGCGCTGTGGGACTCCTTCGCGGTCTGGCGCCGCCGCCAGGAGGTGCTGCGGATCGACCTCACCGACTCGCCGACCTTCCACCTCCCCCAGCACCGCCTCCAGCGCGGCCTGCGCGACGCCCTCACCGGCACCCCGCTGGTCCGGCTGGTCCCGCTGAACCGGGTCGTCGAGCTGGAACAGGACCGCGACGGGGTCAGCGTCCGCACCCACGGCACCCAGGACGGCTCCGCCACCTGGTGGCGCGGCAGCCACCTGGTCGGCTGCGACGGCGCCCGGTCCAGCGTCCGCAAACTGCTGAAGATCCGCTTCCCCGGCCGCCCGGCGGTCGACCGCAACGCCATCGCCACCGTCCGGGTCGACCTGCCCTTCGACGGCGCCCGGCTGCACCGCGAGCCCCCCTGGCGCGGCGACCGCGAGGCCTCCGCCCGCCCGCTGCCGGACGGCGTCTGGCGGCTCGACTGGCGGCTGCCCCCCGGCCGGCCCGCCCCCACCGAACCGGTCGACCCGCACGCCACCTGGCCCGGCATCGTCACCGGCGACACCCTGCTCACCCGGGTCACCGCCACCCTCACCGGCTGGTGCGGCGAACTCCCCCGCTACGAGCTGCTCGCCGCCGCCGACCACACCGCCCAGCAGCGCCTGGCCGCCCGCTTCCGCAGCGGCCGCTGCTTCCTGGCCGGCGACGCCGCCCACCTGCACGGCGCGCTCGGCATGCAGAACCTCGCCGACGGGCTGCGCGACGCCGACAACCTGGCCTGGCGGCTCGCCCTCGCCTGGCACCTCCACTCCGGCGGCCCGCAGCCCGGCGGCTCGCTGCTGGACGGCTACGAGGCCGAGCGGCGCGGCGCGGTCGGCGCCCGGCTGCGCTCCGTCGACCAGTCCATGCCGCTGCTGCGCCCGCTGCGGGGCTGGCAGCAGACCCGCCGCTCGCTGCTGGTCGGCGGCTTCCGCAAGCACGCCCCGCTGCTCGCCGACGGCCAGCTGGGCACCGGCCGCTTCGGCGGCGCGCCCGCCTACCCGGCGGCGCCCTCCGGCGTCCCCGGCCGGGTGCCGGTGCAGCGCGGCGCGCGCAGCACCACCTCGCTCAGCGAGCTGCTGCCCGCCACCGCCCCCGGCGTGCTCGTCCCGGACCTTCCGGTGCTCGCCGACGACGGCACCCCGGACCACCTGCACGCCCGGCTCGGAGCCACCTTCCTGCTGCTGCTGGTCGCCCCCGGCACCGCCGTCTGGTCGGCCGAGCACTGGCTGGGGGCCGGCCTGATGCCCCGGCTCGCCGAGGTCGCCGCCGCGCTGCCGGTGCCGGCCGAGGTGCTGGTCACCGAGGAGTACCCGGGCGCCGGGCCGCACACCGTGCTGCTGATCCGGCCGGACGGCCACCTGGTCGGCGTCACCCAGGGCGCCGCCGCCGAGGACCTCCTGGTGCTCGCCGACCGCGCCCGCGGCGGCCCGGCCCCGCTCGCCGGCAGCCCCGAACCCGGGGCCGAGATCGAGGACGAGGCCGTCCCGGAACCCGCCGCCCAGCAGGTCGACTCGGCCGGCTGACGAGGCCCAGGGGCGTCTCCGGGACGCCCTACCCCGCGACCGCCGTGGCCCGGCTCTCCCGCACCACCGTCACCCGGATCTGGCCCGGGTAGGTCAGCTCCGCCGAGACCTGGCGGGCCACCTCACGGGCGATCAGCTCCGCCCCGAGGTCGTCCACGGCCTCCGGCCGCACCATCACCCGCACCTCGCGCCCGGCCTGCATCGCGTACACCTCGGCCACCCCGGTGTGCGAGCGCGCGATCTCCTCCAGCCGGGCCAGCCGCCGCACGTACAGCTCCATCGACTCCTTGCGCGCCCCCGGCCGGCCGCCCGAACAGGCGTCCGCGGCCTGGGTCAGCACCGCCGTCACGGTCCGCGGCTCCACCTCGCCGTGGTGCGCGGCGATCGCGTGCACCACCTCGGGGGACTCCCCGTGCCGCCGGGCGAAGTCCGCGCCGACCGCCGCGTGGCTGCCCTCCGCCTCGTGGGTGAGCGCCTTGCCGATGTCGTGCAGCAGCGCCGCCCGGCGCACCGGCTCCGGGTCCACCCCCAGCTCGGCGGCCATCATCCCGGCCAGGTGCGCGGACTCCAGCAGGTGCCCGAGCACGTTCTGCCCGTAGGAGGCGCGGTACCGCAGCGAGCCCAGGGTGCGGACCAGGTCGGGGTGCATTCCGCCGATCCGGGCGTCCAACAGGGCGTCCTCGCCGACCCGGACACAGCGCTGCTCGACCTCGGCCCGGCTGCGCTCGTGGACGTGCTCGATCCGGCTCGGCTGGATCCGGCCGTCCTCGACCAGCTGCTCCAGGGTGAGCCGGGCGGCCTCCCGGCGGACCGGGTCGAAGCAGGACAACTGCACCGCGGCGGGCGTGTCGTCGACGATCAGGTTGACGCCGGTGACCGCCTCGAAGGCCCGGATGTTGCGGCCCTCGCGGCCGATGATCCGGCCCTTCATCTCCTCACCCGGCAGCCGGAAGAGGGTCACGGCGGTCTCCGCGGTCTGCTCCGACGCCAGCCGCTGGATCGCCCCGGCGAGGATCTCCCGGGCCCGCTGCTCGCCCTCCTCCTTGGCACCGCGCTCGATCTCCCGGACCGTGACGGCCGCCTCCCGCCGGGCCGACTCCTCGGCCTCGCGCAGCAGTTGGGCGTGCGCCTGCTCGGCGGAGAGCCCGGCGGCACGCTCCAGGGCCGCCGCCCGGCGGGCCGCCAGCGCCTCGACCTCGCCCCGGGACCGCTCCAACTCCGCCGACCGCTCGGCCAGTTCGTCCTCCCGCTGGCGCAGTCGGCGCAGCTCCTCGGCCACGCTCTCCTCGCGCCGGGCGAGTTCGTCCCGCTGTCGGCCGGCCTGCTCCTCGGCCCACCGACGGGACCGCTCGGCCTCGGCCAGCGCCTCCCGCTGCGCGGCCCGCAGTCGCCTGACCGTCAGGACGGCCAGCACCGCGAGCACCAGCAGGACGGCTGCCGCCGCCCCGGCGATCGGAACCAGGAGGGAGTCAGCCGTGCCGGTGCCCGCCGAGATCCTCATGCGCCCCACTCCCAGTCCTCGCGCGGGCGTGCCTGCGCGGGAGCGGCCGCACGCTGAGTGCGAGGCTAGGTGCGGGTCACGAAAGGGTCAAGGCCAGACCAGGAGCGGACCAAGGAACCGTCAGGCTCCCCCTCACTCCCAGCCGCTCCCGGACGGTCCTCCGGCCTCCTCCTCCAGCGCACCGCGCACCACCCGGAAGGCGAGGCCCTCGGAGTAGCCGCGCCGGGCCAGCATGGCGACCAGCCGACGGGTGCGGACCTGGGGGTCCAGCCCCCGGGTGGACCGCAGCTTGCGCTCGACCAGCGCCCGGGCGGCGTCCGTCTCGTCGTCGTGGTCGACCTGGAGGAGCGCCTGCTCGACCAGGTCGACGGCCACGCCCTTGGTGCGCAGCTCCTGGGCGAGCGCCCGCCGGGACAGTCCCCGGACGGCGTGCCGGGACTCCACCCACGCCTCGGCGAAGGCCGCGTCGTCGATCAGCCCGACCTCCTCCAGCCGGCCGAGCACCTGTTCGGCGACGTCCTCCGGGATCTCCCGCTTGCGCAGGGCGTCGGCGAGCTGTTTGCGGCTCTTGGCGGCACCGGTGAGCAGCCGCAGGCAGATGTCCCGGGCGCGACTCTCCGGATCCGCTTCCTCCTCGGCGCGCTTGCGGGGGGCGCGGCCCGTGCCCTCGTCGTCCTCGCCCGGCGGACCCTCCCCGGTACGGGCGCCCCCGCGGCCGCTCCGGCGCGGACGGGCGGGCGAGGCGGCCGCACCCCCGTGACCGGCCGCCCCGGCTCCGCTCCACCCGCCGATCGCCGGCGGCGGGCCGCCCTCGGTGTCCGCCTCCTCGGCCGCCAGCGCCGTACGGCGCCGACGGCGGCCGGTGGGCAGTTCGGAGGCGGAGAGCAGGCCGAGCTCCCCGATCGACGGCTCCGGCTCGAAGACCGGGCCGGACGCCGCGCCGCGCGCCGCCCGGCCCGGGGCCTGGTCGGGCTCCGGCTCGGGACCGGTTGCCCACTGGGTGGTGGCCGCGCGCCCCTTGCCGGAGCGCGAGTTGCCGGAGCGCGAGCGCGCCCGCGAGCGGAGCGCCGACGGTCGCGGTGCCGGCTCCGGCTCTCCTTCCGGCTCCGGCTCCGCGCCCGCGGCGAACCAGTCCGGCGGGCCGAAGTCGTCGTCCTCGGGGCCCGCCGGACCGCCGCCCACCATGTCGTGCTGCGTCAACGGCTCAGGCCTTGGCAGCCGCCGTCTTCTTCGCCGCGGCCGTCTTGGCGGCGGTCGCGGTGATCGGCTTGGCCGCGGCGTCGGCGGCGGCGGCCTCCGGCTCACCGGCGGCGGGCTCCTCGGTCTTCGGGCCGATGCCGAGCTTGCCCTTGATCTTCCGCTCGATCTCGTCGGCGAGCTGCGGGTTGTCCCGCAGGAAGTTGCGGGCGTTCTCCTTGCCCTGGCCGAGCTGGTCGCCCTCGTAGGTGTACCAGGCGCCGGACTTGCGGATGAAGCCGTGCTCGACGCCCATGTCGATCAGGCCGCCCTCGCGGCTGATGCCGATGCCGTAGAGGATGTCGAACTCGGCCTGCTTGAACGGCGCGGCGACCTTGTTCTTGACGACCTTGACGCGGGTGCGGTTACCGACCGCCTCGGTGCCGTCCTTCAGGGTCTCGATCCGGCGGATGTCCAGGCGGACCGAGGCGTAGAACTTCAGCGCCCGGCCACCCGTCGTGGTCTCCGGCGAACCGAACATCACGCCGATCTTCTCGCGCAGCTGGTTGATGAAGATCGCGGTGGTGTTCGACTGGTTCAGCGCACCGGCGATCTTGCGCAGCGCCTGGCTCATCAGTCGGGCCTGCAGACCGACGTGCGAGTCGCCCATCTCGCCCTCGATCTCGGCGCGCGGGACGAGGGCCGCGACCGAGTCGATGATCACCAGGTCGATCGCGCCGGAGCGGATCAGCATGTCGGTGATCTCCAGGGCCTGCTCACCGGTGTCCGGCTGGCTGACCAGCAGGGCGTCGGTGTCCACGCCGAGCTTCTTGGCGTACTCCGGGTCGAGCGCGTGCTCCGCGTCGACGAAGGCGACCGTACCGCCGGCCCGCTGGGCGTTGGCGGCCAGGTGCAGGGTCAGGGTGGTCTTTCCGGAGGACTCGGGGCCGTAGATCTCGACCACTCGGCCGCGCGGGATGCCGCCGACCCCGAGGGCGACGTCCAGGGCGGTCGACCCGGTGGAGATCACCTCGACCGGCTCGTTGGCCTTCTCGCCGAGGCGCATCACCGAGCCCTTGCCGAACTGCCGCTCGATCTGGGCGAGCGCGGTTTCCAGGGCCTTCTCGCGGTCCGTACCTGCCATGACTTTTTCCCTCGGGTTCTGTGCTGTGCGCTTCATCGTCATCGACGCTAGCGCGTCCCACTGACAAACGAGCCCCACCCGGCTCGGCCTGTGGAAAACTCCTCGCCGGAGAGTACAAAAGAACACCTGTTCGATTCAAGCCCCGCAGCTCCCGAACACGCCGCGGGGCGGGTGGTGGGCCATCGCCCTCCACCCGCCCCGCGGACCGGTCACTCCCCCTCGCCGCCGACCATCCGGCGCAACCGCCGCGCCGCCTCCCGGCGCAGCGCCCGCCGGGCCCGCCGCTGCTCCCCCCGGTCGATCCGCGGGTCGGTGGCCACCTCGTACCGCCGCACGTACGTCCCGACGAAGCCCTGCAGGGTCGCCGCCGCCGGGATCGCGATCAGCGCGCCCACCGCCCCCAGCAGCGCCGCGCCCGCGATCACCGCACCGAAGGCCACCGCCGGGTGCACGTCCACCGTCCGGGCGGTGATCCTCGGGTGCAGCAGGTAGTTCTCGATCTGCTGGTAGACCACCGTGAAGATCAGCACCCAGAGCGCGTCCACCGGCTGCACGGTGAGCGCCACCAGCACCGGCAGCGCGCCCGCCAGGTACGTCCCGATGGTCGGCACGAACTGCGACATGACGCCGACCCAGATCGCCAGCGCCGCCGAGTACGGCAGGTCGATCAGCACGAACATCACCCAGTGCCCGGCCGCCGACACCACCGCCAGCACCGCCCGGGAGTACAGGTAGCCGCCGGTCTTGGCGAGCGCGATCTCCCAGGCCCGCAGCACCTCGCCCTGCTTGGCGGGCGGCAGCAGCGAACAGACCGTCCGGCGCACCCGCGGGCCCTCGGCGGTGAAGTAGAAGGTGAACAGCCCGACCGTGAAGGTCTGGAACAGCCCCCCGATCAGCGTGGAGGACACCCCCCACACGTTGTCCGCGGCCTGCTGGGCGTAGCCCTCGATCGTGCCGGAGTCCTTCAGCAGCCGCTTCTGCAGCTCGCCCAGCGAGAGGTCCTGATGGAAGGTCCGGTTCACCCAGCCGATCAGGTTGTCGACCAGGTGCGGCATGTCCCCGGCGATCTTCCCCACCTGATCCACCAACAGCGTGCCGAGCGCCGCCAGGAACCCGACCACCGCGACCCCGACCGCGACGAACACCAGGAAGGTGCCCACCCCCCGGCGCACCCCCCGCGCCGCCATCCGGTCCACCGCCGGCTCCAGCGCCAGCGACATGAAGAAGGCCACCAGCAGCATCACGAAGAGGTCGATCAGCTGCCGGAACGCCCAGTCGGCCAGCTGGAACAGCCCCACCAGCACCAGGAACAGCACCATCGCCCGGGGCAGCCAGGGCGGCATCCCGCCCCACAGCAGCCCGCCGCCCGTCCGCCCCCGCCCGTCGGCCCGCGCCGCCTCGTCCGGGCCCTTCCGCTCTTCGCTCACAGTCACCCGAACAGTCTGTCCCACCGGACGCTCAACGCAGTTGCGC
Source organism: Kitasatospora sp. NPDC096077 (assembly GCF_040303245.1). NCBI lineage: Bacteria > Bacillati > Actinomycetota > Actinomycetes > Kitasatosporales > Streptomycetaceae > Kitasatospora > Kitasatospora sp. NPDC096077. Next base: position 25,047 of record NZ_JBEOSV010000016.1, on the reverse strand, counting down.
GGAAACCCCCTGGGTCTCGCAGACCACCCGCCAGACGTCCTTGGCCTCCCACCCCGCGTCCAGCGCCTGGCGCACCGTCCGCCCGCCCAACCCGCTCATCACGTGGTCGGACGCGAAGGACTCCGCGTACGCCTCCCCGAAGTGCGCGTACATCCGTCGCCAGAACTCGGTCAGCCTCATGCCCCCAGTATCCCGGACCCACGCCCCACCACCCCGGTCGCGCGCCCACCCCCACCCTCACCGGGGCAGCACCACCTCCCCCGCCCCGAACACCCGCCGGTCCCCGCACCCCCCGGCCCCCGCCGGACAGGCCCCCGCCGCCGTCACCGCCAACAGCTCGGCCAACCGCGCCGACCCGAAGTCCGGATGCAGCGCCGCCGCCACCGCCACCGCCCCCGTCACGTGCGCCGCCGCCATCGAGGTGCCCGCGAGCACCGCGTACTGCCCGCCCGGCCAGTCCGAGACGATCGCCCCCTGCGCCCCCGCGTCCGGATCCCCGCCCGGGGCCGCCAGCGAGACCAGGCCGCGCCCGTAGTTGGTGTACGAGGACGGGCGCCCGTCCCGGTTGACGGCCGTGACGGTGACGACGCCGGGCAGCTGGCCGGGAAGGCGGATGCACTCGGCGCCCAGGTAGCGCGTCGTGGCCGGCCCGGAGACCCGGTCGTTGGGGCTGCGCCCGTCGGTCCGGGCGGCGCCCAGGTCCTGGCCGTCGTTGCCGGCCGAGGCGACCACCACCGCGCCCTTGCGCTGGGCGTACCCGACGGCCCGGCCGACGGCGGCGATCAGTGCCGCCTGGTCGCGGTCCTCGGGACAGTTGTACTTCCACGGGTCGGCGAAGTAGCTGTCGTTGATCGCCTTGGCCCCGTGGTCGGCCGCCCAGAGCATCCCGCAGACGATGTTCTCCGCGTAGTACTGCCCGAGCGGCCCGAGCAGTCGGACGGCGGCGATCCGCACCCCGGGAGCGACCCCGGTGACGCCCTGGCCGTCCCGGCCCCCCGCGCCGATGATCCCGGCCACGTGGGTCCCGTGCCCGCTCTCCGCCACCCCGGGGTCGGGCCGCCAGGAGCCGGTCCGGGCGTCCGGGCGTCCGTCCGCGCAGGAGGCCGAGGCCTTCGGGTCGACGGCCGCCCGCAGGTCCGGATGGGTGTCGTCGACACCCGAGTCCAGCACCGCCACCAGCACCCTGCGCATCGCCTCGGCACTCGGCGCGCCCCCGGTGGCGTCACCGGGCCGTCCCGTTCCGGCGTGCACCGCCGCGAGGTTCCAGGCCCCGCCCTCCCCCGGGTCCGGCACCGTGACCGTCCCGCCGTCCCGCCCGTCCGAGGCCCTCCGCGCCACCCCCTCCACACTGCCCCGGTCGCCCTCCTCCGCACCGCCGCGAACCTCCACCCCCTCGGACCCCTCCGAACTCCCTCGGCCGCGCCCGCGTCCCGCCGCGAAGTCCCCGGCCCCGTCCACCGCCCGCGGCGGCCCCACCACCGGCGTCGTCCGGGTCGCCCCGACCGCGGCGATCCCGGGCCGGGCCCGCACCTTGTCGGCGAAGCCGTCGGTCGCGTACGCCAGCACCGCCCCGATCTGCGGGTACTCCTGCACCACCCGCCCGCCCGCCGCCCGGCTCTCCGCCCCGGCCCGGGCGGCCCCCGCGGCGTCCTCCTGCGCGGCCAGCACCAGGTAGCTGAGGTACGCCCGCCCGGGCCCGGTCCCGTACGGCACCGCGCCGCCGAGCACCAGCGCCGTGAGCAGCATCGCGAACAGCACCCCGACCGGCCCGCGCACCCCGCGCCGCCGCACCGCACGCCCGCACCCGGGGCCGCGCCCACACCCACGGTCACGGACGGACCCACCGGACCGGTGCGCCTGCGCCATCCCACGCCCTCCGCTCGTCGGTCCGGTGCGGCCGCAGCCGCACTCCCACGGCCACGGTCCCGGTCACGGTTTGATCACGCGCCCGATTCATCACCATATGAGCGGTTCATCATTCCCGCCCCCGCAACGCCACCCGCAACGCCACCACCCCCACCCCACCCCCGTCCCACTTGTCAGTCCCACCCGGCACCATGGGGGCATGGCGCCCCCGCACCCGACCCCACCCGCCGACACCCCCCGGCCGGACGACCCGCTGGCCGGCTTCGCCCCGGCCACCCGGGCCTGGTTCACCGGCGCCTTCCCCGCCCCCACCACCGCCCAGGCCGAGGCCTGGCACGCCATCGGGCAGGACACCGACGTCCTGGTGGTCGCCCCCACCGGTTCCGGCAAGACGCTCGCCGCCTTCCTCTCCGCCCTCGACCGGCTCAGCAGCACCCCGCCCCCCGCCGAGCCCAAGCACCGCTGCCGGGTGCTCTACGTCTCCCCGCTCAAGGCCCTCGCGGTGGACGTCGAGCGCAACCTCCGCGCCCCGCTGACCGGCCTGCGCCAGGCCGCCGTCCGGCTGGGCCTGCCCGAGCCCGAGGTCCAGGTCGCGATCCGCTCCGGCGACACCCCCGCCGCCGACCGCCGCCGCTTCGCGACCCACCCGCCGGACATCCTGATCACCACCCCCGAGTCGCTCTTCCTGCTGCTCACCTCCGCCTCCCGGGAGGCCCTGCGCGGGGTGGACACGGTGATCCTGGACGAGGTGCACGCGGTCGCCGGCACCAAGCGCGGCGCCCACCTGGCGCTCAGCCTGGAGCGGCTGGACGAACTGCTGGACCGCCCGGCCCGCCGGATCGGCCTGTCGGCGACCGTCCGCCCGGTCGAGGAGGTGGCCCGCTTCCTCAGCCCCCGGCGCGGGGCGACGGTCATCCAGCCCATCGCCGCCAAGGAGTTCGACCTCTCGGTGGTCGTCCCCGTCCCCGACCTGGACGACCTGCCCGCCGCCCCGGCCACCGGCGGCGCCGCCGGCTCCGACCCGCAGCGTCAGGCCTCGATCTGGCCGCACGTCGAGGAGCGGATCGTCGACCTGGTCGAGGCGCACCGCTCGACCATCGTCTTCGCCAACTCCCGCCGCCTGGCCGAGCGCCTGTGCAACCGGCTGAACGAGATCGCGTACGAGCGCGCCACCGGCACCGCCGTCCCCGAGGCGCACGCCCCGGCCGAGCTGATGGGCGGTTCGGGCGCGGCCAAGGGCGCGCCCCCGGTGATCGCCCGGGCCCACCACGGCTCCGTCTCCAAGGAGCAGCGCTCCCTGGTCGAGGAGGACCTGAAGGCCGGCCGGCTGCCCGCCGTGGTCGCCACCTCCAGCCTGGAGCTGGGCATCGACATGGGCGCGGTCGAACTCGTCGTCCAGGTCGAGTCCCCGCCCTCGGTGGCCTCCGGCCTGCAGCGGGTCGGCCGGGCCGGACACCAGGTCGGCGCCGTCTCCACCGGTGTCTTCTTCCCCAAGTACCGCGGGGACCTGGTGCAGTCCGCCGTGGTCACCGAGCGGATGCGGGCGGGCCGGATCGAGGCGCTGCGGATCCCGCGCAACCCGCTGGACGTCCTGGCCCAGCAGCTGGTCGCGATGACGGCGCTGGACGCCTGGCCGGTGGACGAACTGCTCACCGTGGTCCGGCGCGCCGCACCCTTCGCGACCCTCCCGCAGTCCGCCTTCGACGCCGTGCTGGACATGCTGGCCGGCCGCTACCCCTCGGACGCCTTCGCCGAGTTGCGCCCCCGGGTGGTCTGGGACCGGGTGGCCGGCACGGTGACCGGCCGCCCCGGCGCCCAGCGGCTGGCCGTCACCTCCGGCGGCACCATCCCGGACCGCGGCCTGTTCGGCGTCTTCATCGCCGGCAGCACCGGGTCGGACGCCAAGACGGGCGGGAAGGCCGGCGGCGGGCGACGGGTGGGTGAGCTCGACGAGGAGATGGTCTACGAGTCCCGCGTCGGCGACGTGTTCACCCTCGGCACCACCTCCTGGCGGATCGAGGAGATCACCCACGACAAGGTGCTGGTCACCCCCGCCCCCGGGGTCCCCGGCCGACTCCCGTTCTGGAAGGGCGACACCCTCGGCCGCCCGCTCGAACTCGGCCGCGCCCTCGGCGCGTTCACCCGCGAACTGGGCACCCTCCAGCCCGCCGAGGCCACCGAGCGGCTGAAGCGGGCCGGCCTGGACGACTGGGCCGCCGCCAACCTGCTGGACTACCTGGCCGAGCAGCGCACCGCCTGCGGCCACCTCCCCGACGACCGCACCATCGTGGTCGAGCGCTTCCGGGACGAGCTCGGCGACTGGCGGATCGTCATCCACTCCCCCTTCGGCGCCCAGGTGCACGCCCCCTGGGCACTCGCCCTCGGCGCCCGGCTGCGCGAGAAGCACGGCCTGGACCCGCAGGTGATGCACGCCGACGACGGCATCGTGCTCCGCCTCCCGGACGCCGACCTGCTGTCCCCCGACTTCGACTTCAGCAGCCCCTCCCCGCAGCAGGGTTCCGACGAGGCCCCGGTCGGCGCCGACGCCGCCCTGTTCGCGGCCGACGAGATCGAGCAGCTGGTCACCGACCAGGTCGGCGGCTCCGCCCTGTTCGCCTCCCGCTTCCGCGAGTGCGCCGGCCGGGCCCTGCTGCTGCCGCGCCGCAACCCCGGCCGCCGCACCCCGCTCTGGCAGCAGCGCCAGCGCGCCGCCCAACTGCTCGAAGTCGCCTCCGAGTACGGCTCGTTCCCGATCGTCCTGGAGGCCGTCCGGGAGTGCCTCCAGGACGTCTTCGACGTCCCCGGACTGGTCGAGCTGATGGGGGACCTCGAATCCCGGGCCGTCCGCCTGGTCGAGGTCACCACCCCCGAGCCGTCCCCCTTCGCCCGGTCCCTCCTGTTCGGCTACGTCGCCCAGTTCTTGTACGAGGGCGACTCCCCGCTCGCCGAGCGCCGCGCCGCCGCGCTCTCCCTCGACTCCCGCCTGCTGTCCGAACTCCTCGGCCAGGCCGAGCTGAGCGAACTGCTCGACCCCCAGGTGCTCGCCGAACTGGAGGCCGAGCTCCAACGCCTCACCCCCGAACGCCGGATCAAGGACGCCGAGGGCGTCGCCGACGCGCTGCGCCTGCTCGGCCCGCTCACCGAGGCCGAGTTGACGGCCCGCGGCGCCGAGCCGCTCCGGGCGCTGGAGTTGGAGGCCGCCCGCCGGGTGATCCAGGTCCGGATCGCCGGTGAGCAGCGCTGGGCCGCGATCGAGGACGCCGGACGGCTGCGCGACGCACTCGGCACCCCGTTGCCGGTCGGCGTCCCCGAGGCCTTCACCGAGCCGGTCAAGGACCCGCTGGGCGACCTGCTGGCCCGGCACGCCCGCACCCACGGCCCGTTCACCGCCGCCGAGGTCGGCGCCCGCTACGGCCTCGGCACCGCCGTGGTCACCGGCACCCTGCAACGGCTCACCGCGGCCGGCCGCCTGGTCCAGGGCCAGTTCAGGCCCGCCGGCCACACCGACCCCGAGTGGCACACCGCCCCCGAGTGGTGCGACACCGAGGTGCTGCGTCGACTGCGCCGCCGCTCACTGGCCGCCCTGCGCCAGGAGGTGGAGCCCGTCCCGCCGCGCGCCCTGGCCGCCTTCCTCCCCCAGTGGCAGCACCTGGCCGGCCATCGGTTGCGCGGCCCGGACGGCCTGCTCCGGGTGGTCGAACAGCTCCAGGGCACCGCGCTGCCCGCCTCCGCGCTGGAGAAGCTGATCCTCCCGGCCCGGCTCGCCGACTACTCCCCCGGCCTGCTGGACGAGCTGATGGCGGCCGGCGAGATCGGCTGGTGCGGCGCCGGCGCGCTGCCCGGCAAGGACGGCTGGCTCAGCCTGCACCTGGCCGAGAACGCCCACCTGCTGCGCCCGGAGCCCGTCCCGCCCGCCCTCACCCCGCTGCACAGCGCCCTGCTGCAGGCGCTGGCCGGCGGCTACGGCCTGTTCTTCCGCCAACTCCTCCAGCAGCTGCCGGAGGAGACGCCGGAGCCGGAGGCCGTCGAAGCGCTCTGGGACCTGGTCTGGGCCGGTTACGTCAGCAATGACACGCTCGCCCCGATGCGCGCCCTGCTCGGTTCCGGCCGGACGGCCGGCGCCACCGCCCACCGAGCGCCGCGGGCCACCCCGCGCGGCCGCTACGGCGGCGCGGGCCGCGCCTTCGGCCGGGCCGGCGGGGCACTGCGCAGCGGCCCGCCGACGGTGGCCGGGCGGTGGTCGCTGCTGCCCGCCTTCGCCGCCGATCCGACGGTCCGGGCCACCACCCGGGCGCAGAGCCTGCTGGACCGGCACGGTCTGCTGACCAGGGGCGCGGTGGCGGCCGAACGGGTGCCCGGCGGTTTCGCCGGGGTGTACCGGGTGCTCGCCGCCATGGAGGAGCGCGGCCGGGCCCGCCGGGGCTACTTCGTCGAGGGCCTGGGCGGCGCCCAGTTCGCCATGGAGGGCGCGGCCGACCGGCTGCGCTCGGTCAACGGCCGGCTGGAGCGGGCCCGGGCCGCCGAGTGGCCGGCCCCGCCGTCGGCCGAGCCGCCGCAGCTGCTGGTGCTGGCCGCCGCCGATCCGGCGAACGCCTACGGCGCCGCGCTGCCCTGGCCCGAGCCGCCCACCGCCCCGGACGCCAAGGAGGCCAGGGCGCACCGCCCGGGCCGCAAGGCCGGCGCCCTGGTGGTGCTGGTGGACGGCGAGCTGGTGCTGTACGTGGAGCGCGGCGGCAAGTCCCTGCTGGCCTGGGCGCAGGACGACGCGGTGCTGGCCCCGGCCGCCGGGGCGCTGGCCGGGGCGGTCCGGGCGGGGGCGCTCGGCAGCGTCACGGTCGAACGGGCCAACGGTGAGCCCGCGCTGGGCTCGGAGCTGGGCCGCGCGCTGGAGGAGGCCGGCTTCCACGCCACCCCGCGCGGTCTGCGGCTGCGGCCGTAGGGCCCGTCCCGCCGCTCCGGGACGGCCCCGGAAAGCCCGGAGGCCGCGGAGTCGTCGACTCCGCGGCCTCCGGCCACGTCGATTCACCCGATCGGTGGCGGCGGTGCCTCCGCCCGGCCCACGGCCGCCGTACGGCGGCGGACCGGTCCGGTGGCGTTCCGGTCGGCGTGGACCGGAATGAGACCGAGCCCCCAGCCGCCGGCCGCCAACAGCCCCAGCACGGCGCCGTCGGACAGCTGCCCGCGCAGGGCCACCAGCCACCAGCCGAGCCCGGCCGCCAGGACCACCAGGACCCAACGGGCCGGCCAGGGCACCGACCGTCGCACCCACAGCCGTATTCGGGCCACCGCGCGCACCGTCGCGACTCTTCGCACGACCGCCCTCCTCCGCTCGCCCCGGGCATCGGAGGCGCCCGGGTGTCGAGGCCGGATTCAGGCGGCGACCACGTCCATGGCGGCGGCCTTGGGCGACATGTTCGCCCGGTCGGCGCCGGGGGCGGGCAGCGGAACCGGTTCGAGTACCGGCCTCAGCAGATCACCTTCGGAGAGGGTGGCCATCGCCGCAAGTTCGGCGAGCGACAGTTCGTCGCTGACCTCGCGCATGACCTCGGACATCCGGACGTCGAGTGCGTCGCAGATGGCGGAGAGCAGCTCCGAGGAGGCCTCCTTCTGTCCCCGCTCGACCTCGGAGAGGTATCCGAGCGAAACCCGTGCGGCCGCCGACACCTCGCGGAGTGTGCGGCCCTGGCGCTGGCGCTGCCGACGCAGTACATCGCCCAGTAGGCGACGGAGCAGGATCATCGGTGCCTCCCTCCTCGGACTGCGGATCGAGATGTCACGACCCCACCGTACCGCCTTGCCCGCTTCGCGTGCGGGGACCCTGGTCGTGTTCACTCTGGGCTGCAAGGCCGTCCCCCTCCTTGTTCCGGTGTCGTACCCGGGTTCGCGGGCCCCTCGTGGTACCCGACCTGGCCCACCCGGCCACCGTCACGCAACTCGTTCGCCACCTGGTTTCTGCCCAACCAGGCCGTTGGATGTAACACGATCCTCCAGCCGTGCCATACCCGCACGGCAGTTCGGCGGATCCCGGCCCGGTGGAGAATCCGGCCGCGGACCGCTAGCGGGCGAGCCGACCGGCGAGCAGTTCCAGTGCGGCGGTCACCGCCCCGTGACGGATTGTGGCACGAGCGCCCGACAGCAGGGGCGAACTGACCAGAGTTCCGCCCGGGCCCGCGACCGCCAGGTGTACCGTGCCCACCGGCTGCCCGTCCTGCGGCTCCGGACCGGCCACCCCGGTCGTCGCGAGCCCGTAGGTGGCGCCCAGCAACCCGCGCACGCCCTCGGCCATCTGTCGGGCCACCACCGGGTGGACCGGACCGTACACGTCCAGGAGCCCCTCGTCCACACCGAGCACCGAGGCCTTCAGCTCGGTCGCGTACGCGGTGACCGAGCCGCGGAAGGTCGCGGACGCCCCGGGGACGTCCACCAGTGCGGCCGCCAGCAGCCCCCCGGTCAGCGACTCGGCGACGGCCAGCGTGCCGCCCTCGGCCCGCAGCGCGGCGTGCACCCGTTCGGCCAGCCCGTAGTCCGTCACCGAGGCTCCCCCGTCCGTTCCTACCGGTCCGCGCGCTCCGCGGCCGTGCCCTCGCGGCGCAGTCGCACCGCCTGTCCGATGTAGTCGAGCGCGGTCCCGACGGTCAGCAGCACCGCCAGGCCCATCAGGCAGGCCCGCCCGGTGGCCAGCCAGCCGGTCAGCGGCAGCACGTACATGCCGACCGCGGTGCCCTGGGTGAGCGTCTTGAGCTTGCCGCCGCGGCTGGCCGGGATGACCCCGTAGCGGATCACCCAGAACCGCATCAGCGTGATGCCGAGCTCACGGGCCAGGATCACCACGGTGACCCACCAGGGCAGGTCGCCGAGCACCGAGAGGCCGATCAGCGCGGCGCCCATGATCGCCTTGTCGGCGATCGGGTCGGCGATCTTCCCGAAGTCGGTGACCAGGCCCTTGCGGCGGGCGAGCTCACCGTCGAACAGGTCGGTGATCATCGCGATCGCGAACGAGGCCCAGGCGACCGCGCGCCACTTCGGGTTGTGCCCGTCGTCGGCGAACAGCAGGGCCACGAAGACCGGCACCAGCAGCACCCGGACCATGGTGAGCACGTTGGCGATGTTCCAGATGCCCGGTGCCGTCGGCAGGGCGGCCGCCGGTCTGCCCGGGTGGGCCGCGGCCGGGGCGCCGGGCCCCTTGGTCATTCCCCGGCTCCGGGAGCCCGACGGACCCGCACCTGCTCCTGCGCCTCGGCGATCAGGTCGACGCCCTCGCTGGCCACCACGGTGGCCCGCCAGAACTGCCCGACCTGCGGGTCCTCGACCCCGTGCAGGGTGGTCAGGCCGTCGGTCTCCGGGGCCTGGTGCGCGGCCCGGCCCTCGACCACGCCGTCCTCGATCGACTCGATCAGCACCTCGACCTCGGTGCCGATCCGCTGCTCGGCCCGCTGGGCGGTCATCTCCTCGGCGAGCCGGCTCAGCCGCGCCAGCCGGTCGGCGACCACGTCCTCGGGCAGCTTGCCGTCGTAGGTCGCCGCCTCGGTGCCGTCCTCGTCGGAGTAGCCGAAGACGCCGATCGCGTCCAGCCCGGCGTGGGTGACGAAGCGCTCCAGCTCGGCGAAGTCCTCCTCGGTCTCACCGGGGAAGCCGACGATGAAGTTGGACCGGGCACCGGCCTGCGGGGCCTTGTCCCGGATGGTGCCCAGCAGCTGGAGGAACTGGTCGGTGGAGCCGAAGCGGCGCATCCGGCGCAGCACGGCGGGCGCCGAGTGCTGGAAGGACAGGTCGAAGTAGGGCACCACGTCGGCGGTGCCGGTCATCGCGTCGATCAGGCCAGGGCGCATCTCGGCGGGCTGCAGGTAGGAGACCCGCACCCGCTCGACGCCCTCGATCGTGGAGATCTCGCCGAGCAGCGTCTCCAGCAGCCGGATGTCGCCGAGGTCCTTGCCGTACGAGGTGTTGTTCTCGCTGACCAGGACGACCTCGCGGACGCCCTGCCCGGCCAGCCACTGGGACTCCTGCAGCACGTCGGAGGGGCGGCGGGAGATGAAGGAGCCGCGGAAGGCGGGGATGGCGCAGAAGGAGCAGCGCCGGTCGCAGCCGGAGGCGAGCTTGACCGAGGCGACCGGGTTGTCGTCCAGCCGCTTGCGCAGGGTGCGCGGGCCGGAGGCCGGGGCGAGGCCCTCGGGCAGGTCGGCGATCGGCTCGGCGGCGGCCTCGGCGCCGTGGCCGGGCAGCGCGACGGCCTCGGCGGCGGACTGCCGCTCGGCCGGGCTGATCGGCAGCAGCTTGCGGCGGTCGCGCGGGATGTGCGGGGCGTGGTGGCCGCCGGAGAGGATGGTCTGCAGGCGGTCGGAGATGTCGGCGTAGTCGTCGAAGCCGAGCACCCCGTCGGCCTCGGGCAGCGCGTCGGCGAGCTCCTTGCCGTACCGCTCGGCCATGCAGCCGACGGCGACGACGGCCTGGGTGCGGGAGTGCCCCTTGAGGTCGTTGGCCTCCAGCAGGGCGTCGACGGAGTCCTTCTTGGCGGCCTCGACGAAGCCACAGGTGTTGACGACGGCGACATCGGCCTCGGCGGCATCGTCGACGAGCAACCAGCCGTCGGCTTCCAGTCGCCCGGCGAGTTCCTCGGAGTCCACCTCGTTGCGGGCGCATCCGAGCGTGACAAGGGCGACAGTACGGCGTTCAGGCATAGGGCCAAGATTAACGCGCGGCCTCCGGTGCCGTTCGCCCCGGAGGCCGCGTGCCTTCGATCAGCTGATCATCGACGGCCCTCGGCGGGCCCTGTGGTCAGCCAGCCTGCGGGTCTCCGGGGGTGTACGTGACGTGCACCACCTGGCCGTCCTTGCCCAGGACACCGAGGTCCTTGCCGTTGACGTACGCGTGCACGGCCCCGCCGTTGCCGAGCACCAGCTTGATCTGCTTGGGGTCGGTGAAGGTCTGGTCCTGGCCGTCGCTGATGTTGTTCTGGAACAGCGACTTCCCGCTGCCGTCCGTCGCCGAGACCCAGCTGGTGCCCTCGGCGACCAGCTTCACGGTGACCTTGTCGGCCGGGACGGCGGCGATCGCCGCCGCGCTCGGCGCGGGGGCCGGCGGCTGGACGGCCGGGGTGGCCGGGGCGACCGAGCCGGTGCCGGAGCCGCTGGGCAGCGGCGCGCTGGCGGTGCCGGAGCCGGTGTGCCCGCTCTTGCCGCTCACCAGGTTGAAACCGATCAGCGCGACCACCGCGACGATCGCGGCGACCATGGCCGCCGCCCAGTTCGGCCGGCTGCGGGCGGGCACCTTGATCGGGCCGCTGTCGATCAGCTGGGTGGCCGGGCTCCTGGAGGCCGGCGAGCCGCCGTGCGCGGCGTCGTAGCGGGCGACCAGCGCCTCGCCGTCGGCGCCGACCGCCTGGGCGATCGCGCGGATGTGCCCGCGGGCGTAGAAGTCGCCGCCGCACCGGTCGAAGTCGTCCTCCTCGATGGCATGGACGATCGGCACCCGGACCCGGGTGGCGGTACTCACCTGGTCCACCGTGAGTCCCGCCTCGATCCGGGCGGCGGACAGCACCCGGCCGATGCTCGGGGCATCGGCCGCCTGCACCGCGTCGTCGGTCGGCTCGACGGACGACGGGGCGTTCTCGCGGTCGGAGGACTTGCCGATGGTCACGGGGCACGCCTTTCGAGCGGATGGCCACCTGCTGGAGAACAGTCTAGGGGCGTGGGCGGATCGTTTCTCAAGCGGAACGGGCCCGAATGCGCGTGCCCGTTCCGGCCGGGGTCCGGCCCCCGCTGACCGGCCGTCAGCGGGGACGTGCGCGGGGACCCGGAGTGCGCTGTCCGGCCTGGGACGCGGCCTACGGGCATTCGGTTCCGCACACCGCGCCTACCCTCCTCCGAACGAGTGAACCCACCCGGAGGGCACGGCCCGTCGGCCCGGCCGCGCCGCCGCTCAGCCCCGCAGGGTCAGCAGCACCCCGTCCAGCTCGTCCGGCTTCACCAGCACGTCGCGGGCCTTGGAGCCCTCGCTCGGGCCGACGATCCCGCGCGACTCCATCAGGTCCATCAGCCGGCCGGCCTTGGCGAAGCCGACCCGGAGCTTGCGCTGGAGCATCGAGGTCGAGCCGAACTGGGTGGAGACCACCAGCTCGGCCGCCTGGATCAGCAGGTCCAGGTCGTCGCCGATCTCCTCGTCGATCTCCTTCTTCGGCCCGCCGCCGACCGTCACGTCGTCCCGGTAGACGGCGGTCAGCTGGTCCTTGCAGTGCTGCACGACCCTGGCGATCTCCGCCTCGGTGACGAACGCCCCCTGCATCCGGACCGGCTTGCCGGCGCCCATCGGCAGGAACAGCGCGTCGCCCTTGCCGATCAGCTTCTCCGCGCCGGGCTGGTCCAGGATGACCCGGGAGTCGGCCATCGCGGAGGTCGCGAAGGCCAGCCGGGACGGCACGTTGGCCTTGATCAGACCGGTGACCACGTCCACCGAGGGCCGCTGGGTGGCGAGCACCAGGTGGATGCCGGCCGCGCGGGCCAGCTGGGTGATCCGGACCACCGAGTCCTCGACGTCGCGCGGCGCGACCATCATCAGGTCGGCCAGCTCGTCGACGATCACCAGCAGGTACGGGTACGGCCGCAGCTCCCGCTCGCTGCCCAGCGGCGGGGTGACCTTGCCGGCCTTGACCGCCGCGTTGAAGTCGTCCACGTGCCGGAAGCCGAACGCCGCGAGGTCGTCGTAGCGCATGTCCATCTCGCGCACCACCCACTGGAGGGCCTCGGCGGCCTTCTTGGGGTTGGTGATGATCGGCGTGATCAGGTGCGGGATGCCCTCGTAGGCGGTCAGCTCGACCCGCTTGGGGTCGACCAGCACCATCCGCACCTCGTCCGGGGTGGCCCGGGCGAGGATCGAGGTGATCAGGCAGTTGATGCAGGAGGACTTGCCCGCGCCGGTCGCGCCGGCCACCAGGATGTGCGGCATCTTGGCGAGGTTGGCCATCACGGAGTGGCCCTCGACGTCCTTGCCCATGCCGACGACCATCGGGTGGGTGTCCTCGGCGGCCGTGCGCGAGCGCAGCAGGTCGCCGAGGTTGACCATCTCCCGGTCCCGGTTGGGGATCTCGATGCCGACCGCGGACTTGCCCGGGATCGGGCTGATGATCCGCACGTCCGGGCTGGCCACCGCGTACGCGATGTTCTTGGCGAGCGCGGTGATCCGCTCCACCTTGACCGCCGGGCCGAGCTCGACCTCGTAGCGGGTGACCGTCGGGCCGCGGGTGAAGCCGGTGACCTTGGCGTCCACCTTGAACTCGGCGAAGGTGCCGGTGAGCTGGGCCACCACCTCGTCGTTGAGGGCGCTGCGGGCCTTGGCCGGGCCGCCGCGCTCCAGCAGGTCGAGCGAGGGCAGCGCGTAGGTGACGCCCTCGCCGAGCTGGAGCTGCTCCATCCGCACCGGCGCCGGGCCGTGCTCCGCGGGCGCGCCCGGGCCGCCGTTGCGGGCGGCCGGGACGGCGGACTCCTCGGGCGCCGCGGTCAGGTCCTTGACCTGGTGCATCATGTCGGCCACCGCCGAGGAGGCGGGCACGCCGTAGACCAGCGCACCGTCCAGGTCGGCGGCCGCGCCGGCGGCCAGGTCGCGGGTGGCGTACGGGTCCAGCGGCTCCTTGTCCAGCGAGACCCGCTGGGCCTGCGGCGACTCGTCCAGCTCGTCCGGCACGTCCTGCTTGCGCCGACGGCGGCGCCGGCGGGCGGCCACCTCGTCGACCGGGTCGTCACCGTCGGTGTCCACGGCGTACGGCAGCGCGTCGGGGTCGGCGTCCTCCGGCGGGTCGGTGGACGGTTCGTACCCCGGCGTGCGCCCCCAGCGCAGCTCGTCCTCGGGCCCGGGCTCCATCACCCCGAGCCTTATCGCCGCCCCGCGCAGCCGCTCGCCGATCCGGTTGACCGGGGTGGCGGTGACCACCAGCAGGCCGAAGAAGGCCAGCAGCAGGAGCAGTGGCACGGCCAGCACCGCGCCGGCGGCGGCCATCATCGGGGTGGACGCGCCCCAGCCGATGATCCCGCCGGCCGCCCTTATCCGGGTGGCGCCGCTGCCCATGGTGGGCGCGCCGCAGCCGATGTGGACCAGGCCGAGGACGCCGACCAGCAGCGTGCTCAGCCCGATCACGATCCGGCCGTTGGCCTCCGGCAGCTCCGGGTGGCGCCAGAGCCGGATCGCGATCCCGGCCAGCAGGAACGGCACCAGGACGTCGAGCCGGCCGAACAGCCCGGACACCACGGCGGTGGCCGCGCCGTTCAGCCAGCCCTCCGAGCTGAACCAGGTGCCGCCGGCGACCACCAGCGCGAGGCCGAACAGCAGCAGTCCCAGACCGTCCTTGCGGTGGTCCGGGTGGAGGTTCTTGGCGCCGTCGCCGACGCCGCGGAAGATCGCCGCGATCGGGCTCGCCAGGGCGTTGAGGAGGCTCATCAGCCCCGACCGGCGCGGCGGGGGCGGCGGCGCCGACCTTGCCGCCGCCTTCTTCGCGGGGGCCCGACGGGCGGCCGCCTTCTTCGCGGGCGGCTTGCCCGGGGACTTGGCCGCGGCCTTCTTGGACGGTCCCGGACTCGGTTTGCGTGCGGCGTTTCCGGGCGTACGAGTGGCCATGGGTCAGCAGCCTACCGGGGCGGGCCACCCGTGCCCACGCGGCCGAGCTGGGCCGCCCCGACGTGTCGCAGACACTCCGTCACGCTGACCGGGTTTCACCCGGCCGCAGCAGTGGGCCACCCGGACGGGTGAACGCGGTACCGCGGGACTACGCGCTGCCGGGGCGCATCGCGTCCAGGGCCCGGCGCAGGGCGACGAGCTTGCGCTCCAGGTGCGTCGCGGTGGCGGCCACCCCGGCGTCCTCCGCCCCGTCCAGCTGCTTGCCCAGCGCCTCCGCCTGCTCCTCGACCGCCGCCAGCCGCGCGGACAGCTCGCCGAGCAGCGCCCCGCCGAGGGCCGGCTCGCCACCGCCCGCCTCCAGCTGCAGCCGCAGCAGCGCGGCCTGCTCCTTCAGCTGGCAGTTCTTGACGTACAGGTCGACGAAGACCGAGACCTTGGCCCGCAGCACCCACGGGTCGAAGGGCTTGGAGATGTAGTCCACCGCGCCGGCCGCGTAGCCGCGGAAGGTGTGGTGCGGGCCGTGGTTGAGCGCGGTGAGGAAGATGATCGGGATGTCCCGGGTGCGCTCGCGGCGCTTGATGTGGGCGGCCGTCTCGAAGCCGTCCATCCCGGGCATCTGGACGTCCAGCAGGATCACCGCGAAGTCGTCGGTCAGCAGCGCCTTGAGCGCCTCCTCGCCGGAGGCGGCGCGCACCAGCGTCTGGTCCAGGGCGGAGAGGATCGCCTCCAGTGCCAGGAGGTTCTCCGGCCGGTCGTCGACCAGGAGGATCTTCGCCTTCTGCATCGGGGCTCGCCCTCCTGTCGCCTGCCTGCCGCCCGGTGTGGGCACCCGCGTACTGCCCACCGCTACCCCGGTCATGCTAGCCGCACCCCCTCGCCCGGCACATCGCTCCGTCGTGACCCGATCCGGAACGGCGCTCAGCCAGTGCTCCGGCGCACGCTCAGCAGCGTGTCGCCGTCCGGTCACTGTTCGCAACGCTCGGTGACCCTACCGGGTTCCCGGGCCCGACCGCCAGCAAACCGACCGACCGGCAGGCGTGAAGCCCGGGGCCCGCATCGGAGTTCACGCCCGCCGCCGGCGTCATGCGCGGTCGCCGTTCAACCACTCGGACATCACCGACAGCAGGTGGTCGGTCTCCACCGGCTTGGTGATGTGGTCGGTGGCGCCCGCCTCCAGGGACTTCTCCCGGTCGCCCTTCATCGCCTTGGCGGTCAGCGCGATGATCGGCAGACCGGCGAACTGGGGCATCCGGCGGATCGCCTCGGTGGTCGCGTAGCCGTCCATCTCCGGCATCATGATGTCCATCAGGACCAGCGCCACGTTCTCGTGCTGCTCCAGCATCTCGATGCCCTCGCGGCCGTTCTCCGCGTACAGGACGGTCAGCCCGTGCTGCTCCAGCACGCTGGTCAGGGCGAACACGTTGCGCACGTCGTCGTCCACGATCAGCACCTGCTGGCCGTCGAAGCGGGTGTCGCCGCGGGCCGGCCGGGGCTGGACGGGCTCCACCGCCCGGGGCGCCGCGGCGCTCTCCAGCGCGGCGTTGCGACGGCGTTCCACCACGCCGCGGCGGCGCTCCTCGGCCAGCTCCCGGACCTCCTGGGCCCAGTGGTCGGCCGGACTCTCGCCGACCGGCACCGGCAGGCCCACCGGGGTCACCCCGACCGAGGCGCGCAGCACGGACTGGCCCGCCGCGCCCGGGCGCTCGGCCGACCGCTCAGCGGCGTCCGGGGCGTCGGTGCGCAGCGGCAGGTAGAGCGTGAAGGTCGAGCCCTTGCCCAGCTCGCTCTCGGCATGGATCTCACCGCCGAGCAGCCGGGCGATCTCGCGGCTGATGGACAGCCCGAGGCCGGTCCCGGCGTACTTGCGGCTGATGGTGCCGTCGGCCTGCTTGAACGCCTCGAAGATCTCCCGCAGCTTGTTGCTGGGGATGCCGATGCCGGTGTCGGAGACCGAGAAGGCGATCAGCTCGTCGTCCGGGCCCTGGATCGAGCCGAACTCCAGCAACCGCTCGCGCACGTGCTGGGGGACGTCCCGGCCGGCCGCGCTGATCGAGAAGTCCACGCCGCCGGTCTCGGTGAACTTGACGGCGTTGGAGATCAGGTTGCGCAGCACCTGCTGGAGCCGCTGCTCGTCGGTGTGCAGGGTGACCGGCAGGACCGGCGAGACCCGGACCGCGAAGTCCAGGTTCTTGTCGAGGGCGACCGGCTGGAAGGTCGCCTCGACGTAGTCGACCAGCTGGACCAGGGCGATCCGGGCCGGGCGGACGTCCATCTTGCCGGCCTCGACCTTGGACAGGTCGAGGATGTCGTTGATCAGCTGGAGCAGGTCGGAGCCGGCGCCGTGGATGGTGTCGGCGAACTCGACCTGCTTGGGCGAGAGGTTGCCCTCGTTGTTGTCGGACAGCAGCTTGGCCAGGATCAGCAGCGAGTTGAGCGGGGTGCGCAGCTCGTGCGACATGTTGGCGAGGAACTCGCTCTTGTACCGGGAGGCCAGGGCGAGCTGCTCGGCGCGCTCCTCCAGCACCTGCCGGGCCTCCTCGATCTCGCTGTTCTTGATCTCGATGTCGCGGTTCTGCTGGGCGAGTTGCTCCGCCTTCTCCTGCAACTCCTCGTTGGTGCGCTCCAGTTCCTCCTGGCGCGCCTCCAACTCGGCCGAGCGCATCGAGAGTTCGGCGGTGAGCCGCTGGGACTCCAGCAGCAGGCCCTCGGTCTTGGTGTTGACGCTGATGGTGTTCACGGTGACGCCGATCAGGTCGGCGATCTGGTTGAGGAAGTCCAGTGCGACGGTGGTGAAGGAGCTGAAGGTGGCCAGTTCGATCACGCCCAGCAGCCGGCCCTCGAACAGCACCGGCAGCACCACGATGTGGGTCGGCGAGGCCTCGCCCAGACCGGAGGCGATCTTGAGGTACCCGGGCGGCGCCTCCTTGACGATGATCGCCCGCTTCTCCACCGCCGACTGGCCGATCAGCGACTCGCCCGGCCGGAAGGTGGTCGGCATCGCCCGCCGCTGGTAGCCGTAGCTGCCGATCAGCCGCAGCACGGTGTCGTTCTCGTCGTCGTCCTCGGTGATCAGTTCGGCGGTCCGGCCGGCCGGCTGGGCCAGGAAGAAGGCGCCGTGCTGGGCGGAGACCACCGGGGTCAGCTCGGTCATGATCAGCGAGGCCACCGCCTCCAGATCCCGGCGGCCCTGGAGCAGGCCGGAGATCCGGGCCAGGTTGGTCTTGAGCCAGTCCTGCTCCTGGTTGGTGCGGGTGGTCTCGCGCAGGTTGGCGATCATCTGGTTGATGTTGTCCTTGAGCTCGTCGAGCTCCCCGGCGGCGTCCACGTCGATCCGCAGGCTCAGGTCGCCCCTGGTCACCGCGGTGGCGACCTGGGCGATCGCGCGCACCTGCCGGGTCAGGTTGTTGGCCAGCTCGTTCACCGACTCGGTCAGGTCCTGCCAGGTGCCGTCCACCCCGGGCACCCGGGCCTGGCCGCCGAGCCGTCCGTCGGTGCCGACCTCGCGGGCGACCCGGGTGACCTCGTCGGCGAAGGCCGAGAGCTGGTCGACCATGGTGTTGATGTTGGTCTTGAGCTGGAGGAACTCGCCGCGCGCGTCGACGTCGATCTTCTGCGAGAGGTCGCCGCGGGCGACCGCCGTGATCACCAGCGCGATGTTGCGGACCTGGCCGGTGAGGTTGTTGGCCATCTGGTTGACGTTGTCGGTCAGGTCCTTCCAGATGCCGGCCACGCCCGGCACGCTCGCCTGGCCGCCCAGGGTTCCGTCGGTGCCGACCTCGCGGGCCACCCTGGTGACCTCGACCGCGAAGGCCGACAGCTGGTCGACCATGGTGTTCAGGGTCCCGGCCAGGGTCGCGATCTCGCCCTGGGCGTCGATGGTGATCTTCTTGGAGAGGTCACCGCGGGCCACCGCGGAGGCGACCTCGGCGATGTTGCGCACCTGTCCGGTCAGGTTCGACGCCATGAAGTTGACGTTGTCGGTCAGGTCCTTCCAGATCCCCGACACCCCGCGCACCCGGGCCTGACCGCCCAGGATGCCCTCGGTGCCCACCTCGCGGGCGACCCGGGTCACCTCGTCGGCGAACGCCGACAGCTGGTCGACCATGGTGTTGACGGTCGTCACCAGCTCCAGGATCTCGCCCCGGGCGTCGACGGTGATCTTCTTGGACACGTCGCCGCGCGCCACCGCCGTGGTCACCTCGGCGATGCTGCGGACCTGGCTGGTCAGGTTGTTGGCCATCAGGTTGACCGAGTTGGTCAGGTCCTTCCAGGTGCCGGACACCCCGGGCACGCTCGCCTGACCGCCCAGGATCCCCTCGGTGCCGACGTCCCGGGCCACCCGGGTCACCTCGTCGGCGAAGGCGGAGAGCTGGTCGACCATCGTGTTGATGGTGTTCTTCAGCTCCAGGATCTCCCCGCGCGCGTCCACCTGGATCTTCTGCGACAGATCGCCCTTGGCGACCGCGGTCGTCACCTGGGCGATGTTGCGCACCTGATCGGTGAGGTTGTTCGCCATGAAGTTGACGTTGTCGGTCAGGTCCCGCCACACCCCGGCCGCCCAGGGCACCTGGGCCTGGCCGCCCAGCCGCCCCTCGGTGCCCACCTGGCGGGCCACCCGGGTCACCTGCTCGGCGAAGCCGGAGAGCTGGTCGACCATCGTGTTGATGGTGTTCTTCAGCTCCAGCATCTCGCCGCGCGCGTCCACCTCGATCTTCTGCGAGAGGTCCCCGCGCGCCACCGCCGTGGTCACCTGGGCGATGTTGCGGACCTGGCCGGTCAGGTTGTCGGCCATGAAGTTCACCGAATCGGTCAACTCCCGCCACACCCCGGCCACGCCCGGCACCTGCGCCTGACCGCCCAGTCGGCCCTCGGTGCCGACGTCCCGGGCCACCGTGGTGACCTGCGCCGCGAAGCCGTTCAGCTGGTCCACCATCGTGTTGACGGTGTTCTTCAGCTCCAGCATCTCGCCGGCCACGTCGACGGTCACCTTGCGGGACAGGTCGCCCTTGGCCACCGCCGTGGTCACCTGGGCGATGTTGCGCACCTGCGCGGTGAGCCGGCCCGCCATGGTGTTGACCGAGTCCGCCAGGTCCTTCCAACTGCCGGACACGCTGCGGACCTTGGCCTGCCCGCCGAGCTTGCCCTCGGTGCCCACCTCACGGGCCACCCGGGTCACCTCGTCGGTGAACTCCGAGAGCTGGTCCACCAGCCCGTTGACGGTCCGGCCGATCTTCAGGTACTCGCCGCGCAGCGGGTGGCTCACCCCGTTGCTGTGCAGCGAGCGCAGCTCCATCTTCTGGTCCAGGTCGCCCTCGGCGATCGAGCTCAGCACCCGGCCCACCTCGGCCATCGGGCGGGCCAGGTCGTCGATCAGCGCGTTGCAGTTGTCGACCGCCGCCATCCAGGCGCCCTCGCCCGCGCCGGTCTCCAGCCGCTCGTTCAGCCGGCCCTCGCGACCCACCGCCCGCCGCACCCGGGCCAGTTCACCGGTCAGGTGCTGGTTGCGCTCGGCGACCTCGTTGAACACCGCGGCGATCTCCGCCAGCGGCCCGTCCCCCGGCACGGTCATCCGGCGGCGGAAGTTGCCGTCCCGCATCGCGGTCAGCGCCGCCAGCAGCTTGCGCAGCTCGGCCGGCTCCGCGCTGCGGTTGTGGCCCGAGCCCGACCGCCGGCCCGCCGCGATCCGCGGCACCGCTCCGGACCGACCGCCGCGCGGCGCGGGCGGCGTCGTACCGGTGGCGTCCTTGGTTGCGTCCTTGGTGGCCGAACTCAACGGGCCCCTCCCACATCGTGTGAACTGTCCGGTGACCGCCGCGCCGGCACGGCACGGGCCCGGGCACCGGCCCGGCTGGGCTGCACCGGCCGGCCCTCGCGGCCCACCGGCACCCACACGACCGTACTGCTCCCACCGGCCGTCGCGGACCCCCCAGTCTGGCAGCACCCACGCCGGGTATACGGCCGGTTGCGCCCGGTTGTCCCCGCACCGTCCGAAACAGGTGGGCAGAATCACCCTCAGGTGCCTGTTTCACAGCCCCGCCCCCACGGGGAACCAAGCGGAAAGTAGGGTGGAGCGCTGCACCGGGCCACGACCCGACCCAGCGCCGCCGCCCACCCCCGACGGCGCGCACGGGGAGGTCGGCGCCGAGCCCCGGACAGTCAGGGCCAGAGCAGTAGAGGAGAAGTGGCAACGTGGTCACCGCGCGCGCAGCCGCCACCTTCGACCCCGACGGCCGGTCCGCGGCCGCCGCCCGGGGCTTCGTTCGGGACGCGCTGCTCGGCTGGGGTCTGCCCGAGGTCGTCGACGACGCCGTCGTGCTGGTCAGCGAACTGGTCACGAACGCGGTCGTGCACGCCGGCACCGCCGCCGAGGTGTGCTGCCTGCGCGAGGAGGAGACCGTCCGGATCGAGGTCACCGACCACCACCCCGAACGCGGACTGCCCTCCCTCGGCGACGGGCCCGTCGCCCGCTCCGACCGCTACGCCGACCCCGACGGCGAGGGCGGCCGCGGCCTGCTGATGTGCTCCGCCCTCGCCGAACGCTGGGGCGTCGAGTACGCGGCCGGGCAGAAGACCGTCTGGTTCCGCCTCGCCCTGCCCGCCCACGTGGTCGGCACCCGCTACGCCGTGCCCGCCACCCCCGGCAGCGACCTGCCCAGCGGCCCCGGACCGGTGCACGTCGCCGTCGTCCAGCTCGACGAGGACGGCCGCGTCCTGGCCTGGAACCCGGACGCCGAGGCCCTCTTCCGCCACCCCGCCGCCGCCGTCCTCGGCCGCCCCTGGGCCGACCTCGCGGTCTGGCCGCAGTCCCCCGGCCTCGGCCTCACCGACACCCTCCGGCTGGCCCGCTGGGAGGGCGGCTACGGGGTACGGCGCCCCGACGGCGAGGAGGTCGAGGTCTACGGCGTCCAGGTCCGGGTGCGCGACACCGAGGGCGTCCCCTCCACCCTCTGTCTGCTCGTCCTCGAACCCGACCGCGCCGTGCTGCGCTCCCCCGCCCGGGCCCTGCCCGGCGAGCGCCCCGACCCGGCCGGACCCCGGCTCGACCTGCTGGCCGCCCCGGTCGCCACCGACGACCTCGACACCCTGCTCCAGCGCACCGTCGACCGCGCCCGCGACCTGCTCGACGCCGACGCCGCCTACCTGCTGCTCACCACCGACGACGAGACCGAGTTCGAGGTCCGCGCCGCCACCGGCCTGACCACCGGACACCGCCGGCACACCCGCTTCCCGGTCGGCACCGGCAACCGCTACGACTCCGCCCGGCTGCCCTCGGTGCACGAGGACCTCGCCGCCCGCCCCACCGGCCTGCCCCTGCTCTCCGGCAGCGGGATGCGCTCCCTGGTCACCGTCCCGCTCAAGGTCGAGGGCCGCCTGATCGGCTCGCTCGGCATCGCCACCACCGCCCCCGGCCGCTACGACAACGAGGACGCGCTGCGCCTTCAGTTCGCCGCCGACCGGGTCGCCCTGGCCGTCGAGAGCACCCGGCTGACCGAGCTCGAACGACTGCGCCGCGGCTCGCTCTCCTTCCTCGTCGAGGCCTCCGACCTGCTGGCCGGCACCCTCGAACACGAGCAGACCCTCGCGCTGATGGCCCAGATGGCCGTCCCCACCCTCGCCTCCTGGTGCGCCGTCTACACCAACGGCGACCACAGCTCCTCGGCCGGCCTCGCCTTCGTCCTGCACGAGGACGAGGACCGGATCGACCCGCTGCGCGACCTGCTCGACAAGACCCCCGCCCCCGAGGCCGGCCCCACCCACGGGGTGCGCTTCTGGACCGCGCCCGCCGAGACCGCCGGGGCGGGCGGCCTCACCGACAGCCCCGAACTCGCCGGACTGCTCGGCGAGACCGTCGTACTGCCGCTGACCGCCCGCAACCGGGTCATCGGGCTGCTCGCGCTCGGCGTCCCGGCCGGCGTCCGGTTCCGCCAGGAGATCCTCGAACTCGCCGAGGACCTCTCCCGCCGGGCCGCCCTCGCCCTCGACAACTCCCGGCTCTACTCCGAGCGCACCGCCACCAGCCAGGCCCTGCAGCGCAGCCTGCTGCCGCCGGACCTGCCCGAGATCCCCGGCGTCGAGGTGGACGTCTACTACCAGGCCGCGGGCGAGGGCAACGAGGTCGGCGGCGACTTCTACGACCTGTTCACCATCCGTGAGGGCACCTACGGCTTCGCCATCGGCGACGTCTGCGGCACCGGCCCCGAGGCCGCCTCCGTCACCGGCCTGGCCCGGCACTCGCTGCGCCTGCTCGCCCGCGAGGGCCTGGACGCCCCGCAGGTGCTGCGCCGGCTCAACGCGGCCATCCTGGACGAGGGTGCGCGCAGCCGCTTCCTCACCCTGCTCTACGGCGAACTGACACCCCGCCCGGACGGCAGCACCGAACTGTCCCTGGTCTGCGCAGGCCACCCGCTCCCGCTGCGCCTGCGCACCGACGGCCAGGTCGACCGGGCCGCCACCCCGCAGCCGCTGCTCGGCGTCATGGACGACCTCGAACTCACCGCCGAGCGCCTGGTGCTCTCCCCCGGCGAGGTGCTGCTCTGCGTCACCGACGGCGTGACCGAACGCCGGGAGGGGCGGCGGATGTTGGGCGACGACGGCCTCGCCGAGGTGCTCACCGGCTGCACCGGCCTGACCGCCGGCGCGGTCGCCATGCGGGTGCAGCGCGCGGTCGAGCGCTTCGCTCCGGAACCGCCCTCCGACGACATGGCGATCCTGACCCTGCGGGTGCCGACCCAGCGTCAGTCGTGAACTCTCCCCACAACTGACGCCGTCACGAATTGTTATCTTCACAAGGGTACAAGCGAGCGGGTGCCGGGTACACCGATCTCGCCGGGGAATCCCCCGGCGAGGACGTGCCCAGCGGCTCTCCGCCGGCCCACCACTGCTGACCTCACTTCTGACCGCTGCCCGCGCACGGCCCACCGCCGTGCGCCCTCGGCGCGGTCGCGCGCATCCCCCGTCACCGACATCACCGAGCGTCACTGCGCCCTGCGCGCGCCCAGAGTGAAAGGAGCCTCCGGTGAGCAACGACGCTACCGGGGCAACGAACGCCCGCTCCACCGGAGCCGACGCGGGTAACCTCGGCTACCTCGCCCTCGGCCTCACACTTCTCGCCTACGGTCTGCTCTCCACCGGGGTCCTGCACGGCACCGGCGCCGGGGACGCGGCCCACCTCGCCCATGTCCTCGGCGGCATCACCCTCTTCGTCGCGGGCCTCTGGCAGCTCCGCGGCGGCGAGGGCTTCACCGGGACCGCCTTCACCAGCCTCGGCGCCTTCTGGGCGACCTGGTCGGTGGCGGGCGGCGCCGGCAAGAACGCCGCGGGCCTGTTCCTGCTGCTGTGGGCCCTGCTCGCCCTCAGCCTCACGGCGGCCAGTTGGGGGGCGGGCCTGTTCAGCCGCGCCGTCTACGGGCTGTTCACGGTCGCCCTGGTGCTGAACGCGATCGCCGTCCTCGGCGGCTACAGCGGCCTGGCCAAGGCCGCCGGCTGGGTCGCGGCGGTCGCCGGGCTGGTCGCCTGGTACTGGGCCACCTCCGCACTGAGCAACGGCTCCTGGGGGAAGGTCGCCCTGCCGGTCAAGTGACCTGCCGGGGCCGCTCCTCGGCACCGGCGCGGGGTCGGAGCTCCGTCTCGACGGCGCCCCGGCCCCGTCGCCGTGCCACCGCCCGGGCCGCCAGGGCCAGGACGGCGTAGGCGAACAGCAGGATCGCGACCGCGACGATGCCGTCCGCCCAGAAGTGGTTGGCCGTCACCACGACCACCGCGACCGTCAGCACCGGGTGCAGCAGCACCGCCCAGCGGAACGGGCTCCGCGACACCCGCACCACCGCGACCGCCGCCAGCACGCACCAGGCGACGTGCACCGACGGCATCGCCGACAGCTGATCGGCCACCACCACCCCGCCGACCGCGCCGCCGTACACCGACTGCCCGTACTCCGCGGCCACGTCGACGAAGCCGCTCTGCGGCAGCATCCGCGGCGGCGCCACCGGGACGAACTGCACCAGCAGACAGACCGCGGTGGTGATCACCACCGTGTTGCGCACCCACGCGTAACGCTCCCGGTGCCGCAGGAAGACCCAGAGCAGCACGCCCAGCATCACGGCGAAGTGCATGACCGCGTAGTAGTAGTTCGCCAGTCGCACCAGCACCGGATGCGGTGTGACGGCCGCCTGCCAGGCCGCCTCGTCCGGCAGCCCCAGCGAGCGCTCGGTCCGGTGGATCCAACTCGCCCGGTCCAGCGCGTGGTCGGCGCTCATCACCGACAGGTGCCCCACCAGCTGCCAGAGCGCGAACAGCGCCAACAGCGTGCCGGCCTCCCGCAGCAGGGCCGAGGCCCCCGGTTTCCGGACCCTCGCGGCGGCGTACGCACCTCCGTAGAGGACGACGGCGGCACCCCCGGCACTCTGCCAGGTCAGGGTCAGGTTCTGCATTGGCAGAGGGTAACGCAAAAAGACCCCCTCCCGAATGGGAGGGGGTCTTTTTGGAATGATTGTTCGGCGGCGTCCTACTCTCCCACAGGGTCCCCCCTGCAGTACCATCGGCGCTGTGAGGCTTAGCTTCCGGGTTCGGAATGTAACC